>NZ_LR134318.1:3413500-3743000 GCF_900636825.1 Pseudomonas fluorescens | reverse complement strand
GTTGTTCAACCCGGTGTTGAAGGTCAGTTGAAAATGCTGGCCATGGAACGAGTTGAGGATCAGCCGGTTCTCCACCGTCTGGCTCATCATCTTGACCATGCCCAAGGTGTGCGAGGGCGGCAGATAGCTGTCGCTGGACACATCGAGCACCGCGATGACCTTGCGCTCGGCGTCGAAAATCGGCGCGGCGGAACCGGTCATGAAGCGGTTGGCTTTGAGAAAGTGTTCATCATGCTCAATGTGCACTGCCTGCTCACAGGCCAGCGCCGTGCCGATCGCATTGGTGCCGCTGCAGCGCTCCATCCAGCTCGCCCCAGCCTGAAAGCCACGGGCCAGGTTCGGCTCGATAAACCGCTGCGTGCCCCACGACGTCAGCACCTGGCCCTGATTGTCAGCGAGCATGATCAGGCAGTTGGAATTGCTGAGGATATTTTCGTAATAGGGTAGGACTTCCTGGTGCGTGGTCTGCACCAGCGAATGATGGCTGTCGAGCAGTTGAGCAATGCCGGCGGCGGGCAATTGATCGAAGGCCGGCGCGCTCAGGTGGTCGAGACCGAACGCGCGGCAACGCTGCCAGGAGGTCTGGACGATCGCATCGTGGGACAGCGGCGAAGCAGGTGCGGCCATGGGGGGCGAGCCTCTGAGTGCAGCGATTTTATTATTGTTATGAAATCGCGATCCCCTGTAGGAGCTGCCGCAGGCTGCGATCTTTTGATCTTGATTGTAAAAAACAAGATCAAAAGATCGCAGCCTGCGGCAGCTCCTACAGGGGATCGCGAAGCGTGCATAGATTGTTGTTCACTATTGTTCATTGTCAATCGCCTCGACTGTTCAAAAGTGTTCAGCTGTGAACGTCACTTACCCGCGTGATCAGCGATTTTCGCGGCAAATCAATCACTTGCCATTTCTGGCACGAATGTCGCTCTGTTGCTCCGGTCGCTTGACTCCAAAAATAAAAAAGGCCGAGCCATGTCACTCACCCTGGAGCACGTCAGCCGCACCGTCGAGGGCCAGATCTGGATCGACGATGCCTGCCTGAAATTCGAACCCGGATCTTTCAACGTTTTGCTCGGCCGTACCCTCTCCGGCAAAACCAGCCTCATGCGTCTGATGGCCGGGCTGGATAAGCCCGACAGCGGTCGCATCCTGATGAACGGCGTCGACGTCACACAGCGCCCGGTGCGTCTGCGCAATGTGTCGATGGTTTATCAGCAGTTCATCAATTACCCGACCATGACCGTGTTCGAGAACATCGCCTCGCCGCTTCGTCAGGCCGGTGTCGCGAAGGACATCATTCACAGCAAGGTGCAGGAAACCGCACGCATGCTGCGTATCGAAAAATTCTTGCAGCGCTATCCGCTGGAATTGTCCGGCGGTCAGCAGCAACGCACGGCCATGGCCCGCGCACTGGTAAAGGATGCCGAACTGATCCTGTTCGACGAGCCCTTGGTCAACCTCGACTACAAGCTGCGCGAAGAGCTGCGTCAGGAAATGCGTGAGTTGTTCAAGGCACGCCATACCATCGCCATCTACGCCACTACCGAGCCCAACGAAGCGCTGGCGCTGGGCGGCACCACGACCATTCTCCACGAAGGCCGAGTGATCCAGAGCGAGCCGTCGACCTCGGTTTATCACCAGCCGCAGACCGTGCTCGCCGCCGAACTGTTCTCCGAACCGCCAATCAACCTGATGCCCGGTCGCATCGCCGGAAACGAAGTCAGTTTCGCCAATTTCGTGCACTTTCCGCTGAGCGTCGATCTGCGCCCGGTGGGTGAGGGCGAGTTTCGTTTCGGCGTGCGTCCCAGCCACATTTCGCTGGTGCCGAGCAACGATGACGATCTGGAGTTGGCGGTGACCGTCGAGGTCGCCGAAATCAGCGGCTCGGAAACGTTCCTGCACGTGCGCAACGAGCATTTCCTGCTGGTGCTGCACTTGCCCGGGGTTCACGAATACGACGTCGATGCGCCGATCCGCATTTACATCCCGACCCACAAACTGTTCGTTTTCGATGCGCAGGGCCGTCTGGTGCAAGCACCGGGCCGGCGCGTCGCGAGGGTTGCCTGATGGCCGAAATCCGTTTGCAACATCTCGCCCACAGCTACAGCAAAACCCCGAGCGGCGCTGAGGACTACGCGATCCGCGAGATGGATCACGTCTGGGAACAGGGCGGCGCGTACGCCTTGCTCGGTCCGTCGGGTTGCGGCAAGTCGACTTTGCTCAACATCATTTCCGGCCTGCTCAGCCCTTCGCAGGGTCATGTGTTGTTCGACGGCAAAGCGGTCAACGACCTGACCCCGGAGAAGCGCAACATTGCCCAGGTTTTTCAGTTTCCGGTGGTCTACGACACCATGACGGTGTTCGATAATTTGGCTTTTCCGCTGCGAAATCAGGGTATGGCCGAGGCGAAAGTGCACAGCAAGGTGCAGGAAATCGCCGAAGTCCTCGACTTGCAAAACCTGCTGAGCAAGAAGGCGCGCAACCTCACCGCCGACGAAAAACAGAAAGTTTCCATGGGCCGGGGGCTGGTGCGCGACGACGTCTCGGCGATCCTCTTCGACGAGCCGCTGACGGTGATCGACCCGCACCTGAAATGGAAACTGCGGCGCAAGCTCAAGCAGATCCACGAGCAATTCAACATCACCATGGTTTACGTGACCCACGATCAACTGGAAGCCTCGACCTTCGCCGACAAGATCGCGGTGATGTACGGCGGCCAGATTGTCCAGTTCGGCACGCCACGGGAATTGTTCGAGCGGCCGAGCCACACCTTTGTCGGCTATTTCATCGGCAGCCCGGGGATGAATCTGATCGAGGTGCAGCCGCAGCCCGGTGGGGTCGGTTTCGCCTCGACGCACCTGCCGCTGTCCGACGCCATGCAGCGCCATATCGAACACGGTCAGTGGAAAAATCTGAAGGTCGGCATCCGTCCCGAGTTTATTCACGTGTGGGACGAGCCGTTTGACGACGCGATGCAGGCAAAAGTCGTACACGTCGAAGACCTCGGCACCTACAAGATCATGACCCTCAACCTTGACGGTGCGCCGTTGAAGGTGCGACTGGCCGAGGACAAACCGGTGCCGCAGGGCACGGCGTACATCAGTTTCCCGGCGCAGTGGCTGATGGTGTATGCCGATGAATTTCTGCTCGAAGCCGACGATGAGGTGCAGCCATGAACAAGGTGCAGAACAACAAGGCCTGGTGGCTGGTGTTGCCGGTGTTTCTGCTGGTGGCGTTCAGTGCGGTGATCCCGATGATGACTGTGGTCAATTATTCGGTGCAGGACATCTTCGACCAGTCGAGCCGCTATTTCGTCGGCGCCGATTGGTACAAGCAAGTGCTGCTCGACCCGCGCTTGCATGATTCGCTGCTGCGTCAGTTCATTTATTCGGCGTGCGTGCTGCTGATCGAAATCCCGCTGGGCATCGCCGTCGCGCTGACCATGCCGACCAAGGGCCGCTGGTCTTCTGTGGTGTTGATCATCCTGGCGATTCCGTTGCTGATTCCGTGGAACGTTGTCGGCACCATCTGGCAGATCTTTGGCCGCGCCGACATCGGCCTGCTTGGTTCCAGCCTTAACGCGATGGGCATCAGCTACAACTACGCAGCCAATACCATGGACGCCTGGGTGACCGTGCTGGTAATGGACGTCTGGCACTGGACGTCACTGGTGGCGCTGCTGTGTTTTTCCGGTTTGCGGGCGATTCCCGACGTCTATTATCAAGCCGCGCGTATCGATCGGGCCTCGGCGTGGGCGGTGTTCCGTCATATCCAGTTGCCCAAACTGAAAAGCGTGCTGCTGATCGCAGTGATGCTCCGCTTCATGGACAGTTTCATGATCTACACCGAGCCGTTCGTGCTCACCGGCGGCGGTCCGGGCAATGCCACGACGTTCCTCAGTCAGACGCTGACGCAGATGGCCGTAGGACAATTCGACCTGGGTCCGGCAGCGGCGTTTTCGCTGGTGTACTTCCTGATCATCCTGTTGGTGTCCTGGCTGTTCTATACCGCCATGACGCACTCCGACGCCAACCGCTGAGGCCCGGCCATGAGCAAGAGAAAGCTTATTCCGTTGCTGGTGTACATCCTGTTCCTGCTGGTGCCGATTTACTGGCTGCTGAACATGTCCTTCAAGAGCAACACCGAAATCCTCGGCGGCCTGACCCTTTTCCCACAGGAGTTCACGCTGGCGAACTACAAGGTGATCTTCACTGATCCGAGTTGGTACACCGGTTATCTCAACTCGCTGTACTACGTCAGCCTCAACACGGTGATTTCGCTGAGCGTGGCGTTACCGGCGGCCTATGCGTTTTCACGCTATCGTTTTCTCGGCGACAAGCATTTGTTCTTCTGGCTGCTGACTAACCGCATGGCGCCGCCAGCGGTGTTTTTGCTGCCGTTCTTCCAGCTGTATTCGTCGATTGGCCTGTTTGACACGCACATTGCCGTGGCGTTGGCGCACTGCCTGTTCAACGTGCCGTTGGCGGTGTGGATTCTTGAAGGCTTCATGTCCGGCGTACCGAAGGAGATCGACGAAACGGCCTACATCGACGGCTACAGTTTCCCCAAGTTCTTCGTGAAAATTTTCATCCCGCTGATTGGTTCAGGCATCGGTGTGACAGCGTTTTTCTGCTTCATGTTTTCCTGGGTTGAACTGCTGCTGGCGCGCACGCTGACTTCGGTCAACGCCAAACCGATTGCGGCGGTGATGACGCGAACGGTGTCGGCATCAGGGATCGATTGGGGCGTGCTGGCAGCGGCGGGGGTGTTGACCATCCTGCCGGGCATGCTGGTGATCTGGTTTGTGCGCAACCACGTGGCCAAGGGCTTCGCCCTCGGCCGAGTCTGAGGAACTGATGATGGAATGGATGAGTTGGACCACCCCGACAGCGGCATTCTTCATCGTAATCGGCCTGATTCTGCTGGGCATGACGACGTGGGAATTGCGTTCGCCGAGCATTTTGCGGCGAGGTTTTCTGCCGATTGCCACCACCCGTGGCGATCGCTTGTTTATCGGTCTTCTCGGCAGCGCCTACCTGCATCTGCTGGTAATCGGCGCCACCGACTGGAGCATCTGGGTGGCGTCCGCGTTGTCCCTGGTGTGGCTGTTGGCTGTGATGCGTTGGGGCTAGTCGAATCGTTCGGCAACGCGGCTCCACAACTTAAACAGGAGGTCTCTATGTTCGATAAAAACAATAAGCTGCGACATAGCATTTCATTGGCAGCCATGCTGGCACTCAGCGGTTTGAGCGCATCCGCCTGGGCCGACGCCTACGAAGATGCTGCAAAAAAATGGATCGGCAGCGAGTTCAAGCCCTCGACCCTGACGGCTGAACAGCAGCTGGAAGAATTGAAGTGGTTCATCAAAGCCGCCGAGCCGTTTCGCGGCATGGACATCAAGGTAGTTTCCGAAACGCTGACCACCCACGAATACGAGTCCAAGGTGCTGGCCAAGGCCTTCAGCGAAATCACCGGCATCAAACTCACCCACGATTTGCTGCAGGAAGGCGACGTGGTCGAGAAAATGCAAACGGTGATGCAGTCGGACAAGAACATCTATGACGGCTGGGTCAACGACTCCGACCTGATCGGCACGCACTTTCGCTATGGAAAGACCGAATCGATCACCGACCTGATGGCTAACGAAGGCAAGAACTTCACTTCGCCGACCCTCGACATCAAGGACTTCATCGGCATCTCCTTCACTACCGCGCCGGACGGCAAGATCTATCAATTGCCTGACCAGCAATTCGCCAACCTGTACTGGTTCCGCGCCGACTGGTTCGAGCGCGCCGATCTGAAAGCCAAGTTCAAGGAAAAGTACGGTTACGAGTTGGGCGTACCGGTGAACTGGTCGGCCTATGAAGACATCGCCAAATTCTTCAGCGAAGACGTCAAGGAAATCGACGGCAAACGCGTTTACGGGCACATGGATTACGGCAAGAAAGACCCGTCGCTGGGTTGGCGCTTCACTGATGCCTGGTTTTCCATGGCCGGTGGCGGCGACAAGGGCCTGCCCAACGGTTTGCCGGTGGACGAGTGGGGGATTCGCGTCGAGGACTGCCACCCGGTCGGCTCCAGCGTAACCCGTGGCGGCGACACCAACGGTCCGGCGGCGGTGTTCGCCACCACCAAATATGTCGACTGGTTGAAGAAATATGCGCCACCGGAAGCGGCGGGCATGACCTTCTCCGAGTCCGGCCCGGTGCCGTCGCAGGGCAACATCGCCCAGCAGATCTTCTGGTATACCGCATTCACCGCCGACATGACCAAACCGGGCCTGCCAGTCGTCAACGCCGACGGCACGCCGAAGTGGCGCATGGCGCCGTCGCCTAAAGGCCCGTATTGGGAAGAAGGCATGAAGCTCGGCTATCAGGATGTGGGTTCGTGGACGTTCATGAAGTCCACGCCGGAAAAACAAAAGCTCGCGGCGTGGCTGTACGCGCAGTTTGTAACATCGAAAACCGTGTCGCTGAAGAAAACCATTGTCGGCCTGACGCCGATTCGTGAATCGGACATCAACTCGCAAGCGATGACCGATCTGGCGCCGAAACTCGGCGGGCTGGTCGAGTTCTATCGCAGCCCGGCCCGCGTGCAATGGTCGCCGACCGGCACCAACGTGCCGGACTATCCGCGTCTGGCGCAACTGTGGTGGAGCCACATCGCCGAAGCGGCCAGCGGCGAGAAGACCCCGCAACAGGCGCTGGATGGCCTGGCCAAGGATCAGGACGCGATCATGACGCGCCTCGAACGCTCCAAGGCGCAGTCGGTATGCGCACCGAAAATGAACCCGGAACGCGATGCTCAGTACTGGTTCGATCAGCCGGGTGCACCTAAGCCGAAACTGGCCAACGAGAAGCCGAAAGGCGAGACGGTCAACTACAACGAACTGCTTAAATCGTGGGCGGATGCGCGTAAGTAACAGCTGGAAATGCAGGAAGCGAACGGCACCGGAAGGTGCCGTTTTCTTTTCTGGCTGATTTACCGAGTCGCCAACAGACTGGCTCCCAATTTTTTCAGGTCAGCGATTCTGACTTTCAGCTCAGTGCCGCCAGCTGTTCGATCGTCTGCGGAAAACGCTCGACCAGACGAATCAATGTCGTCGCCTGGGCATTGGGCGTGGCTCGTCCCTGCTCCCAGTTTTCGAGCGTGCGGGTGTTGGTGCGCAGGTACATCGCAAACACCGATCGGGAGAGGTTGAGCTGTTGACGGATGGCGACCACTTCTTCGGCGGTGATCGGCACCAGTTTGGGCAACTGGACCTTGTGGGTGCGCAGCGTGATCTTGCCTTGGCGCTCATCGGCCAGGGCGTCGAGGCCATCCATCAGTTCGGAAAAAATGTCACGTTTCATAGTGGGTTCTCGTGTTGAGTTCTCGATCCAGCGTTTGCCTGAACAGTTTCTTTTGCGCGGGCGTCAGGTCGTTTTGATCGCTTTTGCTGTAGACGGTGAACAGCCAGAACTGATCGAAGCCTGACCACCAGTAGTAAATGACGCGTAATCCGCTGCGCTTGCCTTTGCCCCGCCGTTGATCGCAAAAGCGGATTTTTCGTAGCCCTCCTGTTTCTTCGATGAGATCGCCTGCTTCGGGGTTTTTCAGCAATTCCAGCTGGAAGCTGAGAAAGAGGTCTTCGTCGAGGTAATCGTCGCGGTGCTTCTGAAACGCAGGGAGTTCGATAAAAAGAGCATCCATGTTTTGTACGCTGCCTACGTATAGTGTTGTGCTTGAAAAGCGAATTGGTCAAGGCCTCCGAGCCATCCTTTTCGCTGCTTATTCAACGCTAGACTCCGCTCGCAAAAATACCTGTAGGAAGCGTCTACATGTGGAGTGAGAAGAGGAGATAGAGTGGAGGGGAGACGTCGCGACTGGCGTGTCGGAAAAAGACCTCGACTCCGTAAGCGGGACCGGATGCGGCGCTCGCCACGTACTGTTTGCTGCGGAGAACCCGCGCAAAAAAAACGGCACCCGAAGGTGCCGTTTTTTTGTTTCCAGTTCTAACAGAGCAATCAGCCCGCCAGACCCGCCTGTTGTACCAGCACCAGCAATGGCTGCGGGTACACACCCAGGAAGAATGCGACCAGGGCGATGGCCAGCAGCATCACGCCGCCTGCCTTCTGTTCCCAGTGCAGCTGGGCGTCGTGGCGACGCAGGTTTGGCTCGATCAGGTACAGGGTGACCATCACGCGCAGGTAGTAGAAGACGCCGATGGCGCTGCCCAGAACCAGTGCGCCGACCAGCCACCACTGACGCGTTTCGACACCGCTGGCGATGATGTAGAACTTGCCGATGAAGCCGGCGGTCAGCGGGATGCCGGCCAGGGACAGCATCATCACGGTCAGCACGGCGGTCAGGTACGGACGACGCCAGAACAGGCCGCGGTATTCGTACAGGGCGTCGGCGTCACGGCCGTTGTAAGGCGACGACATCAGGGTGATCACGCCGAACGCGCCGAGGCTGGTGATCACGTAAGTCACCAGGTAGACGCCGATGGCTTCCACCGCCAGACCCTTGCTCGCCACCAGGGCGATCAGCAAGTAGCCGAAGTGCGCGATGGACGAGTAACCGAGCAGACGCTTGAGGTTGCTCTGGGTCAGGGCCAGAAGGTTACCGAACAGGATCGAGGCGACCGCGATGACGCTCAGTACATCGCTCAGCACGCCGCTGCTCGCGGCAGGGGAGAGCTGGAACAGACGCACCATCACCGCGAACACTGCGACCTTCGATGCAGTGGCGAGGAACGCCGCCACTGGTGCCGGAGCACCTTCGTACACGTCCGGCGTCCACAGGTGGAACGGTACCAGCGACAGCTTGAACGCCAGACCGATCAGCATCATGCCCAGGCCCAGTTGCGCCAGCGGGCTTGGCAGGCCGGTTGCAGCCAGGGCCTGACCGATGCCGACGAAGCTCAGCGAACCGGCGTCTGCGTAAAGTAGCGCCATACCGAACAACAGGAACGCGGAACCGGCGGCCGACAGCACCATGTACTTGATGCCGGCTTCCAGCGAACGCTTGTTGAAAAAGGCGTAAGCCACCAGACCGTAGACCGGTACCGAAAGCAGTTCCAGACCGATGAACAAACCGGCCAGGTGCTGCGCGCTGACCAGAACCAGACCACCGGCGGCGGCCATCAGGATCAGCAGGTACAGTTCTTCGCGATTGCCCGGGTAACCCGAACCGCCATCACCCAGATAAGCGTGGGCAAGGGTGACGCAAGCGAGGGTGGCGACCAGGATCATCGCCATGTACAGGCAGGCGAAGGCATCGATTTGCAGCAACGGGGTCACGGCCAGAGGCGCGACTTTCAACGCAGGCAGGATCGACAGCAGGGCCAGGTTCAGACCCGCCACCGAAATCAGGAAGGTCTGCGAGTGGTTGCGGCGCCAGGCGATTGCCAGCATCACCACGATAATGGTGAGGCTGGTGATCAACAGTGGCGCAAGCGCAATAAAGTGTTGAATCGTGAATTCCATAGCGCTCTTACCGGGCCGAAGCGAGTTGAGAGAAGGCGGTGCCGAGCCACTGCTGCACGCCATGCATGGTGGCGGCAGAGGTGTCGAGGAACGGTTGCGGGTAGACGCCGAGGTAAATCAGCAGCACCGCCAGACCGAGCACCATGATCAGTTCGCGCGCGTCCATACCGTGCAGCACCGCGTCGGATTTCGACGGGCCGAAGTAGGCACGGTGGATCATGATCAGCGAGTAGACCGAACCGAACACCAGACCGGACGTAGCAATCGCGGTGACCCATGGAGCACTGGCGAAAGAACCGATCAGGATCAGGAACTCGCCAACAAAGTTACCGGTGCCCGGCAAGCCCAGCGACGCGGCGGCGAAGAACAGGCTGATTGCCGGCAGGTAAGCGATACGCGACCACAGACCGCCCATCTCACGCATGTCACGCGTGTGCAGACGCTCGTACAACTGACCGCTGAGGATAAACAGCGCCGCTGCCGACAGACCGTGCGCGAGCATCTGGATCACTGCGCCTTGCAGCGCCAGTTGGCTGCCGGAGTAGATGCCGATCAACACGAAGCCCATGTGGGAAACGGAAGAGAAGGCGATCAGACGCTTGATGTCGGTTTGGGCGAACGCCAGGAACGCGCCGTAGAAGATCCCGATCAGACCGAGGGTCATGGCGATCGGGGCGAACTCGGCCGAGGCATTCGGGAACAGCGGCAGGGCGAAACGCAGCAGACCGTAGGCCGCGGTTTTCAGCAGGATACCGGCGAGGTCGACGGAACCGGCAGTCGGTGCCTGGGCGTGAGCATCAGGCAGCCAGGAGTGGAACGGAACCACTGGCAGCTTGACCGCGAAGGCGATGAAGAAGCCGAGCATCAGAATGTACTCGGTGGTCATCGACATCTTGGTTTTCAACAGGTCGGCGTAGTTGAAAGTAATCACGCCGGTGTTGTTGAAGTTGACCAGCACCAGACCGAGGATCGCCACCAGCATGATCAGGCCGGACGCCTGAGTGAAGATGAAGAACTTGGTCGCTGCGTAGATCCGGGTTTTCTTGCCGTCCGAAGAACTGTGACCCCAGAGCGCGATGAGGAAGTACATCGGCACCAGCATCATTTCCCAGAAGAAGAAGAACATGAACAGGTCGAGGGCGAGGAATACGCCGACAACGCCGCCCAGGATCCACATCAGGTTCAGGTGGAAGAAGCCAACGTGACGTTGAATTTCTTTCCACGAGCAGAGTACCGAGAGGATACCCAGCAGACCGGTCAGCAGGATCATCAACAGCGACAGGCCGTCGAGGGCCAGGTGCACGTTGATGCCGAAACGCTGGATCCAGACATGCTTGAACTCAAGCGCCCAGGTCGGATCGGCGCCAGGCGCCGGAGCAAATGAATAGTCACCGTGGGCCCACAGCCAGAGGCCGAGTGCGAGTTCCAGGGTCATGGTCAACAGCGCAATCCAGCGCGGGAGGGTAGCGCCGAAGCGCTCACCCATCCAGCACAGCAGGCCGCCGATGAAGGGGATCAGGATTAGCCAAGGCAGAATCATGACGGGCTCGTTTCCTTTCGCAAATTCGCAAGGTTCATATCAGACCGCTACCAGCACGATCGCGCCAATAACCAGCACGGCACCCGCAGCCATCGAAGCAGCGTACCAACGCAGTTGACCGGTCTCGGTGCGGCTCAGGGCAGTGTGACCACCCTTGGCCATACGCGGGATCAGACCGATGGTCTGGTCGAGCGGGTCTTTGCGCAGTACGTGGCTGATCGCAAGGTACGGCTTGACGAACAGTTTGTCGTAGATCCAGTCGAAGCCCCAGGCAGCGAACCACCAGGCCGAAAGGAAACGGCCGATGCCGCTGTTGGCGATCGCCGTGACGAAGCGACGCTTGCCGAGGAACAGCAGCGCTGCCAGCAGGATACCGGCCAGGGCGATGGCGCCCGAGGCGATTTCCAGACTGTGCTTGGCTTCGCCACCGGCATGACCAACGCTTTGCGGCAACACGCCGTGCAGCGGTGGCACGATCATCGCGCCGACGAAGGTCGACAGCACGATCAGCACCGACAGTGGCAGCCAGTGTGCGATGCCGTGGCCAGCGTGGGCTTCGGTCTTGGCTTCACCGTGGAACGCGATGAAGATCAGGCGGAAGGTGTACAGCGAAGTCATGAACGCACCGACCAGACCTGCGTAAAGCAGACCGTGGTTGCCGCTGGCGAACGCTTCCCAGAGGATTTCATCCTTGGAGTAGAAGCCCGCAGTCACCAGAGGCAATGCGGCCAGCGCAGCGCCACCGACGATGAAGCTGGCGTAGGCCAATGGCAATTTCTTCCACAGACCGCCCATCTTGAAGATGTTCTGCTCGTGGTGGCAGGCAACGATCACCGCACCGGAAGCAAGGAACAACAGAGCCTTGAAGAAGGCGTGGGTCATCAGGTGGAAGATCGCGCCTTCCCACGCACCCACGCCCAGGGCCAGGAACATGTAGCCGATCTGGCTCATGGTCGAGTAGGCGAGGATACGTTTGATGTCGGTCTGCACCAGCGCGGCGAAACCGGCCAGTACCAGGGTCACGCCACCGACGATGCCTACGAGATGCAGAATGTCCGGAGCCAACGCAAACAGACCGTGGGTACGGGCGATCAGGTAGACACCAGCAGTCACCATGGTTGCGGCGTGGATCAGTGCCGAAACCGGGGTAGGGCCGGCCATCGCGTCTGCGAGCCAGGTTTGCAGCGGCAGTTGCGCCGATTTACCGACAGCACCACCGAGCAGCATCAGGGTCGCCAGAACAATCCAGAAGTCGCCGACCTTGAAGTGCTCCGGCGCACGCACCAGCAGTTCCTGGACATTCAGCGTGCCCAGTTGCTGGAAGAGGATGAACAGGCCGATGGCCATGAACACGTCGCCGATGCGGGTCACGATAAATGCCTTCAGCGCTGCGTTACCGTTGTTGCGGTTGCTGTAGTAGAAACCGATCAACAGGTACGAGCACAGGCCCACGCCTTCCCAACCGAAGTAGATGAACAACAGGTTATCGCCGAGGATCAGGAACAGCATGCTGGCGATAAACAGGTTGGTGTACGAGAAGAAGCGCGAGTAACCGTCTTCGCCACGCATGTACCAGGACGCGAACAGGTGGATCAGGAAGCCAACGCCGACGACCACACCGAGCATGGTCACCGACAGGCCATCCAGGTACAGGGCGAAGTTCGGCTGGAAACCTTCCACCGACATCCAGCGCCACAGCACCTGGGTATAAACGCCACCCTCCGGTGGTGCGACGTTGAATTGCCAGATCACGTAAGCGGTGACGATGGCCGACAGGCCGATCGAACCGACACCGATCAGCGCCGAGAGGTTTTCCGAGAAGCGGCCGCGCGAGAACGACAGCAACAGGAACCCGATCAGAGGGAATACGAAAGTCAGAAAGAGTAGGTTCATCCGCGCATCTCACTGGCAGCGTCGATATCGAGCGTGTGGAAGCGGCGATACAGTTGCAGCAGGATCGCCAGGCCAATACTGGCCTCGGCCGCTGCAAGGCTGATCACCAGGATGAACATGATCTGTCCATCCGGTTGCGCCCAGCGGGCGCCCGCAACGATGAAGGCCAGGGCAGAGGCGTTCATCATCACTTCCAGACTCATCAACACGAACAAAATGTTGCGGCGGACCATCAGGCCGACCAGACCAAGGCAGAACAGGATGCCGGCAACCGCCAGTCCATGCTCGAGAGGGATAGCAGGCATGTCTTACTCCTTCGCCTCGTTACGGCCCAAATGGAACGCCGTGACGGCTGCGGCGAGCAGCAGCATCGAGGCGAGTTCGACCACCAGCAGGTACGGGCCAAACAGGCTGACGCCCACGGCTTTCGCGTCTACGGTGGTGTGGCCGATGGCCTGGCCGCTCTGGTGAGCGAACAGCACATACAGCAGTTCGGCCAGCAGCAGCCCGGCGAGAATCACCGGTCCTGCCCAGATGCCGGGTTTGAGCCAGGTGCGTTCCTGCTGCACCGAGGCGGGACCCAGGTTGAGCATCATCACCACGAACACGAACAGCACCATGATGGCGCCGGCGTAGGCGATCACTTCCAGCACACCGGCAAACGGTGCGCCGAGGGCGAAGAAGGTCATGGCCACGGCGATCAACGAGATGATCAGGTAGAGCAGGGCGTGCACAGGGTTGGTGTTGGTGACCACACGCAGCGTGGACACCACCGCAATACCCGATGCGAAATAGAAAGCGAATTCCATCGTTCTTCCTTAAGGCAGCAAGCTCTTCACGTTGATCGGTTCGGCTTCATTCTGCGCAGCGCCTTTCGGCTTGCCAGCGATTGCCATACCTGCAACACGATAGAAGTTGTAATCAGGGTTTTTGCCGGGGCCGGAGATCAAAAGATCTTCTTTCTCGTACACCAGGTCCTGACGTTTGAACTCGGCCATCTCGAAATCCGGGGTCAGCTGGATCGCGGTGGTCGGACAGGCTTCCTCGCAGAGACCGCAGAAAATGCAGCGCGAGAAGTTGATACGGAAGAAGTCCGGGTACCAGCGACCGTCTTCGGTTTCAGCTTTCTGCAGCGAGATGCAACCCACCGGGCAAGCCACGGCGCACAGGTTGCAGGCTACGCAGCGTTCTTCGCCGTCGGGGTCGCGGGTCAGTACGATGCGGCCACGGTAACGCGGCGGCAGGTAGACCTGTTCTTCCGGGTATTGCAGGGTGTCGCGCTTGCGGAAGCCATGGCCGAAGACCATGACCAGGCTGCGCAACTGGGTACCGGTACCCTTAACGATGTCGCCAATATATTTGAACATGGGTCAAATCCTCACTGAACCGCAACCGCAGGCGTGTTCCACAACACGACCGCCGCGGTCACCAGCAAATTGATCAGGGTCAGTGGCAGGCAGAATTTCCAGCTGAAATCCATCACCTGGTCATAACGCGGACGCGGGATGGAAGCGCGCAGCAGGATGAACAGCATGATGAAGAACGCGGTCTTCAGTGCGAACCAGACGAAGGACAGTTGCGGCAGAATGCCGAACGGACCGTGCCAGCCACCGAAGAACAGGGTGACCAGCAGCGCCGAGATCAGGATGATGCCGATGTATTCACCGACGAAGAACATGCCCCATTTCATACCGGCGTATTCAATGTGGTAACCGTCGGCCAGTTCCTGTTCCGCTTCCGGCTGGTCGAACGGGTGACGGTGAGTCACGGCGACGCCAGCAATGAAGAAGGTACAGAAGCCGAAGAACTGCGGAATGATGAACCACAGGTTCTGCGCCTGGTATTCGACGATGTCGCGCATGTTGAACGAGCCGACCTGCACCACGATGCCCATCAGGGCCAGGCCCATGAACACTTCGTAGGAGACGGTCTGCGCCGAGGCACGCAAGCTGCCCAGCAGGGCGAACTTGTTGTTACTCGACCAGCCAGCGAACAGCACTGCGTACACCGACAGACCGGCCATGGCGAAGAAGAACAGCAGGCCGATGTTCAGATCCGCCACGCCCCAGGTCGGGGTGATCGGGATGATTGCAAAGGCGATCAGCAGGGCAGACATGGCCACCACCGGTGCCAGGGTGAAGATCACCTTGTCGGCAAACGGTGGAGTCCAGTCTTCCTTGAAGAACATCTTCAGCATGTCGGCGGCGATCTGGAACATACCAAACGGACCGACGCGGTTCGGACCGTAGCGGTCCTGCCACCAGCCCAGCAGACGACGTTCGACAAAGCTGAGCAAGGCGCCTGCGACCACCACGGCCAGCAGAATCACGATGGCTTTGATGACCGTCAGGATCACATCGATCACTTCAGGGGTGAACCATGTCATTGCGCTGCCTCCTGCAGACCGTCGACGGACACGCCAGCGAATGCCGGTGGAATGCCGGCGATGCCCGCAGGCAGTGCCACCAGACCGGCGCCCAGCTCTTCATTGATGCGCAGCGGCAGACGCAGGGTCTGACCGGCGACGTTCAGGCTCAGCAGGGCACCGTCGTTGACGCCCAGACGATCTGCTTCCGACTTGGCCAGAGCAACATAAGCAGCCGGAATGCGTTCTTGCACCGGGGCGGCTTTCGAAGAGTTTTCTTCGCTGCCGAACAGGTGGAAGAACGGCACGGCTTGCCAGGTGCCCGGCGCCGGATTGAACGCGCGCGGCGCGGCAGCGAACCAGTTCAGCGAGTCGCCGCTGCTTTCGATCAGGCGGGTGCCCGGATCGCCAGCGCGCAGGTGACCACCGACTTCGTCCTGGAACTTGTTCCACGCTTGTGGCGAGTTCCAGCCCGGCGACCAGGCGAACGGCACTTGCTGACGCGGTTCGGCAGAGCCCGAGTAACCTTCCATGGAGAAGGCGAACGCGGTGTCTTTGTCTTGCGGGGTGCGTGGTTCGTGAACGCTGATGTCGGCGCGCATCGCGGTGCGACCGGAATAACGCAGCGGCTCACGCGCCAGCTTCAGACCCTTGATGCGGAACGCCGCCGACGGTGCAGCATCGACAATACGTGCCAATTGCGCGGTGCTCGAAGCAACGGCAGCGGTGACGTGGTCGAGTTGCGTCCAGTCGATCGGCTGGTTCAGCAGAGTGGCGCGCAGGGCGTGCAGCCAGCGCCAGCCTTCGTGAACCAGAATGCTCGCGTCCAGATATTGCGGATCGAAAACCTGGAAGAAGCGCTGAGCGCGACCTTCCTGGCTGACCAGCGTGCCGTCACCTTCAGCGAAGCTCGCCGCCGGCAGCACCAGGTGCGCGCGGTCGGTGGTGGCGGTTTTCTGATGATCGGCGACGATCACTACTTGCGCAGCGTTCAGCGCGGCATCGACCTTGGCTTTGGCGGTGCGGGTGTACAGATCGTTTTCCAGCACAACGATCGCGTCGGCCTTGCCATCGATCACCGCTTGCAGCGCGGCGTCGACCGATTCGCCACCGAGCATTGCCAGACCGAGGCTGTTGGCTTCCGGCACGATCAGGCTGATCGAACCGTTCTTCTCGCGCAGCTTCAAGGCCTTGGCAATGTTCGCCGCGGCTTCGATCAGGGCTTTGGAGCCCAGCGAAGTACCGGCGATGATCAGCGGACGTTTGGCCGCGAGCAGGGCGTCGGCGATGCGCTGAGCCAGTTCCAGTGCTTCAGCGTCCAGACCTTCAACGGCCGGAGCGCTGGCATCCAGTGCATGGGCAACGGCGAAACCGATGCGCGCCAGATCATCGGGAGCTGCGTGTACACATTCTTCCGCGACGTCGTCGAGCTTGGTTTCGGCGAGGCTGGCGATGAACAGCGGGTTCAGTGCGTGCTGACCGATGTTCTTCACCGCAGCGTCAAGCCAAGGCTGAACGCGCATGGCTTCGGCCATGTCTTCAGCCTTGCCTTTGACCGATTGACGCAGCGACAGCGCGACACGGGCGGCGGTCTGGGTCAGGTCTTCACCGAGTACGAAAATCGCGTCGTGGTCTTCGATGTCGCGCATATTCGGCACTGGCAGCGGGCTGTCGTTCAGCACTTGCAGAACCAGACGGATGCGCTCCAATTCGGAGGCTTCGATACCGGAGTAGAAGTGCTCGGCGCCGACCAGTTCGCGCAACGCGTAGTTGCTTTCAAGGCTGGCACGCGGCGAACCGATACCGACGATGTTGCGACCGCGCAGCAGGTCGGCGGCTTTATCCAGCGCAGCGTCGAGGCTCAGCTTGGTGCCGTCGGCCAGCAGCGGTTGACGTGGACGGTCGGTGCGGTTGACGTAGCCATAACCGAAACGGCCACGGTCGCAGAGGAAGTACTGGTTCACCGAACCGTTGAAACGGTTTTCGATGCGACGCAGTTCACCGTAGCGCTCGCCCGGGGAGATGTTGCAACCGCTCGAGCAGCTATGGCAGATGCTCGGGGCGAACTGCATGTCCCATTTGCGGTTATAGCGCTCGGAGTGAGTCTTGTCGGTGAACACACCGGTCGGGCAGACCTCGGTGAGGTTGCCGGAGAACTCGCTTTCGAGGGTGCCGTCTTCAACGCGACCGAAATACACGTTGTCATGGGCGCCAAACACACCGAGGTCGGTGCCGCCGGCGTAGTCCTTATAGAAACGCACGCAACGGTAGCAAGCGATGCAGCGGTTCATTTCGTGGGAAATGAACGGGCCGAGTTGCTGATTCTGGTGCGTGCGTTTGCTGAAGCGATAACGGCGCTCGTTGTGGCCGGTCATCACCGTCATGTCTTGCAAGTGACAGTGACCGCCTTCCTCGCACACCGGGCAGTCGTGCGGGTGGTTGGTCATCAGCCATTCGACAACACTGGCGCGGAACGCCTTGGATTCTTCATCGTCGATGGAGATCCAGGTGTTGTCGGTGGCCGGGGTCATGCAGGACATCACGATGCGACCACGGGTGTCGTTCTCGTCGGTGTACTGCTTGACCGCGCACTGGCGGCAAGCCCCCACGCTACCAAGCGCGGGGTGCCAGCAGAAATATGGAATGTCGAGGCCCAGCGACAGACATGCCTGTAACAGGTTGTCTGCCCCGTCGACTTCGAGCGCTTTGCCGTCTACGTGGATAGTGGCCATGGTTCAAAGGTCTTCGTTGGCCCGGTGTCAGCGGGCGTGGCTAATGGAATCTTGTTATCCGTCCGAATCCAGTCAGCCCCGAAAGGCGTCATCGGACGAAAGGCGAAGGGCACGGACCCTTCACCTTTTTAAGCGTTTACGCGCCGACTACGATCGGCCTTGCCAGAGGCGGGACGGCAGCGCTTGCGGGCGCGATACCGGCTTCGAACTCTGGACGGAAGTATTTGATGGCACTGCCCAACGGCTCCACGGCACCCGGTGCGTGAGCACAGAAGGTCTTGCCCGGGCCGAGGAAGTTGACCAGACCCAGCAGGGTCTCGATGTCGCCTGGCTGACCGCGGCCTTGTTCGATGGCCATCAAGAGCTTGACGCTCCATGGCAAGCCATCACGGCACGGGGTGCAGAAGCCGCACGATTCACGGGCGAAGAACTGCTCCATGTTGCGCAGCAGCGAGACCATGTTGACGCTGTCGTCCACCGCCATGGCCAAGCCGGTACCCATACGGGTGCCCACTTTGGCGATACCGCCGGCGTACATTTGTGCGTCGAGGTGTTCTGGCAGGAGGAAGCCGGTACCGGCGCCACCTGGCTGCCAGGCCTTGAGCTTGAAGCCGTCGCGCATGCCGCCGGCGTAGTCTTCGAACAGCTCGCGACCGGTGACGCCGAACGGCAGTTCCCACAGGCCCGGATTCTTGACCTTGCCGGAGAAGCCCATGAGCTTGGTGCCCATGTCTTCGCTGCCTTCGCGGGCCAACGATTTGTACCAGTCAACGCCGTCGGCAATGATCGCCGGCACGTTGCACAGGGTTTCGACGTTGTTCACGCAGGTCGGCTTGCCCCACACGCCCACGGCGGCAGGGAAGGGCGGCTTGGAGCGCGGGTTGGCGCGGCGGCCTTCGAGGGAGTTGATCAGTGCGGTTTCTTCACCGCAGATGTAACGCCCGGCGCCGGTGTGGACGAACAGTTCGAAATCAAAACCGCTGCCCAGAATGTTCTTGCCCAGCAGGCCCGCAGCCTTGGCTTCTTCCACGGCACGGTTGAGGTGCTTGGCGGCGGTGGTGTATTCGCCACGCAGGAAGATGTAGCCACGGTAGGTTTTCAGCGCGCGCGCACTGATCAGCATGCCTTCGATCAGCAGATGGGGCAGTTGCTCCATCAGCATGCGGTCTTTCCAGGTGTTCGGCTCCATTTCATCCGCGTTGCACAGCAGGTAACGGATGTTGATGGATTCGTCCTTGGGCATCAGCCCCCACTTCACGCCGGTGGGGAAGCCTGCACCGCCGCGGCCTTTGAGGCCCGCGTCTTTCACGGTCTGGACGATGGCGTCCTGATCCATGTCGGCGAAGGCTTTGCGTGCAGCGGCGTAACCGTTCTTGGCCTGGTACTCGTCGAGCCACACGGCTTCGCCGTCATCGCGCAGACGCCAGGTCAGCGGGTGAGTCTCGGCCGAACGCTGAATGCGGTTGGCAGGACCGAAAGATGTCAGGGTCATACGTAGCCCTCGAGCAGTTTGGCCACGCCAGCAGGCTGCACGTCGCCAAAAGTGTCGTCGTCGATCATCAATGCCGGTGCCTTGTCGCAGTTGCCGAGGCAGCAGACAGGCAGCAGGGTGAAACGACCGTCGGCGGTGGTCTGACCCAGGCCGATGCCCAGATTGTTCTGGATTTCGCTGACCACCGATTCGTGGCCGCCGATGTAGCAGACCATGCTGTCGCAGACGCGAATGATGTGGCGGCCGACCGGCTGACGGAAGATCTGGCTGTAGAACGTCGCCACGCCTTCAACGTCGCTGGCCGGGATGCCGAGAATCTCGCCGATCGCGTAGAGGGCGCCGTCCGGCACCCAGCCGCGTTCCTTCTGAACGATCTTCAGGGCTTCGATCGACGCCGCGCGCGGGTCTTCGTAGTGATGCAGCTCGTGCTCGATGGCCGAGCGCTCGGTTTCACTCAGGGTGAAACGGTCTGTCTGGATAAGCGTGCTGTTCATGCTTAGCGGTCCACGTCGGCCATAACGAAGTCGATACTACCCAGGTACGCAATCAAGTCCGCGACCATGCTGCCTTTGATCACCGAAGGGATCTGCTGCAAGTGCGGGAAGCTCGGGGTGCGGATCCGGGTACGGTAGCTCATGGTGCCGCCGTCGCTCGTCAGGTAATAACTGTTGATGCCCTTGGTCGCTTCGATCATCTGGAAGGATTCGTTGGCCGGCATGACCGGGCCCCACGAAACCTGCAGGAAGTGCGTGATCAGGGTTTCGATGTGCTGCAGCGTGCGCTCTTTCGGCGGCGGCGTGGTCAGCGGGTGATCCGCCTTGTACGGGCCTTCCGGCATGTTGCGCATGCACTGGTCGATGATCTTGATGCTCTGGCGCATCTCTTCGACGCGAACCATGCAGCGGTCGTAGGCATCGCCGTTAACGGCCAGCGGCACTTCGAATTCGAAGTTCTCGTAGCCCGAGTACGGACGCGCCTTGCGCAGGTCGAAATCGCAACCGGTCGAACGCAGGCCGGCACCGGTGACGCCCCATTCCAGGGCCTCTTTGGTGTTGTAGGCCGCGACGCCGACGGTACGACCCTTGAGGATGCTGTTCTGCAGCGCAGCCTTGGTGTATTCGTCCAGACGCTTGGGCATCCACTCGACGAAATCCTTGACCAGTTTTTCCCAGCCACGCGGCAGGTCGTGGGCAACGCCACCGATGCGGTACCACGCCGGGTGCAGACGGAAACCGGTGATGGCTTCGATCACCGTGTACGCCTTCTGGCGGTCGGTAAAAGTGAAGAACACCGGGGTCATGGCACCGACGTCCTGGATGTAGGTACCCAGGAAGAGCAAGTGACTGGTGATACGGAAGAACTCGGCCATCATGATGCGGATGACGTCGACCTTCTGCGGCACCTTGATGCCGGCCAGCTTCTCGACCGAGAGCACGTACGGCAGGTTGTTCATCACGCCGCCGAGGTAGTCGATGCGGTCGGTGTACGGAATATAGCTGTGCCAGGACTGGCGCTCGCCCATTTTCTCGGCGCCACGGTGGTGGTAACCGATGTCTGGAACGCAGTCGACGATCTCTTCACCGTCCAGCTGCAGAATGATGCGGAACGCACCGTGCGCGGAAGGGTGGTTCGGGCCGAGGTTGAGGAACATGTAGTCCTCGTTGGCACCGGAACGCTTCATGCCCCAGTCTTCCGGACGGAAACGTGCGGCTTCTTCCTCGAGTTGCTGCTTGGCGAGGTTGAGGCTGTACGGATCGAATTCGGTGGCGCGCGCCGGGAAGTCCTTGCGCAGCGGGTGACCTTCCCAGGTCGGCGGCATCATGATGCGCGACAGGTGCGGGTGGCCTTTGAAGTCGATGCCGAACATGTCCCAGACTTCGCGCTCGTACCAGTTGGCGTTCGGCCAGATGCTGGTAACGGAAGGCATGCTGAGGTCGCCCTCGGACAAGGCAACCTTGATCATCACGTCACTATTACGCTCCAGCGACATGAGGTGATAGAACACGGTGAAATCGGCGCCGGTTGGCAGCCCTTGACGCTTGGTGCGCAGACGCTCGTCCACGCCGTGCAGGTCATAGAGCATGACGTACGGCTTGGGCAGGTTGCGCAGGAAAGTCAGGACTTCAACCAGTTTGGCGCGGGCCACCCACAGCACCGGCATGCCGGTGCGGGTTGCCTGAGCGGTGAACGCTTCGGCGCCAAAACGGTTGTTCAGTTCGACGACCACATCCTGGTCGTCTGCCTTGTAAGGCGGGATGTACAGAGCACTGCCTGTAGTCATGGTTATTTTTTCGCTTTCGGTCAACGTAAAGAATGAAGCCAGCTTCTCGTTACTAAGAACAGATCTGGATCAGACTTCGTCAGGGCTGCGCAGATTGGTGACTGCGATTCGCTGTTCGCGGCGCTGTTCCTTCTGCGAAGGCATGTCGGCGCGGTACACGCCTTGATCACCAACGACCCAGGAAAGCGGACGACGCTCCTGTCCAATCGATTCCTGCAACAGCATCAAACCTTGCAGAAATGCTTCCGGACGGGGCGGGCAGCCAGGTACGTAGACGTCCACGGGCAAGAACTTGTCCACCCCTTGAACCACGGAGTAGATGTCGTACATGCCACCGGAGTTGGCGCACGAACCCATGGAGATAACCCATTTCGGCTCGAGCATTTGCTCGTAGAGACGCTGAATGATCGGCGCCATCTTGATGAAGCAGGTCCCGGCGATAACCATGAAGTCGGCCTGACGCGGCGAAGCCCGGATCACTTCGGCGCCAAAGCGCGCAATGTCGTGGGGCGCCGTGAAGGCGGTGGTCATTTCCACGTAGCAGCACGACAGGCCGAAGTTGTACGGCCACAGGGAGTTTTTACGCCCCCAGTTGACCGCGCCACTCAGCACGTCTTCCAGCTTGCCCATGAAAATGTTTTTGTGGACTTGATCTTCTAACGGATCGGCAACGGTTTCCCGCTGGCCAATCGGATACTGCTCGTTAGGAGCATCGGGGTCGATCCTGGTGAGATTGTATTGCATTGCCAAAGCCTCATTGTTTCAGCTTCGCCTGCCGCTTGCGACGAGCTTCCGGAGCCCAGTCAAGGGCGCCCACTCGGAACAGGTAGACAAGACCTGCCAACAGAATTGCTATGAAAACGAGAGCTTCGACGAATCCGGTCCAGCCGCTTTCGCGGACGGACACAGACCATGCAAAGAGAAAGAGGGCTTCGATATCGAAGATCACGAAGAGCATCGCGACCAGATAGAATTTGGCTGAGAGCCGCAAGCGGGCGCCACCGGTAGGTAGCATGCCCGACTCGAACGGTTCGTTTTTGCTGCGACCCCAGGCTTTTGACCCAAGGAGGCTGGAGACGCCAAGCATGAAGGCACACAGGCCGACGACACCCAGAAGGAAAATGGCAAAGCCCCAGTTGTGGGCCATGAGTCCTGTCGCTTCGGGCATGCTGGTAATCCTTAACAGAGAGCAAAGGTCTCTGAGCTTGATAAAGAAATAAGGCAGTGACGATATGTCGCAGCAATCAATCGGGCTGATTTTATGGCTAAACACCCGGCAAGTAAAATTCCTATAGCGAAATTATTTATTGGAATAAGGACATAGCGTCGCTCCGAGCCCCTGCGGCCCATGCGTTGCGGGCATTAGCCGGGTTTGGACGAAATATGTTTTGTTTGAAATGTAACGAACATAGTTGCGGCTAAATGATAATTGATATCGTTTGAGCCGGTTTTGTAACTGTTTAACGGGAAGCCAGTTGGGAAGTTGTCTTACTTGCACGTTACTGCATGTAGCGACGGCGGACGTTTTACACGATTTTCATAAGCCGCTAACGCTCTGGATCAGTGTTTTGACCGAACGACGCGGATCCCTGTGGGTGCGAGCTGTGGTGGGCCGGACGTCTTGTCTCCAACCGAGAACCCTGTGGGAGCTGGCTTGCCAGCGATGGCGGCCAGTCAGTCACTGTAGATTTGAATGAACCACCGCTATCGCTGGCAAGCCAGCTCCCACAGTGTTTTGTGATGTGTCCGGAATTTTGTGGACACCAAAGAACCCGGTGGGAGCGAGCCTGCTCGCGAAAGCGGTGGATCTTAACCGCCAGACCCGACGCCTTGCACGCCAGGCCTGACCCCCCCAATTCTTTCAGCCAAACCGCCCGGCCAGCTTAGAGGCCGCCGCCTCAAACGCAGCCTTCATTTCTTCAACCACTTCATCATCATGCGCAAACGACAGATAAACGCGCCCGTACGGCGAGGGCATTACAAGCACCCCGAGTTCCCGCAACGCCAGATGCAACGCTTTGCTGAATTCTGCATCACCACACTCCAGCGCCTCGGCATAGCTGGTCGGCGCCTGCGCTGACGGCCAGATCCCGAAAACATTGCCGTAACCACTGGTGCTCACTGTCATCCCGTGCGCCTTGAACGAGGCCTCCACGGAAACACGCAACGCCTCACCCCGCGCAATCAAACGCTGATAATCCGCATCATCCAGTTGCGCCAAGGTGCTGGTCACTGCCGCACACGCCATCGGGTTGCCGCTGAACGTGCCGCCACGCAGGACGCGACCTTCTTCGAAACCGGCAAGAATGTGCGGCTTGCCGACTATCGCCGAGACCGGCACACCATTACCGATCGCCTTGCCGACGCTGGCGATGTCCGGATCCAGTCCTGCCTGCAACCCCGCGAGCCCCGCGAACAAGCGGAACCCCATCAGCACTTCGTCACAGATCACCAGGGCGCCATGTCGATGCGCCACTTCCTGCACATGCAGCAGATAGCCCGGCGCCGGCATGATGCAGCCGGCATTGGCGAGCATCGGTTCGAGAATCACTGCCGCGATGTCCAAATTCTCCGCAAACAATCGCTCGACATCATCAAAATCATTGAAGCGCAGCAACGTGGTGCGCGGCGTGACGGGGCGCTGGCCGTCGGCGAAATTCGCTTCATCCGATGACACATTGCCAAAACTGACGTCATCGAACCAACCGTCGAAGCCCGCCGCCATTTTCGCGATCCGCCCGCGCCCGGTATAGGCGCGGGCGGCGCGGCAGGCCAGATGCACCGCTTCGCTGCCGGAGTTGGTGAAAATCACTTTGCTTAGCGCGCCGGTGTGCGCCGCCAGCGTAGTGGCCGCCGCATGTTCACGAACGTGAGCCCATGATGGCGCGGCGGAATCGGCCAACGCTGCCGCTACTTGTTCGTTGACGTCGCTGTTGGCGTGCCCCAGCAGCACAGCGCCGAAGCCAAGCGCGGTGTCGATATAGCGGCGACCTTGATCGTCATACACAAAAGCGTCTTTGCCGTTGCGGATAAACAGGGTTTCGCCATTGAGTTCTGGAAGAATGCGCGCGGCGCTGGAAACATCGCCAATCAGGTTACGCATAGAAGCCTCTGTGCTTATTAATGGGTGAGCGATCAGCCGCGCTCGGTGTTCCACGGACTCTGCGCGAGTTTTTGTTCAAGAAAGTCGCGGAACACGCGGATCCTGGGGCTGAGGTGCTTGCGATTGGTGTAGATCATGTAAATCGGTTCGAAGCTGTCCGGGCTGTAGCTTTGCAGCAGTGGGATCAAGCGACCTTCGCGGATATCCTGGCCGATGTGAAACTCGGCCAGGCGCACAATGCCCGCGCCGCTGAGCGCCAGATCCCGAAGCAGATCGCCCTGTGCGAAGGTGGCTTTGGGAATCACCGGGATGCTGGCCGGGCTGCCATCGACGAGAAAATCCCAGTCATTCCACACGCTGTTGAAGCCAAAACTGAAACAGGTGTGATCAAGCAATTGCTGCGGGCGTTCGGGCGTTCCGTGGCGGGCCAGATACTGCGGCGAGGCGCAGATGATCCAGCGACTCTGGCCAATCTTGCGGGCAATGCGTGTGGAGTCCGGCAGCACGCCGCTGTGAATGGCCAGATCCAGGCCTTGATCGAACTGATCGGAGAATTGCGCGCCGATCTGGATGTCGATCGTCAGGCCGGGGTAGGCCGCGAGAAATTCCGGCAGCCATGGGATGATCTGGTGTTTGGCAAAGGTCGACATCGTGTGAATCCGCAGCGTGCCGCTGACCCGCGTCGGAAATGCTTCGGCCAATGAATCGGCTTCAGCCATGGCATTGATTACCGCGCGGGCGCTGACCAGATAGGCGGCGCCTTCTTCGGTCAGCGACAGGCTGCGCGTGCCGCGCTGAAACAGGCGCACTTGCAAGCGGTCTTCCAGGCGCGAAATCAACTTGCTGATGGCCGAAGGCGTCAGACCGTGGGCGCGAGAGGCCGCGGAAAAATTACCGTGCTCGGTGGCCCATAGAAACGCCAGCAGCTGCGAGTAGTTATCCAATGCTTGCCTCCCGTATCGGTCAGACGCCTGCCACTGTGCGGATCAGCGAATGAACTGTTCGATGTAATCGTCTGGCAGCCCGAGCTTTTGGTAATGCGCGCGGGCCGTTTCCAGTTTGGTGAAAACGTCTTCGTAGCCGACCGCTACACCCTGCGGGTCAACGTAGGTGTAGCCGCCCTGTACGTGAAACCAGGTAATCATTTCTTCGACATCTTCCGGCACGAACAGGGTGTGAGTCTCGCCCGGTGGCTCGAATGCAAACGAACCTTCCTCGGCGACCCAGTCATGCTCCAGATAGTACCAGCGACCCTTGAGTACCAAAGCGTGCACCCCGCCAGTGTGACGGTGACGGGAGAGCACGCCACTTTTGCGCACGCGCAGCAGGTTGATGTAGTAGCCGCCGGAAACACTCAGCAGCAGCGGTTTGAATGACACCGAATCGGTCACCGGCACCCACAGTTGATCGTCTTCCAGCCATTTGCCGAGTACGCCGGGGTGCACCATGTCGGGCGGCATGTACGGCACTTGCGGCAGTTGATAAGGGATGGCCAGTTCGTCAGGTTTTGGCGCGATACTCATGAGGCTTTCCTTGTAGGTTTTGATGAGCCCCGGCCGGTTGCAGGCCGGGGTTTCAAGCAGATTAGGCTGGCGTTCAGCGGTGAAAAAGAGGCTTGCCGGCACACTCGCTGTGACGCTCGGTCACAGCAGCGTGCGACTTCAGGCCAGCACTGGCGGCGTGACCGGTTCAACCGGCGACATCGCGCTGCGTCGAGCCGATAGCTCCGGCTGGGACTTCTGCAAATACGCGCCGATGATCACCAGCACTGTGGTCAGGCCGAGGGTTGAAAGCAGTTCCGCACGCTGGCCGGGGAAGGCCGCCATGATCGCGAATACAGCGAGGATGAAGCCGATGGTGAGGATCGTCAGATAGGGGAACATCCACATCCGCACTTCGAGCTTTTTGCCCTGCGCCACCAGTTTGCGACGCATGCACAGTTGCGTGACGGCGATCACCAGATACATCAAGAGCGCCAGCGCGCCGCTGGTGGCCAGCAAAAACTGAAATACCTGCTTGGGCAGCAGATAGTTGGCGGTCAGGGCCGTCAGTGCAGCAACCGATGTCAGTGCCACGGCCAGCAGCGGCACACCGTTGCGGGTGGTGTGTGACACTGCATTCGGTGCATCGCCGCGCCGTGCCAGTGAGTACGCCATGCGCGAAGCGGTGTAGATCGCCGAGTTCAGGCAACTGGTGACTGCCACCAGCACGACAATCCCCATGATCTGCGGCGCCCACGGAATGTTCATTGCGCTCAGCACCGCCTGATAGGAACCTTGCGCCAGATCCGGGTTGTTCCAGGGGATCAGGCACACCACCACAAACATCGAACCGAGGTAGAACAAGCCCAGTCGCCAGACCACCGCGCGAATGGCTTTCTTGATGTTGGCTTTCGGATCTTTGGATTCAGCAGCGGCGATGGTTACCACTTCGCTGCCCTGGAAACTGAACATCGCTGTCAGCAGGCCGGCGACAATCGCTACATTGCCGTTGGGCGCAAAACCGCCATTCGCCCAGAGATTGGAAATCCCGCTGGTCGATGAGCCCGGCAAAATGCCGAAGATCGCCAGCACGCCGAGAATGATGAAACCGACGATCGACACGACTTTGAACAGCGACAACCAATATTCCAGTGTGCCGAATGAACCGACGCTGAGGCTGTTGCACAGAATCAACGCAAACGTGACGCCGAAGGCGGCTATCCAGTGGGAAATGCCCAACCAGTCGCCGAGAATGTTGCCGGCGACGATCGCTTCGATGGCGATCACCAGAACATAGAACCACCAGTACAGCCAGCCGATGGAGAACCCGGCCCAGCGACCGATCGCCTGATCGGCATAGGAAGAGAACGACCCGGTGTCCGGCCGCGCGGTCGCCATCTCGCCGAGCATCTGCATGACCAGTACCACGATGATCGCGGCGCAGACATACGATATCAACACCGCCGGGCCGGCCGTGGCGATGGCATTGCTCGAGCCCACGAACAGGCCGGCGCCAATGACGCCGCCGATGGAAATCATCGTGACCTGTCGCCCTTTCAAGCCATTCCCTAGCTCGTTGTTAGCCTTGTCTTTGTCATCACGCATCGGCTTGTACCTCGAATGAGCGTCTTTATTATTGTCGTAGCGCCGCAACGACACGGCGATGGCCGTACCCTAAGCGCTCAGAGCATCGGGTATTAGCCCCAAACGGTTCAAAGAGGGTGTGAACTGTCGTCACAGGTATTGGCCATCTATGTAGGAGCTGCCGAAGGCTGCGATCTTTTGATTTTGTTCTTTTCTAAATCGGATTTAAAAGATCGCAGCCTTCGGCAGCTCCTACAGGGCCGGGGGCGAGGTTGAATTGCAGGCAAAAAAAACGCCCCGAACCAGTCGGGGCGTCAGTCTTGCGGCTCTGCGGTTAGCTTTGTATCCGATCCGCAGAGGCCGTTTGCTCAGTGAAGCAGTATCAGTGGAACTGTTCTTCTTCGGTCGAACCGGTCAGCGCAGTCACCGAGGACGAGCCGCCCTGGATCACGGTGGTCATGTCGTCGAAGTAGCCAGTGCCCACTTCCTGCTGGTGCGCAACGAAGGTGTAACCCTTGGCGGCGTCAGCGAATTCCTGCTCTTGCAGTTTCACATAAGCAGTCATGTCGTTGCGGGCGTAGTCGTGCGCCAGGTTGAACATGCTGTGCCACATGTTGTGAATACCGGCCAGGGTAATGAACTGGTGCTTGTAACCCATGGCGGACAATTCGCGCTGGAACTTGGCGATGGTCGCGTCGTCCAGGTTTTTCTTCCAGTTGAAGGAAGGCGAGCAGTTGTACGACAGCAGTTGGTCCGGGTATTCCTTTTTGATCGCTTCAGCGAAGCGACGTGCTTCTTCCAGATCCGGTTTGGCGGTTTCGCACCAGATCAGATCGGCGTACGGCGCGTAAGCCAGGCCACGGGCGATCGCTTGGTCGAGACCGGCGCGGACTTTGTAGAAACCTTCCTGAGTACGCTCGCCAGTCACGAACGGCTGGTCGTACGGGTCGCAATCGGAGGTCAGCAAGTCGGCAGCGTTGGCGTCGGTACGGGCCAGAATGATGGTCGGTGTACCGGCAACGTCGGCCGCCAGACGGGCAGCGGTCAGCTTCTGTACGGCTTCCTGGGTTGGCACCAGAACCTTGCCGCCCATGTGACCGCATTTTTTTACCGAAGCCAGTTGGTCTTCGAAGTGAACGCCAGCGGCGCCGGCTTCGATCATGCTTTTCATCAGCTCGTAGGCGTTGAGTACACCGCCGAAACCGGCTTCGGCGTCCGCTACGATTGGCGCGAAGTAGTCGATGTAGCCGTCATCGCCCGGGTTCTTGCCGGCTTTCCACTGGATCTGGTCGGCGCGACGGAACGAGTTGTTGATGCGCTTGACCACGGTTGGTACCGAGTCCACCGGGTACAGCGACTGGTCCGGGTACATGGATTCGGCGGAGTTGTTGTCCGCAGCAACCTGCCAGCCGGACAGGTAAATGGCCTGGATACCGGCCTTGACCTGCTGAACAGCCTGGCCACCGGTCAGGGCGCCCATGCAGTTGACGAAATCTTTCTCAGGACGGAAGGACGGCTTGGCGCCCTGGGTCACCAGGTTCCACAGCTTCTCGGCGCCCATCTTCGCAAAGGTGTGCTCAGGCTGGACCGAGCCACGCAGACGAACCACGTCAGCAGCGGAGTAAGTGCGTGTCACGCCTTTCCAGCGCGGGTTTTCAGCCCAGTCTTTTTCGAGGGCTGCAATTTGCTGTTCGCGTGTCAGTGCCATGGAGATAAACCTCGTCGCGTCTTTTATGAAAAGTTGTTCTGCGGTGGAAAATTCCTGCGCTCGCTGACCAGAAGCTTAGGTGGTCAAGTCGGGTCTGACGGGGAAGGCGACGGGATGAACGATGGGCTCGAGGGGAAGTGAGCAGGTAGTGGCGCACTGCAGAACATATTCGGGCGTCGTGGGCCTTTATACGAACAACAGCGTGAAGCCGGGTTACCTAAATACGCTTCCGTCCCTCGGGACAACTTCGTTCCAGTCGGCAACCTCGTCAAACACACCTTGTGGGCGGTACAGACACGAAGCGGCTCGCGGGGTAGGTGCGAACATCGCTTCGAAGGCCCTTGCCAGGGCCCCTGATTAGCGGGAGCGAGGCCATCATGCCTTCGCTTTTTTGCCTCGTCAAACGTTTTGTAGTGCTTTTTTTGAAGCACTACATCTTTCGTCTAATACGACTAATCAGTCAGTTTTCGGTGCTTTAGTCCAAGGTGTCGACTTTGACCCGCAAGGTCATGTCATCCCGACCTTGAGTCGAGTAGCTGCGGGTCAGGCCCTGTTTGTCAGCCTGGGTCTGGCTGTTGACGCCGGCGAGGGTGATCCACTCGCCAAGGCGTCCGGTGACGGTTGTGTCGGTACTTTGCACGTTCACTACATCGGAACGTTCCTGGCTCATCCGGTCACGGTTGGTGCTGATCGCCAGATGAACGGTGTCGCCAGTGACGCTGGCAGTGACGTAAAAACCCTGGGTGACGTTGCGGTATTGGGTATCGCTGTTGTAGCCGCCGTAGGAATCGCTCTGGACGTTGGTGATCGGCACGCTTTGCCCGACCTGGATCAGCGCCGGCGCGCCTTCGCTGGCCTGGATCTGTTGAACGCCGCCGTTACGGCTGGTCGTGCTGCGGCTGATGATGCGGGTCTGATTCGGCTGCCCACCGTTAATCGCATAACCTTCATCGCCACGCCCGTTGTTTTCGTTGGTGTCGACGGTGATCAGCAGGCGTTTGGGGGCGGTGTCGAGTTGCGTCAGCAGATCCTTGAGTTCCTGAATCCTGCCGGGCTCGGCGTTAACGATCAGTTGATTGCCGTAAGCGCTGACCTTACCGTCCTGGCCGAGAAAATCCTGCGCCACCGGCAGCATGTCGGCGCTGGTGTGGTATTTCAGAGGGACAACTTCTGTGGCTGCCATCACCGAAATACTGCAGCCGAGCAGCAAGGTGGTGAGCAGGGTGCGTAGGGACATATCCGTTATCTCCGCTGAATAGATTTCTGTAGGAGCTGCCGAAGGCTGCGATTTCTGGATCTTGCCCTTGCTCCTCAGCCCACGATATCAAAACGACGCCGCGTTTATTGTGTTGAAGCCTAAAAGATCGCAGCCTGCGGCAGCTCCTACAGGTTTGCTGTTGTTGCAGTTTGTCGGCTCGGGATGGGGCAAGTTGAATCGTAGACAGCAAAACGCCCCGGCATCGTGAGATGGCGGGGCGTTTTACATGATCGTTCCCACGCAGAGCGTGGGAACGATCATGGCGGGGTTCAGACCGAATGCCGAACCATATCGACATGCGGGATCCCGGCCTCGAGGAATTCCTCGCTGACCAGGCTGAAGCCCAGGCGCTCATAGAACGCCGTGGCCTGCACTTGGGCGCTGAGCATCTGTTGCTGCAAGCCGCGCGCTTCGGCTTCGGCAATGACCGCTTGCATCAGCGCATCACCAACCTTCATCCCGCGCCAGTCTTTCAGCACCGAAACACGACCAATGTGCCCATCGGGCAACAATCGCGCAGTACCAATCGGAAAGTCGCCTTCGAACGCCAGAAAATGCACGGCGGTCGCGTCATCCGCGTCCCACTCAAGCTCGGGCGGGACCGATTGTTCGGCGATGAACACCGTTTCACGAATGCGCCGGATCTCGGCGATATCCTTCTGCCAGTCTGCGACACGAACGCGAATTTTATTCATCAGCAAACCCCAGGCTACCTTGCTTGACCAGTTCGCACAGCAGGCCGCGGCCGTCTTCGTCGTTCAGCCACTCGCCGAGATTGTCGGCGTGCAGGGCATCGGCGGCGCAGATCAGCTTCAGCAGTTCGCGCAGTTTGCCCGGCAGGTAACGGCTCTGGCCGCTGGCGAACAACAGCAGGTCGTCATCGACTTCGGACCACGCCAGACGCGCGCTTGGATTGCGGATCAGCACGGCGCCATCTTGCAAAGCGCTGAGGAAATCTTCCTCTTCGACGTCTTCCGGGCCGACCACCAGTTCCGGGTAGCGCGGCTCGGTCATGTATTGGCCAAACCACGTCAGCAACAGACGTTCGTCACTCATGTGTTCGGCGAGCAGGCTCTTCAAACGATCCAGTGCATCGTGCTGGATTTGATGCGGGTCGGCCGCTGGCTTGGCGTCGGCATCGGTGTAGCGCTCTTCGTCAGTCAGGAACTGGCTGAGGAAGTCGGTGAAGTGGGTCAGCACCTCAGCGGCGCTCGGCGCGCGGAAGCCGACCGAGTAAGTCATGCAATTGTCGACCGCGACGCCGCAATGGGCCAGACGCGGCGGCAGGTAGAGCATGTCGCCCGGTTCCAGCGTCCACTCTTCGGTTTCGTGGAATTCAGCAAGGATGCGCAGATCCGCGTGTTGCAGCAGCGGGCTTTCGGAATCGCACATCTGGCCGATTTTCCAGTTGCGCTTGCCGTGGCCCTGCAGCAGGAATACATCGTAGTTGTCGAAATGCGGGCCGACGCTGCCACCCGGCGCGGCGAAGCTGATCATCACGTCATCGACGCGCCAGCTTGGCAGGAAGCGGAAGTTTTCCAGCAGCTCGCTGACTTCCGGCACGAATTGATCGACTGCCTGAACGAGCAACGTCCACTCTTTTTCCGGCAATTTGCTGAACTCGTCTTCAGCGAACGGGCCGCGACGCAATTCCCAAGGGCGCTCGCCATGCTCGATGACCAGACGCGATTCGACTTCTTCTTCCAGGGCCAGGCCGGCCAGTTCGTCGGCGTCGATCGGGCTTTCGAAGTCAGGAATCGCCTGACGGATCAGCAGTGGCTTTTTCTGCCAGTAGTCGCGCAAGAATTCGCGTGCTGTGAGGCCGCCCAGAAGTTGAAGAGGAATATCGGAATTCATATGTAACCTATTGAAAAAAAGCACTTTTCAGACGGGAATAAAAACGCCCGGCGCGGCCGGGCGTCTCAAACGGGGCAAACGGTCGATCAGATGCGTTTGGCTTGTGCCACAGCGTTGCCGATGTAGTTGGCCGGAGTCAGTTGCTTGAGCTCGGCTTTGGCTTCGGCTGGCATGTCCAGGCCATCGATGAAAGTCTGCAACGCTTCAGGGCTGATGCCCTTGCCACGGGTCAATTCTTTCAGCTTTTCGTACGGGTTTTCGATGTTGTAGCGGCGCATCACGGTCTGGATCGGCTCGGCCAGCACTTCCCAGCAAGCGTCGAGGTCAGCGGCGATCTTCTGCTCGTTGAGTTCGAGTTTGCTGATGCCTTTGAGGCTGGCCTCGTAAGCGATCACGCTGTGAGCGAAGCCGACACCGAGGTTGCGCAGTACGGTGGAGTCGGTCAGGTCGCGCTGCCAGCGGGAGATCGGCAATTTGCTCGCCAGGTGCTGGAACAGTGCGTTGGCGATGCCCAGGTTGCCTTCGGAGTTTTCGAAGTCGATCGGGTTGACCTTGTGCGGCATGGTCGACGAACCGATTTCGCCAGCGATGGTGCGCTGCTTGAAATAACCCAGGGAGATGTAGCCCCAGATGTCGCGATCGAAGTCGATCAGGATGGTGTTGAAGCGCGCGATCGCGTCGAACAGCTCGGCGATGTAGTCGTGCGGTTCGATCTGCGTGGTGTACGGGTTGAAGCCCAGACCCAGCTCGTCTTCGATGAAGGCGCGGGCGTTGGCTTCCCAGTCGATCTGCGGGTAGGCCGAGAGGTGCGCGTTGTAGTTGCCGACGGCGCCGTTGATCTTGCCCAGCAGTGGCACGGCGGCGACCTGAGCGATTTGACGCTCGAGACGGTAAACCACGTTCGCCAGTTCTTTACCCAGCGTGGTCGGCGACGCCGGCTGACCGTGAGTGCGCGACAGCATCGGCACGTTGGCGAAACGGATGGCCAGTTCGCGGATGGCGTTGGCGGTCTGACGCATCAGCGGCAGCATCACGTCGTCACGGCCTTCGCGCAGCATCAGGGCGTGGGACAGGTTGTTGATGTCTTCGCTGGTGCAGGCAAAGTGGATGAACTCGCTGACCTTGGCCAGCTCCGGCAGCTTGGCCGCCTGCTCCTTGAGCAGGTATTCGATCGCTTTGACGTCGTGGTTGGTGGTGCGCTCGATCTCTTTGACGCGCTCGGCGTGCTCCAGCGAGAAGTTTTCAGCCAGTTCATTGAGAACGGCGTTGGCCTCGGCAGAGAAGGCCGGCACTTCAGGGATGCCAGCGTGAGCGGCCAGGCGCTGGAGCCAACGCACTTCAACCAGAACGCGCGCACGGATCAGGCCGTACTCGCTGAAAATCGGGCGCAGGGCCTGGGTTTTGCCGGCGTAGCGGCCGTCAACAGGGGAAACCGCAGTGAGCGAAGAGAGCTGCATGGGGTGTTCTCGGACAGTCGGGCAACGAAATGGGGCGCGTATCATACATGAAAAAATCCGCCGGTCCGTCGCCAACTGACCGGCGTATTACGCGTTACAGACTACAAAGCCTTCATGACGCGGCGTTTACTCGCTGCGCATCAACGGATAAAGCTCTTTAAGCAACTTGCGGCGGCTGATCACCAGCTGCCAGCGATGACCACCGAGCTGACGCCACAGGCGCGCCGAACGGATGCCCGCGAGTAGCAGGGCGCGGATCTTCGAGGCGTTGCTCGGCTGTTGCAGGTTGCGCATGTCGCCGTGCACCTGAATACGCTGGCGCAAGGTGCTCAAGGTGTCTTGATACAGCGCGCCGCAGGCAGCCACAACATTCTCGTGGGCCGGGCCGAAATGCTCGACCTGCGATTGGATCTGCGGCAGACGCTTGCCGATCGTGTCGAGCATGTCGTCACGCTTGGCCAGCTGCCGCTCGAGACCGAGCATCGACAGGGCATAGCGCAGCGGCTCGCGCTGCAAGGTGCTCGGATCGCGTTCAAGAGCGCCGATCAACGCGCGGTAACCTTCGCGCAAATTGAGGTCGTCGCCGCCGTAGACGTCCAGCGTGTCCTTTGGGTCGCGCACCAGCAGGCTGCCAAGCATGCAGCTCAGGCCGGCTTCGCTGGTCTGGCCGGTCTTGGCGATGCGGTCGACCAGCACGGCGGCGAGAAACACCCCGCCGAGGGCCGTCAGTTGCTCCTGGGTCGGACTCATGCCTGGCCGCTCCACGGCTCGGCGACTTCGATCACGCCGCCGCCAAGGCAGATTTCACCGTCGTAGAACACCACGGACTGGCCCGGCGTCACCGCGCGTTGCGGTTCGTCGAACACCGCGCGGTAGCCGTTGGCGGTTTGTTCCAGGGTGCAGGCTTGATCGCTCTGGCGATAACGCACTTTCGCCGTCAGGCGCAGCGGCTGGCTCAGGTCGACCGGGTTGACCCAGTAGATTTCCGAGGCGAGCAGGGCGCTGGAGAACAGCCACGGGTGGTTGTTGCCCTGACCGACGATCAGCTCGTTGGTGTCGAGATCCTTGCGCAGCACATACCAGGGCTCATCGCCAGCGTCTTTCAAACCGCCGATGCCCAGGCCCTGGCGCTGACCGATGGTGTGGTACATCAAGCCGTGGTGGCGGCCGATGACTTCGCCTTCGGTGGTTTTGATCTCGCCGGGCTGGGCTGGCAGGTATTGCTTGAGGAAATCGCTGAAACGCCGCTCGCCAATAAAGCAGATCCCGGTGGAATCCTTCTTTTTGGCGGTAGCCAGTTCGTATTTCTCGGCGATTTCGCGCACTTGCGGCTTTTCCAGCTCACCGACCGGGAACAGGGTCTTGGCGATCTGTTCGCCACCGACGGCGTGCAGGAAGTAGCTCTGATCCTTGTTCGGATCGAGGCCCTTGAGCAGTTCGGTGCGGCCGTCGATGTCGCGGCGGCGCACATAGTGGCCGGTGGCGATCAGGTCGGCTCCAAGCATCATCGCGTAGTCGAGGAACGCTTTGAACTTGATCTCGCGGTTGCACAGGATGTCCGGGTTCGGCGTACGCCCGGCCTTGTACTCGGCGAGGAAGTGCTCGAACACGTTGTCCCAGTACTCGGCGGCGAAGTTGGCGGTGTGCAGCTTGATGCCGATCTTGTCGCAGACAGCCTGGGCATCCGCCAGGTCGTCCATGGCGGTGCAGTATTCCGTTCCGTCGTCTTCTTCCCAGTTCTTCATGAACAGGCCTTCCACTTCATAACCCTGCTCGATCAGCAGGAGTGCGGAAACGGAAGAGTCCACGCCGCCGGACATGCCGACAATGACGCGCTTCTTGGATGTGTCAGAAGGGGCTGGATCACGCATAGGGATTCAATGAGTGTCTTGAAAAAGGACGCGATTCTATCAGGCTCACGGCCTCAAGGCTAAAGAGAAGGGCGGATCAATTCGAGGCTGAAGTGATGACCGGCCAGGTAATCGTCGATGCAGCGGATGATCAGCTCGCTGCGCCAGTTCTCGCGTTGAGCCATTAATTCGTCCCGGGTCAGCCACTTGGCGCCGAGAATGCCGTCATCGAGTTGGTAGTCCGGGTGGTGCTGGACGGCTTTTGCGCTGAAGCAAACGCGCTGATAAGTCACGCCGTTGCTCGGGGCGGTATACAGATAAATGCCGATAACGCCGGTGGGCTCGACGTCCCAGCCGGTTTCTTCGAGGGTTTCGCGCACCGCCGCGTCGAACAGGGTTTCGTCCGGATCGAGATGGCCGGCGGGTTGGTTGAACACGTTACGCCCGGCCTTGTGTTCTTCGACCATGAGGAAACGGCCATTGTCCTCGACGATGGTGGCGACGGTGATGTGGGGGAGCCATTCCATGAATCATCCTCTCTAAGTCTTCGGAGCATTGAAGATCAAAAGATCGCAGCCTTCGGCAGCTCCTACAAGGATCAATGTAGGAGCTGCCGAAGGCTGCGATCTTTTAATCTTGATCAGAAACACAAACCCCGGCACTTGGCCGGGGTTTGTTTGACGCGTTACAACCTTAAACCAGCGCAGCGATCGCCGCGTTGAAGGTTGCGCTTGGGCGCATGGCCTTGCTGATCAGCTCGGCATTGGCGTGGTAGTAACCGCCGATGTCGACTGGCTTGCCCTGAACGGCGTTGAGCTCGGCAACGATGGTTGCCTCGTTCTCGGTCAGGGTTTTTGCCAGAGTCGCGAACTGTGCTTGCAGTGCAGCGTCTTCAGTCTGGGCTGCCAGGGCCTGAGCCCAGTACATCGCCAGGTAGAAGTGGCTGCCGCGGTTGTCGATGTTGCCGACTTTGCGCGATGGCGACTTGTTGTTGTCGAGGAACTGGCCAGTGGCCTGATCCAGGGTTTTCGACAGCACCAGCGCTTTCGGGTTGTTGTAGTTCACGCCCAGATGCTCGAGGGAAGCGGCGAGGGCGAGGAACTCGCCCAGCGAATCCCAGCGCAGGAAGTTTTCTTCAACCAGTTGCTGCACGTGCTTCGGCGCCGAACCGCCGGCGCCGGTTTCGAACAGGCCACCGCCGTTCATCAGCGGCACGATCGACAGCATCTTGGCGCTGGTGCCCAGTTCCATGATCGGGAACAGGTCGGTCAGGTAGTCGCGCAGTACGTTGCCGGTCACCGAAATGGTGTCCTTGCCTTCGCGAGTACGCTGCAGGGTGTACTTCATGGCATCGACCGGCGCCATGATCTGGATGTCCAGACCGCTGGTGTCGTGATCCTTCAGGTAAGCCTGAACCTTCTCGATCACCACGCCATCGTGAGCGCGCATCGGGTCGAGCCAGAAGATCGCTGGCGTGCTGCTGGCGCGAGCGCGGTTGACGGCCAGTTTGACCCAGTCCTGGATCGGCGCGTCTTTGGTCTGGCACATGCGGAAGATGTCGCCGGCTTCAACAGCCTGTTCCATCAGCAGCTTGCCTTTGCTGTCGGTCACGCGAACAACGCCGTCAGTCTTGATCTGGAAGGTCTTGTCGTGCGAGCCGTACTCTTCGGCTTTCTTCGCCATCAAGCCAACGTTCGGCACGCTGCCCATGGTGGTCGGATCGAAAGCGCCATTGGCTTTGCAGTCTTCGATGACGGCCTGGTAGATGGTCGCGTAGCAACGATCCGGGATCACAGCCTTGGTGTCGTGCAATTGACCGTCGGTGCCCCACATTTTGCCGGAGTCACGGATCATCGCTGGCATCGAGGCGTCGACGATGACGTCGCTCGGCACGTGCAGGTTGGTGATGCCTTTGTCGGAGTTGACCATCGCCAGCGATGGACGAACGGCGTAGACCGCAGCGATATCCGCTTCGATCTGCGCTTGCTGTTCGGCCGGCAGGGCCTTGATGCGCGCATACAGATCGCCGATGCCGTTGTTCAGGTTGAAGCCAATCTGGTTCAGTACGTCGGCATGCTTGGTCAACGCATCTTTATAGAACTCGGCAACGATCTGGCCGAACATGATCGGGTCGGAAACCTTCATCATGGTCGCTTTCAGGTGAACCGAAAGCAGCACGCCTTGAGCCTTGGCGCTTTCGATTTCAGCAGCGATGAACGCACGCAGGGCGTTTTTGCTCATCACGGCGCAGTCGAGGATCTCGCCGGCCTGAACGGTGGTTTTTTCTTTCAGAACGGTAGCGCTACCGTCTTTGGCGATCAGTTCGATCTTCACAGCGTCAGCGGCGTCGATCAGGGCAGCTTTTTCGCTGCCGTAGAAATCGCCGGTGCTCATGTGAGCGACGTGGGACTTGGAGTCTTTGGCCCAGGCGCCCATTTTGTGCGGGTGCTTGCGCGCGTAGTTTTTCACCGACAGCGGAGCGCGACGGTCAGAGTTGCCTTCACGCAGAACCGGGTTCACGGCGCTGCCCTTGACCTTGTCGTAACGCGCCTTGGCGTCTTTGTCGGCATCGCTGGTTACGGTTTCCGGGTAGTCCGGCAGGTTGTAGCCCTGCGCCTGCAGCTCTTTGATCGCGGCTTGCAGCTGTGGCACCGAAGCGCTGATGTTCGGCAGCTTGATGATGTTGGCTTCAGGCGTAACGGCCAGGTCGCCCAGTTCGGCGAGGTGGTCGGCTACGGCTTTGTCGCCCAGTTGCTCGGGGAAGCTTGCCAGAATGCGCGCTGCAAGAGAGATATCGCGGGTTTCCACGGCGATATCGGCCGAGGCGGTGTAAGCCTCGATGATCGGCAGCAGGGAATAGGTGGCGAGGGCAGGAGCTTCGTCGGTGAAGGTATAGATGATCTTCGAGCGGGTGGGCATATTCGGATTAACTCTCTCTTCTTTGCTAAAGCGTGCGCAGAAACTCGAGGGGCGCCGGGTAAGCGCGTTCGTTCAAAGTCATCCATGAACCGAATGTCGAGAATCTTCGCGGTGATGTTGGGTGCATCAGTAGAGCGTCAAGCAGTCAGGCTGCGGTAACAACCCGACCAATCAGGCGGAAAGTCTCGTGCTAGAGAGGCCAGCCGTCGTGACCCTGTGGTCAGCGGGCGGCATTATACATAGGTAGCTGGCAATCTGCCGATGGTTCATATGCAACGATTCTCGTCCATTGGTCTAAAGGTCGCAGGGCAGCGATGGGCAAAGACTCGTTACGAATGCTCGAGTTTGGCGCTTTTCCCTTTGCTTTCAGGCTTGTACGAAACGAGATGTGCGCGGCGGCGGAACATAGGGTTTGCGTGTTGATTTAACTGGGTTACGCTCGAAGCAAGCCAGATGTTCAATCCAAACAATGGAGTTCAGCATGGGTTACAAGAAGATTCAGGTTCCAGCCGTCGGTGACAAAATCACTGTCAATGCAGACCATTCTCTCAATGTTCCTGATAACCCGATCATCCCCTTCATCGAAGGTGACGGTATTGGTGTCGACATCAGTCCGGTGATGATCAAGGTTGTCGATGCTGCTGTTGAAAAGGCCTACGGCGGCAAGCGCAAGATTTCCTGGATGGAAGTCTACGCCGGCGAAAAGGCCACCCAGGTTTATGATCAGGACACCTGGCTGCCTCAGGAAACCCTCGACGCGGTCAAGGATTACGTAGTCTCCATCAAAGGCCCGCTGACCACCCCGGTCGGTGGCGGCATCCGCTCGCTGAACGTCGCCCTGCGTCAGCAACTCGACCTGTACGTCTGCCTGCGCCCGGTGCGCTGGTTCGAAGGCGTGCCGAGCCCGGTGAAGAAGCCTGGCGATGTCGACATGACCATTTTCCGCGAGAACTCCGAAGACATCTATGCGGGCATCGAGTGGAAAGCCGGTTCGCCGGAAGCCACCAAAGTCATCAAATTCCTCAAAGAAGAAATGGGCGTCACCAAGATCCGTTTCGATGAAAACTGCGGCATCGGCGTCAAGCCGGTTTCGCTGGAAGGCACCAAGCGTCTGGCGCGCAAGGCTCTGCAATATGTGGTCGACAACGACCGCGATTCGCTGACCATCGTGCACAAAGGCAACATCATGAAGTTCACTGAAGGTGCCTTCAAGGAATGGGCCTACGAAGTGGCGGCGGAAGAATTCGGCGCGACTCTGCTCGACGGCGGCCCGTGGATGCAGTTCAAGAACCCGAAAACCGGCAAGAACGTTGTGGTCAAGGACGCGATCGCTGACGCCATGCTTCAGCAGATCCTGTTGCGCCCGGCCGAATACGATGTGATCGCCACCCTCAACCTCAACGGTGACTACCTGTCTGACGCGCTGGCGGCGGAAGTAGGCGGTATCGGCATCGCGCCGGGTGCCAACCTTTCCGATACCGTGGCCATGTTCGAAGCGACCCACGGCACCGCGCCGAAATATGCCGGCAAGGACCAGGTCAACCCGGGTTCGCTGATTCTGTCTGCAGAAATGATGTTGCGCCACATGGGCTGGACCGAAGCGGCGGATCTGATCATCAAGGGCACCAACGGTGCTATCGGGGCCAAGACCGTGACCTACGACTTCGAGCGGCTGATGGATGGCGCGAAGCTGGTGTCGTCTTCGGGCTTCGGTGATGCGCTGATTTCGCACATGTAAAATGCAGCTACACAAAAAACCGCCCGGCTCTGATGGATGAGCCGGGCGGTTTTTTTTGGCTGAAGGTTCTGAAGTGTCAGCTGATGAGGGTTTTCTCTTTCTGCTTGAGGTCGATGGCGGGTTTCACTGTTTTTTCAGCCGCTTTCTCAGCGTCCTTCGCCGTCTCCACCGATTTAATCTTCACCGCGTGCAGGCCTTTGGGGCCTTGCACGATGTCGAATTTCACTTCCTGACCCGCTTTCAGGGTTTTATACCCGTCCATTTCAATGGCCGAATAATGCGCGAAGAAATCGATGTCTTTGCCATCCTCGTCGCGGCCTTCACGGGCTTCGGTGTTGATGAAACCGAATCCCTTGGCGTTGTTGAACCATTTCACCTTGCCGACAGCCATGCTCAAATCCCTCTGCAACAGTCTCCATCGCTGGAGTATCATCCAGTACATCCGCAATCGAATTCGATAAAAGAATTGACTCCGCGGATCTTTTTTACCCACTGTGGGCTCTATTGGTTGTAACACCGTTTTCCCGATAGTCAAGGTGACCGGGCAGTCGGAGTTGAAAACGTGAGCAGCCGCCCCCACCACTGTATTTGCACAACTGACGAACCTTTCTTTCCATGCATGCAATCAGCCAGATTCGACTAACATTCAATCAGGATCGCCCGCTTCTCCAAAAGGATCTTCCACAGGAGCACGACGACGATTCGGCAGGCGTTGCTGTTCAGGAAGCAAAGCCTGCGTTACAGGCGCCGCCGATGTACAAGGTGGTTTTGTTCAATGATGACTACACACCGATGGATTTCGTCGTCGAAGTGCTCGAGGTGTTTTTTAACCTGAATCGCGAGCTGGCGACCAAGGTCATGTTGGCCGTCCACACAGAAGGACGGGCAGTATGTGGAGTGTTTACCCGCGACATCGCCGAGACAAAGGCCATGCAGGTCAACCAGTACGCCAGGGAAAGCCAGCATCCGCTACTCTGTGAAATCGAGAAGGACGGTTAATCGCCGACCACTTGGGTATGAGGTGAAGCTATGTTAAACCGCGAGCTCGAAGTCACCCTCAATCTTGCCTTCAAGGAGGCTCGTTCGAAGCGTCATGAGTTCATGACCGTCGAACACCTTCTGCTGGCCCTATTGGATAATGAGGCTGCCGCCACCGTTTTGCGTGCCTGCGGCGCAAACCTCGACAAACTCAAGCACGACCTGCAGGAGTTCATCGACTCCACCACGCCATTGATCCCCGTGCACGACGAGGATCGCGAAACCCAGCCAACCCTGGGCTTCCAGCGTGTCCTGCAACGTGCTGTTTTCCACGTACAGAGCTCGGGCAAGCGCGAAGTAACCGGCGCCAATGTGCTGGTTGCAATCTTCAGTGAGCAAGAGAGTCAGGCCGTGTTTCTGCTGAAACAGCAGAGCGTGGCGCGCATCGATGTCGTCAATTACATCGCTCACGGCATTTCGAAAGTGCCGGGGCATGGCGATCACTCTGAAGGTGAACAAGATATGCAGGACGACGAGGGCGGTGAGTCTTCTTCTTCAGGCAACCCTCTGGATGCTTATGCCAGCAACCTCAACGAACTCGCCCGCCAGGGTCGCATCGATCCGTTGGTCGGCCGCGAATCGGAAGTCGAGCGCGTTGCGCAGATCCTTGCGCGTCGGCGTAAGAACAATCCGCTGTTGGTCGGCGAAGCGGGCGTGGGCAAGACTGCGATTGCCGAAGGCCTGGCCAAGCGCATCGTCGACAACCAAGTGCCGGATCTGCTGGCCAATGCGGTTGTTTATTCGCTCGACCTCGGCGCTCTGCTCGCAGGCACCAAGTATCGCGGTGACTTCGAGAAGCGCTTCAAGGCGCTGCTCAACGAATTGAAAAAACGTCCGCAGGCGATCCTGTTCATCGACGAGATCCACACCATCATCGGTGCGGGTGCAGCGTCGGGCGGGGTGATGGACGCGTCGAATCTGCTCAAGCCGCTGCTGTCGTCTGGCGACATTCGCTGCATCGGCTCGACCACGTTCCAGGAATTTCGCGGCATCTTCGAGAAGGATCGCGCTTTGGCGCGGCGCTTCCAGAAGGTCGATGTCGTCGAGCCGTCGGTGGAAGACACCATCGGCATCCTGCGCGGCTTGAAAGGACGTTTCGAGCAACATCACAACATCGAATACAGTGATGAGTCGTTGCGTGCGGCTGCCGAACTGGCTTCGCGCTACATCAATGACCGGCACATGCCGGACAAGGCCATCGATGTGATTGACGAGGCGGGCGCCTACCAGCGTCTGCAACCGGTCGAGATGCGCGTCAAGCGTATTGAAGTGCCGCAGGTCGAAGACATCGTGGCGAAAATCGCGCGTATTCCGCCCAAGCATGTCACCAGCTCCGACAAGGAACTGCTGCGTAATCTTGAGCGTGACCTGAAGCTGACGGTGTTTGGTCAGGACGCGGCGATCGACTCGCTCTCGACTGCGATCAAGCTGTCGCGCGCCGGGCTCAAATCGCCTGACAAACCAGTCGGTTCGTTCCTGTTCGCAGGTCCGACCGGTGTCGGTAAAACCGAGGCCGCGCGGCAATTGGCCAAGGCGTTGGGGATCGAGCTGGTGCGGTTCGATATGTCCGAGTACATGGAGCGTCACACCGTATCGCGTCTGATTGGTGCGCCTCCTGGTTATGTCGGTTTCGATCAGGGCGGTCTGTTGACCGAAGCGATCACCAAGCAGCCACATTGCGTATTGCTGCTCGATGAAATCGAAAAAGCGCATCCGGAAGTCTTCAACCTGCTGTTGCAGGTGATGGATCACGGGACGCTTACCGATAACAACGGGCGCAAGGCGGACTTCCGCAATGTGATCGTGATCATGACCACCAACGCCGGTGCCGAAACGGCCGCGCGCGCTTCGATCGGTTTCACCCATCAGGACCACTCGTCCGATGCGATGGAAGTGATCAAGAAGAGCTTCACGCCTGAATTCCGTAACCGTCTGGACACCATTATCCAGTTTGGTCGCCTCAGTCATGAGGTCATCAAAAGTGTGGTGGACAAGTTCCTTACCGAGCTTCAGGCGCAGCTGGAAGACAAGCGTGTGTTGCTGGAGGTTACCGACGCGGCGCGCAGTTGGCTCGCGGCCGGTGGTTACGACTCGGCGATGGGTGCGCGTCCGATGGCGCGCTTGATCCAGGACAAGATCAAGCGTCCGTTGGCCGAGGAGATCTTGTTTGGTGAGTTGGCTGAGCATGGTGGCGTGGTTCATATCGATATCAAGGATGGTGAGTTGACCTTTGATTTCGAGACCACTGCTGAAATGGCTTGATGGTTGTTGTTGGATAAAAGGGCGCCTTCGGGCGCCTTTTTGTTGTCTGTCGTATGGGGTTTGGGGTTTGGGGTTGGGGTTTGGGGTTTGGGTGAATATCCGTTGCTGCGGGGGTGGCTGATTACGGTTTCGCCCTTACGGCGACTCACTTTTTTTCAAACGCCAAAAAAAGTAAGCAAAAAACGCTTGCTCCTGCGTTCGGCCCTCGCAGGCTCGGGTTCCTTCGCTGCGGGATCGATCCGGGCGCAGCGCCTCCGGTTTGCTTCGCTGCACCTCCTCTCGCTGTGTTTGGCTGCGCCAAACGGTCGCTGCGCTCCCACCCCCGGATCAATCCCTCCACTCAGCCTTCCGACGTCGCCTGTGGATCAAGATCAAGAGCTTTACTCGAGCTTGCGCTCATTGTTGAGTGGGGCGGCTTCGCCGCGGGCAGCTGCGCTGCTTTGCTTTAGTGTGGAACGAACCTGCTCCGAGGGGCGATCCTACGAAGGCGGCCTGACAGCCGACCTGTTTCTTGAGGTTGTACCCAATCCAACTGTAGGAGCTGCCGCAGGCTGCGATCTTTTGATCTGGCCTTTGATCTGGCCTTTGATCTGGCTGTGGCTTTTGATCTTCTGTCCCATCGGCAGGCCGAGCGTAGGTGTTCGTCAGGGGTGGGAGCGCAGCGACCGTGCGGCGAAGCCGCATACATCGAGAGGAGGTGCAGCGAAGCAAACCGTAGGCGATGCCCCCTGATGGGCACCGTAGCGAGGGAACACTGAGCCTCAGCGAAGTGCCGTACGCCAGGGGCAAAGCCTTTTGGTTCCTTTTTGGCGTTTGAAAAAGGGACTCGCTGTAAGAGCGAAACCGCCAGCGGCCGCACCCGATAAAACGGATATGCCCCCAATCCAAAATCCCCAAGACGCACATACAAAAACGCCCGGCATAACCCGGGCGTTCTGTATTGACTTGATTAACGAGCGCGGTAAGTGATCCGCCCTTTGCTCAAATCATAGGGCGTCAGCTCGACGCGCACTTTGTCGCCGGTAAGAATACGAATGTAGTTCTTGCGCATCTTGCCGGAAATATGCGCGGTTACGACGTGCCCATTTTCCAACTCCACACGAAACATGGTGTTGGGCAGGGTGTCGACGACAGTGCCTTCCATTTCGAAGCTGTCTTCTTTCGACATGCAGTAAAGCCCTCGGTATCCAATGAATGGCCCGGTGCAACTGCGCCAGGCAAAAGCGGCGTGCATTGTGCCCGAAAAATGGCGTTTACGCCAAGGGGTTTAGGGCTCGGGTTTAGTTAAGGACGACCCAGCGCTGATTAATGAGCAATTCGATAGGGCGATATTGGGTCTTGTAGTTCATCTTTTTGCAGTTCTTGATCCAGTAACCCAGATAAACCGCTTCAAGGTCCATACGCTGGCTTTCGCCGATCTGCCAGAGAATGGCGAAACGTCCAAGACTGCGGCGTTCTTCTTCGGGCTCGTAGAAGGTGTAGACCGCCGATAAACCGTTCGGCAGCAAATCAGTCACGGCTACCGCCAGCAACCGCCCGTCGAGGCGGAACTCATAGAAACGCGAGAAGGGCAGATCGCGTACCAGGAACGTCGAAAATTGATCGCGGCTTGGCGGGTACATGTCGCCATCGGCGTGGCGCTGTTCGATGTAGCGCTGATACAGGTCGAAATATTCTTCGCTGAATTGCGGCTTGACCGGGCGTACCTGCAAATCGGCGTTGCGCTTGAAAATGCGCTTCTGCTGACGATTGGGCGTGAACTGCGCAACAGGAATACGCGCAGGCACGCACGCATTGCAATTCTGGCAATGAGGCCGATACAAATGATCGCCACTTCGACGAAAGCCCATTTCCGACAGATCTGCGTAGACATGCACATCCATGGGCTGGCTCGGATCGAGAAACAGGGTGGTGGCCTGCTCCTCTGGCAGATAACTGCAAGAATGAGGCTGAGTGGCATAGAACTTCAAACGCGCCAACTCGGTCATGATCAACCCTCGGGATAAGCTGGTTAATTAAGTGTAAGCCACGCGCGCCAAAGTCGCTCAGCAAACCCAAGTGGCACGGCTGGGTTGATCCAGATGCCTGGCCAGGTAGCCGGCGAATTCTTCTCTGGCAATCGCTCTGGCACCCAGGCTGTGAAGATGCTCGGTCGGCATCTGACAATCGATCAGGACAAACCCTGAGTCCTTCAGGTGCTGCACAAGCCTGGCGAAGCCGTATTTGGACGCGTTGTCGGCGCGGCTGAACATCGATTCGCCGAAGAACAACCGGCCCATCGCCAAGCCGTACAGGCCACCGACCAGTTGGCCTTGATCCCAGACTTCCACCGAATGCGCGAAGCCGCGACGATGAAGCTCAACGTAAGCGTCTTGCATGGCTTGGGTGATCCAGGTGCCGTCGGCGTAATCGCGCGGCGCAGCGCAGGCGCGAATCACATCGGCGAAGTTCTGGTCGAACGTGACCTGATAACGCTCTTTGCGCAGTAGTTTGCCGAGGCTGCGCGAGACGTGCAGTTCGTCGGGAAACAGCACGGTGCGCGGGTCGGGTGACCACCAAAGGATCGGCTGGCCCTCGGAGAACCATGGAAAACAGCCATGACGATACGCCTGGATCAAACGATCAGCGGACAAATCACCTCCCGCGGCGAGCAGTCCGTTGGGGTCGCGCATGGCCTTTTCCAGCGGCGGGAAGGTCAGTGAATTACGTTGTAACCAAGTGAGCATGGGATTCAGGCTTACAGAAGGGGAGGGCGGTTCGGGTCGTTCGACCTTATTTAAAGTGTGCCGTTAAATGACAGGAATGTCGTGCGGATACTGCTCGGTCCACGCGACAGTCATACGGCCGGTCGCAATCACCGGCTATCGCCCCGTGAGCATTATCGGCTGTCGTCAACGGGCTGGAACAGGCGTTGTTGCAACTTGGCCGCGTGAGTGCGGTCGTAAGCGATCTCTGTGACACAGCATTCGGCGTGTTTGCGCGGACGCGTCGGCGGACTTGGGCGGGAATCGAAACAATCAAGCTCGAAAGGTTCGCTGCGTTCATCAAATACACCTCATAAGCCTTTGTCACAAAAGGTAATGCATGCTCAAATTGAGTCGCAGGTTTCGTGTGCTTGGCTATGCTGATGCATGGCTTTGAAGCATGGCATCGGACGCACAAACCCGTACAATGCCGGGCTGTTACAGAATCTTCGCAGTGCCTGTATTTAAAAAAGCACTGGCGCAGTGTTAAAAGTAGTCGCGGTTGTGCCCGTCAATTTTTTTACCTGCCTGGATTGGGCAGTTTTTATTGTCATTCAATAGATGGACGCGCCTCGGGCGCAGGAAAAGAAGCGTTTTGAAGAAATCCACCGAAGCACCAAAAACTGTCGTTCCGCTCTGGCGTCAACAGTTGCACTACCGGCTCAAGGAAGGTGCATTGATCGCCATCGGGGCCTTGTGCCTGTTCCTGATGATGGCCTTGCTGACCTACGGCAAGGACGATCCGGGCTGGAGCCATAACAGCAAGATTGACGATGTACAGAATTTCGGCGGCCCGGCGGGCTCTTATAGCGCCGATATCCTGTTCATGGTGCTCGGCTACTTCGCCTACATTTTCCCATTGCTGCTGGCGGTCAAGGCTTACCAGATCTTCCGCCAGCGTCACGAACCGTGGCAGTGGAGCGGCTGGCTGTTCTCCTGGCGCCTGATCGGTCTGGTGTTTCTCGTGTTGTCCGGCGCTGCGCTGGCGCATCTGCATTTCCACGCCGCCTCCGGCCTGCCAGCAGGCGCCGGTGGCGCATTGGGCGAAAGCCTCGGCGATCTGGCTAAGAACGCGCTGAACATTCAGGGCAGCACCTTGTTGTTCATCGCCCTTTTCCTGTTTGGCCTGACCGTTTTCACCGACCTGTCGTGGTTCAAGGTGATGGACGTCACCGGCAAGATCACCCTCGACTTGTTCGAATTGTTTCAGGGCGCGCTCAATCGCTGGTGGTCGGCGCGCACCGAACGCAAGCAACTGGTCGCGCAACTGCGTGAAGTCGATGACCGGGTGCACGATGTCGTCGCGCCAACCGTCACCGATAAACGCGAGCAGGCCAAGGTCAAAGAGCGCCTGATCGAACGTGAGCAGGCGCTGAGCAAGCACATGTCCGACCGCGAGAAGCAGGTGCCGCCGGTCATCGCTCCTGCACCGGCCAAGGCCCCGGAGCCAAGCAAGCGCGTGCAGAAAGAGAAACAGGCGCCGCTGTTCGTCGACAGCGCCGTCGAAGGCACGTTGCCGCCGATCTCGATCCTCGATCCGGCGGAAAAGAAACAACTCAACTATTCGCCGGAATCGCTGGCAGCGGTTGGCCATTTGCTGGAAATCAAGCTCAAGGAATTCGGCGTCGAAGTCACCGTCGATTCGATTCATCCTGGCCCGGTGATTACCCGTTACGAAATCCAGCCTGCCGCCGGCGTCAAGGTCAGCCGCATCGCCAACCTGGCGAAAGACCTCGCGCGGTCGCTGGCCGTGACCAGCGTGCGGGTGGTAGAAGTGATTCCAGGCAAGACCACCGTCGGTATCGAAATTCCCAACGAAGACCGGCAGATCGTGCGTTTCTCCGAAGTGCTGTCGACCCCTGAGTACGACAACTTCAAATCGCCCGTCACCCTGGCACTGGGTCATGACATCGGCGGCAAGCCGGTGATCACCGACCTGGCGAAGATGCCGCACCTGCTGGTGGCCGGTACCACCGGTTCCGGTAAGTCAGTGGGTGTGAACGCAATGATCCTGTCGATCCTGTTCAAGTCTGGCCCGGAAGACGCCAAGCTGATCATGATCGACCCGAAAATGTTGGAATTGTCGATCTACGAAGGCATCCCGCACTTGCTGTGCCCGGTCGTTACCGACATGAAGGACGCCGCCAACGCCCTGCGCTGGAGCGTTGCCGAGATGGAGCGACGCTACAAGCTGATGGCGAAGATGGGCGTACGCAACCTGTCCGGCTTCAATGCCAAGGTCAAGGAAGCGCAGGACGCTGGCGAGCCGCTGAGCGATCCGCTGTACAAGCGCGAAAGCATCCACGATGAAGCACCGCTGTTGCAGAAACTGCCGACCATCGTCGTGGTGGTCGACGAATTTGCCGACATGATGATGATCGTTGGCAAGAAAGTTGAAGAGTTGATCGCCCGTATCGCACAGAAGGCGCGGGCGGCCGGTATCCACTTGATTCTCGCGACCCAGCGGCCGTCGGTGGATGTGATCACCGGTTTGATCAAGGCCAACATTCCAACGCGTATGGCGTTCCAGGTGTCGAGCAAGATCGACTCGCGGACGATCATCGATCAGGGTGGCGCCGAACAACTGCTTGGCCACGGTGACATGCTCTACATGCCTCCGGGCACGAGCCTGCCGATCCGGGTTCACGGTGCGTTCGTTTCCGACGATGAAGTTCACCGCGTGGTTGAAGCCTGGAAACTGCGTGGCGCCCCGGAATACAACGATGACATTCTCAATGGTGTCGAAGAGGCCGGCAGCGGCTTTGAAGGCAGCAGCGGTGGCGGCGACGGTGATGATCCGGAAGCCGATGCGCTGTATGACGAAGCCGTGCAATTTGTGCTGGAAAGCCGTCGCGCCTCGATTTCCGCGGTGCAGCGCAAATTGAAGATCGGTTACAACCGCGCCGCGCGGATGATCGAAGCCATGGAAATGGCCGGGGTCGTCACCTCAATGAACACCAACGGTTCGCGTGAGGTCCTGGCCCCGAGCCCGGCACGCGACTGATTGCAAAAGCAAGGGGCGGGACAATGACGTTCCGCCGCTCTCCCACACGTATCAAGAGGACTCCCATGCGTCTTATCCGCATGCTGTTGCCGGTTCTGGCGTTGACCACCCTCACGGCCCACGCCGATGACAAGGACGTGGCGCGTCTGACCCAATTGCTGGAAACATCCAAGACCCTGAGCGCCAACTTTTCGCAGTTGACTCTCGACGGCAGCGGCACCCAGTTACAGGAAACCACCGGCAACATGACCTTGCAGCGTCCGGGCCTGTTCTACTGGCACACCAATGCTCCGGCCGAGCAGACAATGGTGTCCGACGGCAGGAAGGTCACCCTGTGGGATCCGGATCTGGAACAAGCGACCATCAAGACACTCGACGAGCGCCTGACCCAGACGCCAGCGTTGCTGCTGTCCGGTGATGTGTCGAAAATCAGCCAGAGTTTCGATATCAGCGCGAAAGAGGCGGGGGGCGTGATCGACTTCACCCTGAAGCCGAAAACCAAGGACACCCTGTTCGACAACCTGCGCCTATCGTTCCGCAACGGTCTGCTCAATGACATGCAACTGATTGACAGCGTCGGCCAGCGCACCAATATCCTGTTCACCGGCGTCAAGGCCAACGAAGCGGTGCCGGCGTCGAAGTTCAAGTTCGACATTCCCAAGGGTGCTGACGTCATCCAGGAATAACCCACTGTAGGAGCGAGCCTGCTCCCGAATGCAATGGTCCATTCAACATTGATAGTGAGTGATACACCGCATTCGCGAGCAGGCTCGCTCCCAAAGGACAATGATCTGCTTCAGATCAAATAGAGGTTTCAACGCTACGTGATGGATCTGTTTCGCAGTGCACCGATTGCCCAGCCCTTGGCCGCGCGTTTGCGTGCGGCCAATCTGGATGAATACGTCGGTCAGGAACACCTGCTCGCTCGCGGCAAGCCTCTGCGCGAGGCGCTGGAGCAGGGTGCGCTGCATTCGATGATCTTCTGGGGCCCGCCGGGCGTGGGCAAGACCACCCTGGCGCGGTTGCTCGCGGAAGTCTCGGATGCACACTTCGAAACGGTCTCGGCGGTGCTCGCCGGGGTCAAGGAAATCCGTCAGGCCGTTGAAATCGCCAAGCAGCAGGCCGGCCAGTACGGCAAACGCACGATTTTGTTCGTCGACGAAGTGCACCGTTTCAACAAATCCCAGCAGGACGCGTTTCTGCCCTACGTTGAAGACGGCACGCTGATTTTCATCGGCGCGACCACCGAAAACCCTTCGTTTGAACTGAACAACGCGTTGCTGTCGCGTGCCCGCGTCTACGTGCTGAAAAGCCTCGACGAAGCGGCGCTGCGCAAACTGGTACACCGCGCGCTGACCGAAGAGCGTGGATTGGGCAAGCGCAACCTGACGCTCAGCGACGAAGGTTTTCAGATGCTGCTGTCGGCCGCCGACGGCGATGGCCGGCGTCTGCTCAATCTGCTGGAAAACGCCTCTGATCTGGCCGAAGACAACAGCGAGATCGGCACCGATCTGCTGCAGAGCCTGCTCGGCGATACGCGTCGGCGGTTCGACAAGGGCGGTGAAGCGTTCTACGACCAGATCTCGGCGCTGCACAAATCGGTGCGCGGCTCCAATCCCGATGGCGCGTTGTATTGGTTCGCGCGGATGATCGACGGCGGTTGCGACCCGCTGTATCTCGCCCGGCGCGTGGTGCGCATGGCCAGTGAAGACATCGGCAACGCCGATCCGCGGGCGCTGAGTCTGTGCCTGGCGGCGTGGGAAGTGCAGGAACGTCTCGGCAGCCCTGAAGGTGAATTGGCCGTGGCGCAGGCGATCACCTATCTGGCCTGCGCGCCGAAGAGCAACGCGGTGTACATGGGTTTCAAAACCGCCCTGCGTGCCGCAGCGGAAAACGGTTCACTGGAAGTGCCGCTGCACCTGCGCAATGCGCCTACCAAGCTGATGAAGCAATTGGGTTATGGCGACGAATACCGTTACGCTCACGATGAGCCGGATGCCTATGCCGCTGGCGAAGACTATTTCCCTGAAGAGCTCGAGCCTATCCCGTTCTACCAACCGGTGCCGCGTGGCCTGGAGTTGAAAATCGGCGAGAAGCTCAACCACCTCGCCCAACTCGACCGGCTAAGCCCTCGGCAGCGGAGAAAATAGTGCTCCCATTGATCCTTGCAGTGTCGGTTGGCGGTGCCGCCGGTACGCTGTTGCGCTTTGCCACTGGCAATTGGGTCAGCGCCAATTGGCCGCGGCACTTCTATACCGCGACGCTGGCCGTTAATATCGTCGGCTGTCTGCTGATCGGCGTGTTGTACGGCCTGTTTTTGATACGCCCGGAGGTGCCGATCGAGGTGCGCGCCGGGTTGATGGTCGGCTTCCTCGGGGGGCTGACGACTTTTTCATCCTTTTCACTGGATACGGTGCGCCTGCTGGAAAGCGGGCAAGTGTTGCTGGCCCTGGGCTACGCGGCGCTCAGCGTATTCGGCGGGCTGCTCGCGACGTGGGCCGGCCTGTCCTTGACCAAACTTTGATAACGAGAAACCGACATGCTCGATTCCAAACTGTTACGTAGCAACCTTCAGGACGTAGCGGACCGCCTGGCTTCCCGTGGCTTTGCCCTGGATACCGCGCGCATCGAAGCGCTGGAAGAACAGCGCAAGACCGTCCAGACCCGCACCGAAGCACTGCAGGCTGAGCGTAACGCGCGTTCCAAATCCATCGGGCAGGCCAAGCAGCGCGGCGAAGACATTGCACCGCTGATGGCGGACGTCGAGCGCATGGCGGGCGAATTGAGTGCCGGTAAGGTCGAGCTGGACGCAATCCAGACCGAACTGGATTCGATCCTGCTCGGTATTCCAAACCTGCCGCACGAATCGGTTCCGGTCGGCAAAGACGAAGACGACAACGTCGAAGTGCGCCGCTGGGGCACCCCGACGCAGTTTGACTTCGAAGTGAAAGACCACGTCGCCCTCGGCGAGAAGTTCGGCTGGCTGGACTTCGAAACCGCCGCCAAGCTGTCCGGCGCACGTTTCGCCTTGCTGCGCGGCCCAATCGCGCGCCTGCACCGCGCACTGGCGCAGTTCATGATCAACCTGCACGTCAACGAGCATGGCTACGAAGAGGCTTACACGCCTTATCTGGTGCAGGCCCCGGCACTGCAAGGCACGGGTCAGTTGCCGAAGTTCGAAGAAGACCTGTTCAAGATCGCTCGCGAAGGCGAAGCCGATCTGTACCTGATCCCTACCGCCGAAGTCTCGCTGACCAACATCGTTGCCGGTGAAATCGTCGATTCGAAACTGCTGCCAATCAAGTTCGTTGCTCACACTCCGTGCTTCCGCAGTGAAGCCGGTGCATCGGGTCGCGACACCCGTGGCATGATCCGTCAGCACCAGTTCGACAAAGTCGAGATGGTCCAGATCGTTGAGCCTTCGACCTCGATGGAAGCGCTGGAAGGCCTGACCGCCAACGCCGAGAAAGTCCTGCAACTGCTCGGTCTGCCGTACCGTACCCTGGCCCTGTGCACCGGGGACATGGGCTTCAGCGCGGTGAAGACTTACGATCTGGAAGTGTGGATCCCGAGCCAGGACAAATACCGCGAGATTTCCTCGTGCTCGAACTGCGGCGACTTCCAGGCGCGCCGCATGCAAGCGCGTTTCCGCAACCCGGAAACCGGCAAGCCTGAACTGGTGCATACCTTGAACGGTTCTGGTCTGGCAGTCGGTCGTACGCTGGTCGCTGTGCTGGAAAACTACCAGCAGGCCGACGGTTCGATCCGCGTGCCGGACGTGCTGAAGCCGTACATGGGTGGCCTTGAGGTCATCGGCTAAATGAAATATCTGCCGCTGTTTCACAACCTTCGCGGCAGTCGTGTGTTGGTTGTCGGTGGGGGGGAGATTGCCTTGCGCAAATCCCGCCTGCTGGCCGATGCCGGTGCGCTGCTGCGGGTGGTCGCACCTGAAATCGAAACGCAATTGCGTGAGCTGGTCGCTGCTTGCGGTGGCGAATGCGTGCTGCGCGGTTACCTTGAGGCGGATCTGGACGGTTGCGGGCTGATCATCGCCGCCACCGACGATGAAGCGCTCAATGCGCAAGTTTCCACCGATGCTCATCGGCGTTGCGTGCCGGTCAATGTGGTCGATGCGCCTGCCCTGTGCAGCGTGATCTTCCCGGCGATCGTCGATCGCTCGCCGCTGATCATCGCCGTCTCCAGCGGGGGCGACGCGCCAGTGCTGGCACGATTGATTCGGGCCAAGATCGAAACCTGGATCCCCTCGACTTACGGTCAATTGGCCGGACTGGCGGCGCGTTTCCGCCATCAGGTGAAAAACCTGTTTCCCGATGTGCAGCAGCGTCGCGGCTTCTGGGAAGACGTGTTTCAAGGGCCGATCGCCGACCGCCAATTGGCCGGGCAGGGCGCTGAAGCCGAACGCTTGTTGCAGGCCAAGGTGGATGGCGAGCCGATGGTCACCACCGGCGAGGTATATCTGGTGGGAGCAGGGCCGGGCGATCCGGATTTGTTGACCTTCCGCGCCCTGCGTCTGATGCAGCAAGCCGATGTCGTGCTGTATGACCGTCTGGTGGCACCCGCGATTCTGGAACTGTGCCGTCGCGATGCCGAGCGCGTGTATGTTGGCAAGCGTCGTTCAGAACACGCGGTGCCACAGGATCAGATAAACCAGCAACTGGTCGATCTGGCCAAGTCCGGCAAGCGCGTGGTGCGTCTGAAGGGCGGTGACCCGTTCATCTTCGGCCGCGGCGGCGAAGAGATCGAGGAACTGGCTGCTCACGGCATTCCATTCCAGGTGGTGCCAGGGATCACCGCAGCCAGCGGTTGCGCGGCCTACGCCGGAATTCCGCTGACCCATCGTGATTACGCGCAGTCAGTGCGTTTCGTCACCGGGCATTTGAAGGATGGTTCCACGGACCTGCCATGGGCTGATCTTGTTTCGCCGGCGCAGACACTGGTGTTTTACATGGGGCTGGTCGGGTTGCCGGTGATTTGCGAGCAATTGATCCAGCATGGTCGCTCGGCGGATACCCCTGCGGCGTTGATTCAGCAGGGCACCACGGTCAACCAGCGGGTGTTCACTGGCACGCTGGCCGATTTGCCGCGCATGGTGGCGGAGCACGAAGTACATGCGCCGACGCTGGTGATCGTCGGCGAAGTGGTGCAGTTGCGCGAGAAACTGGCGTGGTTTGAAGGGGCTCAGGCGCAGGTCTGAGTCAGATCAAAAGAACGCAGCCTTCGGCAGCTCCTACATGAGAATGCATTCTCTGTAGGAGCTGCCGAAGGCTGCGATCTTTTGCTTTTTTGCTGTTAGCCCTTCACCCAAACCCCTTTCCCGGCCAACCGCGTCCGGTCATGCGCCACGCTGAAATCCTGCTCCGGCCCTTTCGGCACAACGCCAGTCGGGTTAATGGTCTTGTGACTGCCGTAGTAGTGATTTTTGATGTGCTGGAAATCCACCGTCTCGCCAATCCCCGGCATCTGATACATCTCGCGCAGCCAGTTCGACAGGTTTGGATAATCGGCAATGCGCCGCAGATTGCACTTGAAGTGCCCGTGGTACACCGCATCAAAGCGAATCACCGTGGTGAACAGGCGCACGTCCGCTTCCGTCAGGTATTCACCGGCCAGATAGCGATTGGCGCCGAGCAGTTGTTCCAGATGATCCAGTTCAGCGAACACCTCATCAAACGCCTGTTCATAAGCCTGCTGCGAAGTGGCAAACCCGGCGCGGTACACACCGTTGTTCACGGCTGGATAGATCCGCTCGTTCAGCGCATCGATCTCGCTGCGCAGCGGCGCCGGATAGAAATCCAGCTCATTGCCGGTCAGCTCATCGAACGCGCTGTTGAACATGCGGATGATTTCCGCTGATTCGTTGCTGACGATGCGCTTGAGTTTCTTGTCCCACAGCACCGGTACGGTAACGCGACCGGTGTAATCCGGCGTGTCAGCGGTGTAGCGCTGGCGCATGAATTCAAAGTTGTCGAGCTTGTCGCCGGTCGACCCCAGCGTCTTGTCGAAGGTCCAGCCGTTTTCCAGCATCAGCCAACTGACCACCGAAACATCGATCAGGCTTTCCAGGCCTTTGAGTTTGCGCAGGATCAGCGTGCGGTGCGCCCATGGACAGGCAAGCGAAACGTAGAGGTGATAGCGCCCGGCTTCGGCAGCGAAGCCGCCTTCACCGCTCGGCCCAGGCTGGCCATCGGCAGTAACCCAGTTGCGGCGCTGCGCCTGTTCGCGCTGGAACGCGCCGTCCTTGCTGCTTTCGTACCACTTGTCCTGCCAGTGGCCGTCGACTAATAAACCCATGATCAAGACTCCAGGAATCGATATTCGTTGGAGTCGAGTCTATTCCGATGAGTTCGAACAAAAAGCGCAAAGATCGGGCGTTAATGATCGGTTAGATCGATGTGTCGCGCGCTACCCAATACTGCTCGGCGGTGGCGAAGGCTTGCTCGCGGGATTGCCCCAGACCACGCAAGGCAAGGGCCATGGTCGCGATCAGGGCCATTTGCGGGTAACTGTCGACGATGTCGCCACGCCACACGGCTTGCAAATGATCGATATCCAGCGACGCCGGTTTGACATGGCGTTGCGCCGAGAGCTGCGGCCATTCTTCGTCCCAGCTCGCGCCGCCCGTGGTGCCGTAGAGGTGACTGGCGGCATCCGGATTGATCTCGATTTCGCCGCCATCACCCTTGACCACGATGGCCGTGTCGCCCAGCAAACCGCGCGCGTCGCGGTGCACCGCCTGGTAGCCGGGGTGGAAAATACTCTGCAGGCCACAGCGCGCGCCGAGCGGATTGAGAATCCGCGCCAGCGAGTGAATCGGTGAGCGCAGTCCGAGAGTGTTGCGCAGATCGATCATCTTCTGCAGCTGGGGTGCCCAGTCCACCAGCGGCATAAAGGCCAGTCCGCCGTTGTCCAGTGCCGTGCCGACTTGCTGCCAGTTTCGACACAGGGGAATCTTCAGTTCGCTCAGCAGTTGTTCGCTATACAGCCGCCCCGCGGTATGCGCACCGCCGCCGTGCATGAAAATCCGCACGCCATTCTGCGCCAGGCATTTGGCCGCCAGCAGGTACCACGGCAGATGGCGCTTTTTGCCGGCGTAGGTTGGCCAGTCGAGATCAACCTTGAGCGCGGGCGCCTGCAAGCGCTCGCGCAAGGCTTCGGTGAAACCGGCCATTTCCTCGGCGCTTTCTTCTTTGTGCCGCAACAGCATCAGGAATGCGCCAAGCTGGGTATCTTCAACCTTGTCGTCGAGCACCATGCCCATCGCTTCGCGGGCCTCGCTGCGGGTCAGATCGCGCGCGCCGCGCTTGCCTTTGCCGAGGATGCGCACGAACTGCGCGAAGGGGTGTTCGGCAGGCGTTTCGAGGGTCAGCGCTGGATAGTCAGTCATAGGCAATTCGTCGGTTTGGGCAGGCCCGCCAGTTTCGCGGCGAGTTTGGCAGGGGTGCCTTTGAACAGTCGGTTCAGGTGCAGGCTGTTGCCTTTCTCCGCGCCGAGTTTCAGCGCGGTGTACTTGATCAGTGGGCGCGTCGCCGGGGACAGCTGAAATTCTGCGTAGAAGCTGCGCAGCAAGTCGAGGACTTCCCAGTGTTCGGAGGTCAACTCGATGTCTTCGGCGGCGGCGAGAGCACTGGCGACGTCGGCGGACCAGTCGCTCAAATCGACGAGAAAACCATCTTTGTCCAGTTCGATGGCGCGGCCGCCGACGGTCATCGAATTCATAGCCAACTGTTGACCTTGTGGTGATTGATCGACAGCTCGACAAAGCCCGGATAATCCACAGCCTCGGCCCAGCTCGGTACTTCCATGGCGCGGGCTTGCGCGTCTTCAGCCAGAACGAACAGTTTGATCTGGCGAGCCTGCAATGCGGTAAACGGCGCGGTGCCCGGTTGCAACGCGTAGACGGCATCGCCGGACAACAACAAAGCGTCTGCGCTGCCGATCAAGCGCAGGCAACTGCTCAGGCGATCATCGCCAAAAGGGGAGTGAGACAACACGTGCAAAGTCGACATCAGAGGGTGATCACCTGGTCGTAACGGTCAATAAGGGCGGTGATGCGTTCAGCGTCAAGCGGCCGTGCTTCGTCGAGTGACAGCTGTTCGAGCCCGCGCGCCTGGGCGCTGTCGGCGCAATAAAACAGCTCTTCCACGCCAAACATCGGCAGCGCCTGCAGGTTGGCGCTGAGATCTTTCTGCTGCAACGCCTTGGCGTTCTGCCCGGCGGCAAGCTGCAGCACGCCATCATCGAGAAACAACAGGCCGATTGGCAAATCGAAGGCGCCACCGGCCAACACGATGTCCAGTGCTTCGCGGGCAGCGGGGCCGGACCACGGCGATTGGCGACTGACGATCAACAAGGATTTGGCCATTACGCACCTCCGAAGCAGATAAGGCGGTCAGCGTCTTGCACTGCATCGTGCAACTGGCCAAGACCGGACAATTCCCACGGCGCGCTGACGGAAACGGCCTCACGCTGATAGCGTTTGGCTTCTTCAGCGTTCAGCACTCCGCGACGCAGGGCTGCGGCAATGCACACCACGCCGTCCAGCTTTTGCTCGCTGATGAAGTGGCGCCATTGTTTGGGCAAGTCCAGTTCGTCCTGCGGTGTCACCACCGCGTCCGAGGCGTTATAGACGCCGTCCTGATAGAAAAACAGCCGCACGATTTCGTGCCCACCGGCCAGCGCAGCCTGCGCAAACAGCAGGGCGCGGCGCGAGGAGGGCGCATGGGCGGCGGAAAACAGCGCAATGGCAAACTTCATGACGGACTCGATCGGCAAGACTGCGGCCATGATAAAGCTTTATAGGTCCCGTCGCGAAATCCGCTTGCACACATAACCCCCTGTAGGAGCTGCCGCAGGCTCGGGCCGCGATCGGACGATCTTGTGATCTTAAAGAACAAAATCAAAAGATCGTCCGATCGCGGCCCGAGCCTGCGGCAGCTCCTACATTGGGGTGATGCCGTAGAGGTCGCAGTATTCAAGCCAGTCCATGCCCGCCATCTCTGCCACTTCGCGATGCACTTCGAGACGCTGCGCCTGATATTCCTCGGGTGAGTCCGCAGTCAATTGCAACGTCAGCTCCCAAGCGAACAGTCCCTGGCTTTCCGCCTCGGCTTCAAACGCTTCGTGGAGCCGCTCTTCGCGGTACTGCGCCTGGGTTTCGCCCTTGGCCTGGGCCAGCAGCGGATTGAGATGGTCGAGGGTTTCGCGCAGTTCGGGTCGCGCATCGAGAAACACTTTCAAAGCATGTTCATGTCGCTGGTCGGTAGGCGCCATGGGGTTTCCTTGTGAGGCTGATGATCTCAGGTTGCCGTACCTGTGCCGGCGTGTCGCGCATAAAATCAGTAAAGCAGAACGATTTGCCGCGTTGCAGTGCTACAGTCCGCTTTTTTCTGAATGAGCGAATGCAATGCGAATGCTGATGGTAGCGCTGGCGGCGGCCGTGTTGGCCGGTTGCGCGGGCTCGGTGATGAACGATGCTCGCACCAAGAGCCCTTACAAGGTATTGACCTCGGACAAGCCCGAAAAAGCCGTTGCCCAGTGCGTGCAATTTGCCTGGCAGGACGAAGCGGTGTTCGGCGTCGACGCAGCGGCCTATCTCGAACCGCGCGAATCGGGTGGCACGACCGTTTACACACGCTCGGCGGAGTCGTTCGTGGACGTCATCACCGAAGCATCCGGTACGACGTTGAACTATTACGTGCAGCAGGCTGATTTTGTCGCCATGCGGCGGATGGCGGCGATGGCGACCTGTCTTTGATTCCGGTTTGAAGCGGCTGGCGTCTTCGCGAGCAGGCTCGCTCCCACAGAAATTTGTGAGCGCTGCGTGGGCGCGAGCCTGCTCGCAAAGGCAATATGACAGTCAACCAATCAGGCGCTTCTGCAAGTAATGGCGCTTGTGCCCCGGTGGATAGTCAACGATCTCGCCGAACTGGCTGAATCCCAGTTTTTTGTAAAACTCCGGCGCCTGGAAATCGAAGGTGTCGAGCCAGATGCCGTAGCAGTTCTTCTCTTTAGCCAATGCTTCGGCCTGGGCCATCAATCGCGAGCCAATCCCCTGTCCGCGTCCCTGTTCCGGCACTGACAGCAATTCGATGAACATCCAGCGAAAAAGCATTCGCCCGTACAGACCGCCCAGGATCGCGCCGTGGTCATCTTTGACCATCAACGCGAACGGCTCGGATTTCGAGCCGCCGGTTTTCGCGTCGTTGTATGCAATCAGCGGCTGGAGAATCGCCTGGCGCTGTTCCTCGGTCGGCGCTTGCGTCAATTCGATGTGCAAATTCATGCGGGACTTCCTTGTGTATTGGAACGCCCAGCCTATCGTGTCCGGGCAAGCGCTACCAAGCACTTCGATAAACAAGCGGAACCGGCGATCGAGCGCTGCGGTCTAGGCTTTAGTGCGTCTTTCCCTGAGCGCAATCGATGAGGAAATCCCGTGAATATTTTCGAAGCCCTGCGCGAAAGCCACGAGCGCCAGCGCACGTATGCCAAGGCTCTGATCGCGACCAGCGGCGACAGCCCTGAGCGCGTCGAGGCCTACAAACAATTGAAGGCAGAACTGCAAGCGCACGAGACCGCTGAAGAGCGGCATTTCTACATCCCGTTGATGGAAATCGACGAGGGAGTGGATCTGAGCCGTCACGCCATTTCCGAGCACCATGAAATGGATGAAATGATGGAAGAACTCGACGAGACCGAGATGTCCAGTCCGGCGTGGCTGGCAACGGCGAAAAAACTCTCGGAAAAGGTCCATCATCACCTTGAGGAAGAAGAGCACAAATTCTTCCAGATGGCCGGCAAATTGCTCAACGAGAAGCAGAAAGTACAACTCGCCGGGCAGTACGAAAAAGAGTACGAAGCGCAGTTGCCGTGAGTCATCAATGGCGACGGCCGATGACTGCGATGTCATTCATTGCGGCAACTGAATCAGCCCGGCAGCGTTGCCGGGCTTTTTTTGTCGGCGCATTTGTCTGACCATGGCGGCTTACCCAACGAAGACAGGATCAGACGCGATGTCCAACACAGCCGAACGGGTCAACATCGTCGACACACAGGTGTTATCCCACGACTGGTATCTGCTGAAGAAAATCACTTTCGATTACCACCGCAACAATGGCGAATGGCAGCGCCAGACCCGCGAAGTGTACGACCGGGGCAATGGCGCGGCGATTCTGCTGTTCAACCGCGAGAAACGCACGGTGGTGCTGACCCGCCAGTTTCGTCTGCCGGTGTTCGTCAATGGCCACGACGGTTTGCTGATCGAAGTGGCGGCGGGCTTGCTCGAAGGTGCCGCGCCGGAGCAACGCATTCGTGACGAAGCCGAGGAAGAAACCGGCTATCGCGTGCATGAGGTGAAAAAGGTATTCGAGGCGTACATGAGCCCCGGTTCGGTGACCGAGAAGCTGCACTTTTTCATCGCCGAATACGATGCGGCTTCCAAAGTCAGCGACGGCGGCGGACTGGAGGAAGAAACCGAAGAGCTGGAAGTGCTCGAATGGCGTTTCGATGAAGCGCTGGCGGCGTTTCAGCGCGGCGAGATCTGCGATGCCAAGACCATCATGCTGTTGCAGTACGCGGCGATGAATAATTTGTTCGCCCAGTAAAGCAAAAGCTCGCAGCCTGCGGCAGCTCCTACATGGAACGCATTTCAATGTAGGAGCTGCCGCAGGCTGCGAGCTTTTGATCTTAAAACAGCTCACCCGTCTTACCGATCCCCGTGCGCCCACCCTCCAGCGTCAACAACCGCTCTTTCGCCTCCAACCCCCCGGCAAACCCCGTCAGTTTCCCTGAAGCCCCGATCACTCGATGACACGGCGCAACAATGGAAATCGGGTTGCGCCCGTTCGCCGCACCGACCGCCCGAACCGCCGCCGGATGGCCAATCTGCGCGGCGATCTGGCTGTAGGTGCGCGTCTGGCCAAACGGAATGGTCAGCAGCGCCGCCCACACCGCCCGCTGAAACGCGGTACCGGCGAAATCCAGGTCCAGATCGAAACTGCACCGCGTGCCCGCAAAATATTCTTCAAGCTGCCGAGCCGTGCGCACAAGGATCGGATTGTCCGCGTCCTCGCTCATGGCGCCGAGACGTACGCGGTTCGGTTTGTCGTTTTCCCAGAGGATTGCCGCCAGTCGCGCGCCGTTCGCGACCAGCTTCAGCTCGCCGACCGGTGAGGGCAGGGTGATGAACGTGTAAGACATGACGGCGGCTCCGGTGCATGGCGGTGACGCGGCCCAGCATACTGCCTGAGCGGGGAGGCGCAATACGCAAAGCCGACCATACTGCTGAGTGCTCCTGAAGCGTTGCCCTGGGTTTCGCTCAGTCCTCGAAAACAAAAAAGAGACCGACTCATGAAGTACGAACCTTTGGCCAGATCGCTTATCGCGACCTCCCTGGCGCTCAGCTGTCTCATGGCTCACGCCGCATCGGTGGCACCGGTGGCGGCAGAAAACGGCATGGTGGTGACGGCGCAACATCTGGCGACGCACGTTGGTGTCGACGTGCTTAAAAGTGGCGGCAACGCCGTCGATGCGGCGGTTGCGGTGGGTTATGCGCTGGCGGTGGTTTACCCCGCCGCAGGTAATCTTGGTGGCGGCGGTTTCATGACCATTCAATTGGCGGACGGGCGCAAGACGTTTCTCGATTTCCGCGAAAAAGCGCCGCTTGCCGCAACCGCGAACATGTACCTCGACAAAGAAGGCAATGTCATTCCCGACCTGAGCACGCGCGGACACCTGGCCGTCGGCGTACCGGGCACGGTGTCCGGCATGGAGCTGGCGCTGAGCAAGTACGGAACCAAGCCGCGCAAGGAAATGATTGCGCCGGCGATCAAACTGGCCGAAGACGGCTTCGACCTGCAGCAGGGCGATGTCGAGCTGCTGGAGTACGCCACCGACGTGTTCAAGAAGGACATGCGCGATTCCGGCTCGATCTTCCTGCACAACGGTGAGCCGATGCAGGTCGGGCAAAAACTGGTGCAGAAAGATCTCGGCAAAACCCTGCGCACCATCTCCGAAAAAGGCGCCGACGGCTTCTATAAAGGCTGGGTTGCCGACGCCATCGTCACCTCCAGTCAGGCGAACAAAGGCATCATCACCCAGACGGATCTGGATAAGTACAAGACCCGCGAACTGGCCCCGGTCGAATGTGATTATCGTGGCTATCACGTGGTTTCGGCGCCACCCCCAAGCTCCGGCGGGGTAGTGATCTGCCAGATCATGAACATTCTGGAAGGCTATCCGATGAAAGATCTGGGCTTCCATTCGGCCCAGGGCATGCATTACCAGATCGAAGCGATGCGTCACGCTTACGTCGATCGCAACAGCTACCTCGGCGATCCGGATTTCGTCAAAAATCCGCTCGAGCACCTGCTCGACAAGAACTACGCCACCAAACTGCGTGACGCCATCCAACCGCAGAAGGCCGGCATCTCGGCTGAGTTGAAACCCGGCACCGCACCGCATGAAGGCAGCAACACCACGCACTATTCGATTGTCGACAAATGGGGCAATGCGGTTTCGGTGACGTACACCCTCAACGACTGGTTCGGCGCAGGGGTGATGGCGAGCAAGACCGGGGTGATCCTCAACGATGAAATGGATGACTTCACCGCCAAGGTCGGCGTGCCGAACATGTACGGTCTGGTTCAGGGCGAAGCCAACGCGATCGCTCCGGGCAAGTCGCCGCTGTCGTCGATGAGCCCGACTATCGTCACCAAGGACGGCAAAGTGGTAATGGTGGTCGGCACGCCGGGCGGTAGCCGGATCATCACCGCGACCTTGCTGACCATGCTCAACGTCATCGACTACGGCATGAACCTGCAGGAAGCGGTTGACGCGCCGCGTTTCCACCAGCAGTGGATGCCCGAGGAGACCAACCTCGAAGACTTCGCCGCCAGCCCCGACACGAGGAAGCTGCTCGAGAGCTGGGGCCACAAGTTTGCCGGACCTCAGGACCCCAACCACATCGCTGCGATTCTGGTCGGCGCACCGTCGCTTGGCGGCAAACCGGTCGGCAAGAATCGCTTCTACGGCGCCAACGATCCACGGCGCAATACCGGCTTGTCACTGGGCTATTGAGCGGAGTAAAAAGGGGCGGGCTCAGGTCCGCCCCATTCTCAAGGACTGATCAAGGAAGGCTCGACATGACCACCGCATTACTGATCATCGACGTCCAGCAAGCCCTGTGCGCGGGTGAATATCAGTGCTTTGAAATCGATCGCGTGATCGCCACGATCAATCAATTGAGCCAGCGTGCCCGAGCGGCCGGGGTTCCGGTAGTGTTGATCCAGCAGGAGGAAAAGGACGGTGCTTTCGTTCACGGTGCCCAGGGTTGGCAACTGGCGAAAACACTGGAGGTTTCTCCCAAAGACCTGCGCGTGCGCAAAACGACCGGCGACTCTTTTTATCAGACCGACCTGGGCAAGCTCCTGCCCAGTGAAGACTTCGAACGTCTGGTGATCTGCGGCCTGCAGACCGATTACTGCGTCAACGCCACCGTGCGCAGCGCCCATAAGCTGGGCTACGACGTCGTCATTGCGCAAGATGCGCATTCGACAGTCGATAACGGCAATGTAAGCGCCGAAGACATCATCGCCGAACACAACAAGGACTTCGCCGCCCTCACCAGCTCCATCGCGCGAGCCGATGTCAAACCGGCGGCGACAATCCTCTTCTGAAACAAAACCTGTGGGAGCGAGCCTGCTCGCGAAGGCGGTGTGTCAGTCACCATTGATCCCGGCTGACCCACCGCTTTCGCGAGCAAGCTCGCTTCCACAGGTTTTTGCGCGCGGCGCTGTGCTGATTCGATCATTCGCATAGAAACGGGCGGGACTAGGGCGAGGTTGGTGCTGGAAACAGCTACCGACAAGATCTACGCCAAGGGTGAAGGCCTCGCACCGAGCAATTTTTCTATCTGCGCCAACTCCCAGGTACTGAGCAGACTCACCGGATCCGTGCCGTAGCGTTGCCAAGTGTCGAGGGCGCCTTCCTGGCCCTCGGCACTTCGGGCAAATTCACAGTGATGCAGGCGACCGCCCTCGACATCCAAAAGCAAATGCCAGCCTTCGATATCGACCGCGACCAGCCCGTTGCGGTCGGTCGGCTCGCAGACTTCAAACGCGAGGACACCCAGCGCCGCGTCGCGCAATCGCTGGCAAACATCGCAGGCGGTGAGGAAAGCGGGCATGGCTGGACTCGATCTAGGTGCGGGCGCGTCAGCATAAAGCGCCGGCGCACGCGTGTCAGCGATCACTGGCCCGCGGCCGGACAATTCCGTAACATTCGCAACCCTCAAATTTCGCGAATATCCGCGGCCGTGCTCAGCGGCCGCTCAGTCAGGTAAGCCATGAAACCGAAACGTCTGCGCGCCGATGTCCTGGCCGGACTCACCACCTCATTTGCCCTGTTGCCCGAATGCATTGCGTTCGCACTGGTCGCCCACCTCAACCCGCTGATGGGCCTGTACGGCGCCTTCATCATTTGTACGCTGACGGCGCTGTTCGGCGGACGCCCGGGCATGGTGTCCGGCGCGGCCGGTTCCATGGCGGTAGTCATTGTCGCGCTGGTGGTGCAACACGGCGTGCACTATCTGCTGGTGACGGTATTGCTGGGCGGGTTGATCATGATGGCGTTCGGGTTGCTGCGCCTGGGCAAACTGGTGCGCATGGTGCCGCACCCGGTGATGCTCGGGTTCGTCAACGGTCTGGCGATCATCATTGCGCTGGCGCAACTGGAGCATTTCAAAAGCGGCGAAGACTGGCTCAGTGGCACGCCGTTGTACCTGATGACCGGGCTGGTGCTGTTGACCATGGCCATCGTCTATATTCTGCCGCGCCTGACCAAAGCCGTGCCGCCAGCGCTGGTGGCAATTCTCGGCGTCGGTTTGCTGGTCTATCTGTTCGGGCTGCCGACCCGCACGCTGGGCGACATGGCGCACATCGCCGGCGGTCTGCCGACCTTCGCCCTGCCAGATATTCCGTGGGATTTCGACACCCTGCGCATCATCGCCCCGTACGCGATCCTGATGGCGCTGGTCGGCTTGCTGGAAACCTTGCTCACCCTCAACCTCACCGACGAAATCACCGAAACCCGTGGCTACCCGGACCGCGAATGCGTGGCGCTCGGTGCGGCGAACATGGTGTCCGGCGCGTTCGGCGGCATGGGCGGCTGCGCGATGATCGGCCAGACCGTGATCAACCTCAGTTCAGGTGGTCGCGGGCGTGTGTCCGGCGTGGTCGCGGGCGTGCTGATCCTGTTGTTCATTCTGTTTCTGTCACCGCTGATCGAGCGTATTCCGCTGGCGGCACTGGTGGGGGTGATGTTCGTCGTGTCGCAGCAGACCTTCGCCTGGGCGTCGTTGCGAGTGATCAACAAAGTGCCGCTCAACGATGTGCTGGTTATCATCGCTGTGACCATCATCACCGTGTTCACAGATCTGGCCACGGCAGTGCTGTGCGGGATCATTATTGCCGCGCTGAATTTTGCCTGGCAGCAGGCGCGCGAGTTGTACGCCGATGAACATCTGGAAGCTGACGGCAGCAAACTCTACCGGCTGCATGGCACCTTGTTCTTCGCTTCGACCACGCCGTTCCTCAATCAATTCGACCCGGCGGGCGACCCCGCGAAGGTGACGCTGGATTGTCGGCATCTGAGTTTTGTCGACTACTCGGCCATCGCCGCGCTGAAAACCCTGCGTGAGCGCTACGCCAAGGCTGGCAAGCACGTGCAGGTGTTTCACTTGTCGGAACGCTGCAAGAAGTTGCTCAAGCGTGCCGGTGTCGAGCACGACTGAGTGCGCGGCGATCAGCCCTTGAGCCAGGCCTTGCCGAGAATCCGCGAGACCTGCTCGGCGGAGTAGGGTTTGGGCAGAAATTCGTAACCGTCGTAACCGCTGCGCGCCAGTTCTTCGCTGTAGCCGGACGTCAGGACCACCGGCAGATCCGGCCGGCGGCGGCGCAGCTCCCTGGCGAGTGCGACGCCGCTGATGCCTGGCATGACCACGTCGGAAAACACCGCATCGAAAGTGGCTGCATCAGCCCCCGCCAGTTGCAAGGCATCTTCGGCGTTGGTCGCCCATGTGGTTTCATAACCCAGGTCCTGCAGAATCTGGTTGGCGAAACGGCCGACATCCAGGTTGTCTTCCACCACCAGTACGCGACGTTTGACGTCCGCCGGCGGCAGTTCCTCCGCATCAATTTCTTCGGACTCCGCCGCCATGCTGGCGTCGACCTGCGGCAGGTACAACGTAAACACCGTGCCTTGGCCGACCACGCTCGACACATCGACGTTGCCTCCCGATTGCTTGGCAAAACCGAACACCTGTGACAATCCCAGCCCCGTGCCTTTGCCGAAATCCTTGGTGGTGAAGAACGGTTCGAAGATGTGATCGAGGGTTTGCGCGTCGATGCCGCCGCCGGTATCCGCCAACGCAATGGACACGAACGAGTTGTTGGTACCGGCATGGCCGCGAATCGGTGGCAGAGGCTTGTGACACTCAAGGCGCAGTTTCAGTTGGCCCTGGCCATTCATGGCGTCGCGGGCATTGAGCGCGATGTTGATCAGCGCGGTCTCGAACTGACTCAAATCGACGTGGATGTAGCAGGGGTGGTCCGGTCTCTCAACGCAAACGTGAATCTGCGCGCCGGTGACCGACTCAAGCATTTCACCGATGTTGGCCAGGCGTTCGCCGGCATCGACCACTTGCGGATTCAGTGGCTGACGCCGGGCGAAGGCGAGCAACTGACTGGTCAGCTTCGAGGCGCGTTCGACGGTATCGGACACCGCGCGCATGTAACGTTGCCGGCGGTCTTCCGCCAGATTGGGCTGGCGGAGAAAATCCACCGAAGAGCGAATGATCGTCAGCAGATTGTTGAAATCGTGAGCTACGCCGCCGGTAAGCTGGCCGATCGCTTCGAGCTTTTGCGATTGGCGCAACGCCGACTCGGCCTGGGCCAGACGCACGGTGCGCTCTTCGACTCGCTGCTCAAGCGTGGCATTGAGTTCTTCCAGTGCCAGCAGGCCCTGACGCACTTCCGCGTTGGTCCGGACACGTTCGATGTGCGCCCAGCAACGCTCGGTGACCTCAATCAAGAGCGCTTCTTCGAACGAAGACCAGGCGCGTGGCAGCCTGTCATGGATGGCCATCAGCGCGGTCAGTCGGCCTTGTTTGATCAGTGGCACACAAATGGTCGCGGTGATGCCGATGGCCTGGAATGTCGCCGATTCTTCGGGCGGCAGTTCGCTGCGATTGTCCTGGATGACCAGCGGCCGGCCGGCGTGCAGCAGGGTGACGGCTTTTTCGCCGAAGTCGCGCAGGCTGTAGTGCCCAACGATGCTCGGCGAGCCTGGCGCCGCGAAATCGCCACGAATGGTGAAGCCATCCTCGTCGGCGTCCATGTCGGCATAGGCGCAATTGGACAGGTGCAAATGTTCGACCAGCAGACGCGTACTGGCGGCGAGTATGGCTTGTGGGTCGTCCGAGTTTGCCACCGAGTTGCCGATCGCTTCCAGCACCGCAAGGCGCTGATTGAGAAACACGGTCTGAGTGGTTTCGGTGACGGTATCGATCATGCCGACGACGTGGCCGAAGGAGTCGCGAATCGGGCTGTAGCAAAAGGTGAAATAGGCCTGTTCCGGGCCGATCCCACGCTCGACGATCAGCGGAAAATTTTCGATGTAGGTAGCTTGGCCGCTGAACGCCGCATCGGCGATCGGGCTGATCTCGTGCCAGGCTTCTTGCCAGATTGCGCTGAACGGGCGGCCCAGCGCGAACGGCTTGTCACCGAGGATCGGCACGAACGCGTCGTTGTAGATCGTGATCAGTTCCGGGCCCCAGACGATTGCCTGGGGGAAGTGCGATGCGAGACTCAGCGAGACGGTGGTCTTGAGCACATCGGGCCAATGATCCAACGGGCCGAGGGGCGTGTTCGCCCAGTCGTGGCCTCGAATTCGTTCGGCCATTTCGCCGCTGTCTTGCAACCAATGAGTCATAGGGGGCGAGTCTTTCCTGGCGTCAGCATGTGAAGAAAGACCCTGCGCGTGGTATTTGGTTTCAGCACACCACACGCTTGTTTACACCGCAGAAGGTTTGGGTCGTCGCGCATCATGGCACGATGGGTCAGACAAAACGATTTGTGGCGAAGACGCAAACGCCTTCGCCACGGGTTTTTTGCGCGGTGTGTCACGCTTCGATAGAAGGGAAGTCAACATCCGTCAGCGCGGCGTTGTTCAAATAGTTGGTCAGGGTCTGCACCGCCACCAAGGCGATCACCTCAATGATTTTCACATCATCGATACCGGCAGCGCGGGCGGCGGCAATTTGCGCGTCGCTCAGGTGACCACGGCTATCGGTGAGCTGCCGGGCGAGGGCGGCGTAGGCATTCAGTTCGCCGTGACGCGCCGCGACGATGTCCTGCGTCGAAAGCCCTGCCTTGCCGGCGAACAGCGTGTGCGCTGCCAGGCAATAATCGCACCCGTTGACTTGCGATGTGGCGAGGTACACCGCTTCTTTTTCCTGGGCGCTCAAGGACGTCTTGCCCAGAATCGCGGAGGCTTGCACGTAAGTCTCAAGGGCCACTGGCGCCTTGGCCAGTGTGGTGAACACATTCGGCAGGAAGCCGATTTTCTTTTTCACGCCTTCCAGTACAGGGCGGGTGGCGTCGGTAGCAGTGTCGAGGCTGATGGGGGTGATGCGGCTCATGGTGATTCTCCGGATGTCCGGTGCGAAGCGCGCCGGCGATGGAGCAATATTAATGACGGGCCATGGCGCTTTGGCGGCAAATCGTCGAGGATATGCAGCAGATCGTCCAGTTATGCCTGCGGGAGTCGCCCATGGATCGCTTGTCCACATTGCTCAGCCATTTCGGCGTGAATGCCGGTACTTTTCACAGTGGCGCGTTTTGCGGAGTCTCCGAGCATGTGGGCGAGCCGGTCGGCCATGTGCATCTGTTGCGGGCCGGGGAGTTGCTGCTTAAACCTGGCAACGAACGCGAGATTCTTTTGCTTGAACCGTCGCTGATTTTCTTTCCCCGGCCGTTTGCCCATCGGATGTCTGCCGACGAAAGCATGCACACGCAGGTGGTCTGCGCGACGCTGACGTTTGACGGTGGTTCCGGCAACGCACTGGCGTCGGCGTTGCCCGATTATCTGGTGCTGAAACTGACGGACATTGCGCAACTCGGCGGCACTGTTGAATGGCTGTTTCAAGAAGCCTTCGAAGGTCATTGCGGGCGGATGGCGGTGATGGATCGGCTGTTCGAGTTGCTGGTGATTCTGCTGTTGCGCCATCTGATCGGCAGCCGTGAGCAGCAACCGGGGATGATCGCCGGCTTGGCGGACGCGCGTTTGTCCCGTGCCTTGAACCTGATGCATGAGCAACCGCAAACGCCGTGGAGCGTGGCCGCGCTGGCGACGGCGGCGAACATGTCGCGCGCCAGTTTCGCCGAGCAATTCCGGCGTGTTGTCGGGCAGACACCGGCCGATTATCTGCTCAGCTGGCGGGTCAGCCTGGCGCAGAAACGCTTGCGCGAAGGCAAACCGATTGCCCTGATTGCCGAAGAGGTCGGGTATGAAAGCCCGTCAGCGCTGGCCCGGGCGTTTCGGCGCAAGACCGGGCTCAGCCCTCGCGAGTGGAAGGCCGGTGCCTGAGCGTCACTTGGCGAATTTCTTCGCCCCGGCGACGCACAGAATCACCCCCAGCGTCACCGCGAGCATGCCGAGGCTGACCTGTTCATGCAGCAACGTTGCGGCCAGCGCCAGCCCGAAGAACGGCTGCAGCAATTGCAACTGACCCACCGCGGCAATTCCGCCCTGCGCCAGGCCGCGATACCAGAACACAAAACCGATGAGCATGCTGAACACCGAGACGTAAGCCAGGCACAGCCATGCCGAGAGGCTGATCTGACTGACCGAGGCCGGTGCCAGCCACGCGCTCAGCAATGCCATCAATGGCAGCGACAGCACCAGCGCCCAGCAAATCACCTGCCAGCCACCCAAGGTGCGCGACAGCTTCGCGCCCTCGGCATAGCCGAGGCCGCAGGCGATTATCGCCGCGAGCATCAGCAAGTCGCCGGCGGGCGAGGCGCTCAGCCCTTGGGCTAACGCGAAGCCCACCACCAATGCGCTGCCCAGCAACGAGAAGATCCAGAACACCGGCCGGGGCCGCTCGCCGCCACGCAGCACGGCAAAAATCGCCGTGGCTAACGGCAGCAATCCGACAAACACAATCGAATGTGCCGACGTCACGTGTTGCAGCGCCAACGCCGTCAGCAATGGAAAGCCAAGCACCACGCCCAGCGCGACGATAAACAGCGACAGCCATTGATTGCGCGCCGGGCGCCGCTCGCGAAACCACCACAGCAGGGCCAGCGCCAAAACGCCGGCAATCGCCGCACGCACCACCGTCAGAAACACCGGATCGAATTCCAGCACGGCCAGGCGCGTGGCCGGCAGCGAGCCGCTGAAGATCACTACGCCGATGAAACCGTTGATCCAGCCGCTGGTTTTTTCCAGAGCCGGGCTGGTCAGGTTCGAGGTTCGTTGCATGTCAGGTCGCGCTCGGAAGTGGGCTTGCGTTGCGCTCATCCTAGGATCGAGAATCAGCACAATCAAAAAATTGTCATGGATACATCTCGCATGCCGCGTTCCCGCTACAAAAACCTCGTTGATCGCTATGCCGCAGACATCCGATGTGGGCGGCTGGCGCCGGGTACGCGCTTGCCGACGCACCGGCAACTGGCGGCACAAGAGGGGCTGGCGTTGGTCACGGCGTCACGGGTCTACGCAGAGCTGGAGGCGATGGGGCTGGTCAGCGGCGAAACCGGGCGCGGCACGTTTGTTCGAGAAACCGTGTTGGCGGCGGGGCAGGGTATCGATCAGAAAGACGTGGCGGTGGGCATGATCGACCTCAATTTCAATTATCCGGCGTTGCCCGGTCAGGCCGAGCTGTTGCGCACAGCGTTGCGTCAATTGGCGTTGTCCGGAGATCTGGAAGCGCTGTTGCGCTATCAGCCTCACGCCGGTCGCACGCATGAGCGCGCTGCGGTGGCGCGGCATTTGGCGGCGCGCGGCGTGACGGTCGAAGCCGAGCAAATGCTGATCGTCAACGGTGCGCAGCAAGGTTTGGCCGTGACGCTGATGGCGCTGCTCAAACCGGGTGATGTGATCGCCGCCGATGCGCTGACGTATTCCGGCTTCAAGGTGCTGGCCGAGGCGCTGCATCTGGAAGTGCTGGCGATCCCGCTGACGGAGCACGGCCCGGATCTGCCAGCGCTGGACAAGCTTTGCCGCAGCCGATCGGTGCGCGCGGTGTACAGCATGCCTACGCTGCACAATCCGTTGGGCTGGGTCATGCCTCTGGAACAGCGCGAGCAACTGGTCGCGATTGCGCGCCGGCATGATTTGACCATCATCGAAGACGCGGCCTACGCATTTTTGGTGGAAAACCCGCCGCCAACCCTGATCGATCTGGCACCGGAGCGCACGTTCTACGTGTCTGGCCTGTCGAAAAACATCGCGACCGGATTGCGGGTCGGCTTCGTCGCGGCGCCGCTGCCGCAGGTGGCGGCGCTGGAACGGATCATTCGTGCGACAACCTGGAACACGCCCGGCGTGATGACCGCCATTGCGTGTGGCTGGCTCGACGACGGCACCGTTACCGTGCTTGAACAGCAGAAACGTCACGATGCCATGGCCCGTCAGGCCTTGGCGGCCGAGGTGCTGCAAGGGCTGCGATATATCGCCCACCCGGCCTCGTATTTTCTGTGGCTGCCGCTGCCTGAAGATGTGCGCGCCGATCAGATGGTTGTCGAACTGATGCGGCAGCAGATCTCGGTCACCACCGCCGAGCCGTTTTCGCTGTCAGCCAATGCACCCCACGCGCTTCGTCTGGCGCTAGGTTCGGTGGACATGGCGATTTTGCGTCAGGCGTTGATCACCGTCAGAACGATCGTCGGCGCTTATCTGTAAACTGCGCCGACGCCACAAAGCCAGTTTTGGACTGCTCAATGAAAACCACCACAACACTGATTCTCGCCTTGATCTTCAGCGTCAACGCTCAGGCTGACGGCGACCCTGAAGCCGGGGCGAAAATCTTTCCGCGTCTGTGCGGCGGCTGCCATCAGGTCGGCGAATCGGCGCGTCCCGGTTTCGGCCCACAGCTCAACGGCATCTTTGGCCGAGCGGCCGGGACGTCGTCCAACTACGTGTATTCCGAAGCGATGAAAAACTCCGGCATCACCTGGGGCCGCGACTCGCTGACGGCGTATCTGAAAGACCCGAAAGGCGTAGTGCCCGGCACGCGGATGATTTTCTGGGGGCTGAGCGATGAGGAAAAGCTGAACAATCTGCTGGCGTACCTGCAGACGTTTCAACCGATGCCCTGAGCCCGCTGCAATAAGGGGGCAGTGCCTGTGCTCTGGTCAAAACTGGTCGAGCACTTGCAGCGTTAGTCTGCACAGCAACTTCGCGCATCGAACGGTGCCGATCACGCCACCCGATTACGGCCTGCCGCTTTGGCCTGATACAACTGTTGGTCGGCACGCTTGATCAGGGCGCTGTGGCTGTTGTCCGCCGGGTCGGCGAGGGCCACGCCGATGCTCACCGTTACTTGTTCGACCATCGGGAACTGCGCCGCGGCGATGGCCACGCGAATCTTCTCGGCAACCGTTTCGGGGGTGTCCGGTTGGGCAATTTCCGGGAGCAGCACGGCAAACTCTTCACCGCCGTAGCGGGCGACGAAATCGGTGGTGCGCAGGCTCGTTTGAATCAGTTGCGCCAGTTGCTTGAGCACCTCATCGCCGACCGCATGGCCGTGGGTATCATTGATCCGTTTGAAGTGGTCGGCGTCGATCAACAGCAGCGCAAACGGCCGCCCGGTGCGGCGTGACAGCAGGGTGTACTCGGTGAGCTTTTCGTCGAAGCGACGTCGGTTGTAAACGCCGGTCAAAGCATCGTGAGTGGCCAGGCTCAGCAGTTCAGCGTTGGCCTGGGTGAGGGCGGCAGTGCGCTGGGCGACGGTGGCCTCCAGCGAAGCATTGGCTTGCTGCAGTTCGCGCTCCTTGGCGAGCAACGATCGCGTCATGGCATCGATCGACTGGCCGAGTTGGGCAATCTCCAGCACCGGGTGCTGTAACTGGAAATGCGCGCCGGGTTGCTGGTTCTGCACCTGCTTGGCCGTTTGCACCAGCTGTTCGATAGGGCGGCTCAGATACAGCGCCAGATAGTAGGCCACCAGACCGAACACCATGGCGGCAAACACACCCAGCACGAGCAATTTGTACAGCAGCAGACGCGCCGGTTGCAGCGCCGTTTCGAGCGGCTGGCGTACGGCGATCGACCATGACAGCGCTGTGCTCGAAGGCGTCGGCACGCTAACCATGCTGGTCAGGTAGCCATTGCCAACCGACCACCCTGTCGACCCCGCCTCATCAGCCGCCAATTGCTGGCCCATCAACGCTTCGGGGTAGAGCACTTTGCCGTCGTGGTCGATGATCAACGCTTCGATATCCGGCGCCGAGTTCTTGTGGGAAAGCGCTGCCGACTCGACGATCCGCGTCACCCAACTCCAATGCGCGTGGGCGCCGAGAACACCGATCACCTGACCATCGGCATTGTGGATCGGCGCGGCGAAGTCGATGAAACGCAGCGGTTCGCCATTTGCCACGCCGGGCAGCAATTTCGCCAGCAACACGGCCTCATGCGGATCGCCGGTGTATTCGCCGCGCATGCCCGCCTGGAACCACGGCCGTTGTTGTACCGACTGGCCGACCAGCAAATGGTTGATGGCTTGATGCACTTGTCCATTGGCATCGGTGACGCCCATCCACGCATATTCGGCGCGGGCTTCGGTGCGCAATTGCATCGACTTCAAGATCGCCGGGTTATCCAGGTCGCCGCGCTCCAGATGCGGCGCGCGGCTGAGCAGATATACCTCCAGTTGCCGTTCGCGCAATTGTTCGCCCAATAACGAAGCAGCCGAGCGGGCAGTATTGAGCAAGGCATTGCCGCTGGCCTGCTTCATTTGTTCAGTGGCGATATGGCCGACATAGAAGCCCACACTCAACAGCGTCAACAGGGACAAACCGGTAAACCAAAGGGTGAGATGGCTGCGCAGACTGGCTTTGAGCATGGGCGATGATTGTCTTTGTTTTGAGTGGCGCCATGGTATGCGACTTGACCGATGGGCTGCCAGCGAAGCGGCTGCTGAAACTTGCGCGCAGTGATACCAAAGCCGCGCGGCGACGCCGTGAACAACACCCAAGAAAAAGCCCGGCTGATCAGGCCGGGCTTTTTATGGGCGTGCGGTACCGCTAGCTAATCATGCGACGCGGCGTTCGATCAGACGATCAGAGCCACCTTCGGCAACGCGGCGTTCGATCAGACGATCAGAGCCACCTTCGGCAACACGGCGTTCGATCAGACGATCGGAGCCACCTTCAGCCAAACGGCTTTCGATCAATTTGTCCGAGCCGCCTTCGGCGATCATGGTGCGAGGCGGGGTAGCGGCGAAAGCGTTAACTGCGAAAACCGAGAAAGCGATGCTGAGAAGGATTTGGCGTTTCATGATCGTGTGCTCCGAGATGTTGTTGGTTTGTCTGGAGCCGATATTACGCTGCGGATTTTTTATGAGAACTTCATTGGCGTGATGGTGACTATCGACGCCAGCGATGTTTGCCATCCGGGTTGTCTCGCGAGCGAGCGTTCACTGCGGTGGGACAAACTCGGATTGTAAGTGCATCAGTATCCTGTGTGATTCTGTTAACAAATCCTGAGCACCAAACAAAAGAACGAATCGAGCGCCAGCCCTTGACGTGCGCGTGATTTGAAAGACAAGTCACGTTGGTCGGCGCACAAAGTTGTACGCAGATAGTTCGCCGTTGAGCCAATGATATTGCTATGTGTGTTAACTGTCTTGAGTTGATGTTTTTGTAATTTGAAAGTTTGTTCGGGTTCCTGTTGTCATGGGCCAATGCTGTCGCCCCTCGAAGCGCTGAAAGTTGCGAAACAAAGTTTTCAATTTCAGCACGCTCTCGTTATGTCGGGTGAATGAACGACCAGAACAGGAAGTTGAATGATGAGTAATGCTCAAGAGACGCTAGTCGACTCGAATGGATTTATGTCGGCCGCTGAATTTTCCGCAGTTACAACCTTGCTCGCTGAATTCTCCGATACCCCCGAATTTGAAAGCCTGGCGAAGCACTATGATGCTGTCAGGGCTATCGATGTAACGCTGGACAGACTGGTGCCAGTAAAACTGTTTCAGGAAACACTGGTTTCATTGATCAACAAAAAGTCGGCGGCGGTGCCCGCTGACGTTGCGCAATGTCTGCGTCGACTGGATAACTATGCCGCCAGGCTCGCCAATACGGTCGCGATGTTGTCGCCGACGTCCACTACCGTGCCAAACGTCATGCATTTCGTCTGGGTCGGGGGCAGTGAAGTCGGCCTCAATCAACGCGATTACATGAATATCTGGCGCGAGGTGCTCGCACCGCAGGGCTGCGTATTTAATCTTTGGTACGACAGCGATGCCTTGCTGGCGTTTGAAATGAACCGGGTCATCCTCGATAGCGCACGCGTTCACGCGATGGAGTCGGGCGGCAATCTTCTGACTGGCGCCAGCCAGCTGTCGCAACTGATCGAAGATCGCGCCCGGGTATTGAAACTGCAAATGTTCGAATGCCTCAATCAGCCAAAGTGGGTCGGACGGGCCGATGAAGCACGCATCGATCTGATGGTGCGCGCCTACGGCAAGGACCGCGCGACGCTGCAGGCCTTTCGCCAACAGTGCCTGGATACGCACTTGGCAATGGCTGGCAAGGATCTGCGGTTGCGCGATGTGCAGTCCGAATTCAAGACTCACTTGTTAGCCGATGTTTACCAGCGTGAAGTTGCGATGCGCGGCAATTTTGCTGCGGCGAGTGATGTCGTGCGGTTGCAGGCCGGGCATCTGGAAGGGGGGCGCTACAGTGACATGGATTATTTGCCGCCACTCAAGGACACACTCGGCGGGGTGGATATCCGCGGCTTTGACGGCGATGCGCGATTAGGCGTTTTGCAACTTTTGCTCAATCACAATACGGACTTGATGCCCGGTCGTGACAGCAAACGATACAAAGACAGAATCGGCAAGATACCTGCGCAGCATCAGCAGGCACTGCTTGCATTTGCCCAGAGCAAACCGCTTGTTCAGGATATTTTCGCAACTCCCGTGAACAGCCCTGTTCCGCTGGATGCCATTCGGCTGGGGACGGGTTATGGCGATCAGGCAAGGGGGGAAATGAATGCGCATTTTCTGACGCACCCCGGCAGCGCCATGACCCTGGCTTACATGCAAATGATTCGAAGCAACTATGACTGTCTGATGCAAGTTGAACAGCGTCTTGCCGCCGCGGGTATTGCATCGGTGGCTGATAGTCGAGCACTGGCGATTATTCAGAACGTGGTCAATGAAATGCAGGCGAGCGGGCGATTCCCGGGTTCACAGACGCACTTTTCATCCTTTCATCTCATAGAAGCGATCCATCAGTACTTCCAGGACGGTATCCGCATCGGCGCGCGCGGCACCATCACCCTTACCGGTCCGCGAGCGGCATTCCAAGGGGTAAGCAAGTATGTGGAAACGCATTTGCTCGCCGATCAGATTGATGCGGTGCGTCAGAAGTTAAAGTTGTTGGAGGGCTATAACGTTTTCACCGAAGAAGAAATGATTTCCGGCTGGACAGTCAATGACGATCCTGAAACCTGGCTGGCAAATGAAAAAAACAAGTGGGTTGATGGCAAGTTCAAATCCCGCTACGTCGGAAATCTGAATGACCTGCTCAAAGAACAAGTGCTCACTTTCAAACAAGGTTGGCCGGTCATCGATGGAAAACCGGTGCTTCTCACTTCGGTCTTGCAACAATTGATGGATGACTTGGGCGAGCCGTTCATCCACGCCATGAACGAAAAAATCAGTGGTGAGATCGTCTTCAATAAACGCATTGTTCTGAGCCTGGAAATGCGTCAGCTGATTCGCGACCAGAGCGTATTTGACTTGCCCGTCTCTGTCGGTGCGCAACCGTTCGATAACGTCAATGAATGGTTTTCGCGCATGGCCCACGGCGCGCTGACAATCGACCACATCAGTCCAATGATGCGGGTGGTTCTGGGTGGTGTTTTCGGCGCGCAGACACTCGACGCCGACGGTTTCGCTGATGCATGGCGAGATGCCTTGGAGATGGCCGTCAATACCGCCGACACGGGGGTGTTCGCGCGGTATACAGCGATCGAAAAAGCCTTGCGCGATCACGGTTTTGCAGCGTTCGAGAAAGGCCGTTCGGAAAAAGCAGGATCGATTGATCTGACTGCGCGAGAACTCAAGGCGCTGACTTTGGCCGAGCCACTCACGCTGAAACAATGGGGACTGCGGGTTGCGCAAATCGATCGGGTTACGCAACGCGATTATCACGGGCGGATTCTCAAGCGCGCAGCGACGGTGCGCGAGCAGTTTTTCCAGGCAGGAGCCGTGTCCGCCAAGCAAATGCCGCAGGACTTGCTGGGCCAGGTGGGCGGTGATCCGAGCCGTTATTGCTACCCGTTGGCGCTAATGATGGCCGCCGCGATGGGCGAGGGGGATGCGGGCGAGCGATCGATGGTGGGCAGGTTGTCCAACGCGGTTCTGCTGCCCGGTGATGCTGAATCACAGCTACTGATGATCGCGTTGAACGAGTTGCAGGACGTTGCCATGTCCGAGATCGGCACGCCGCACGGCACGCTGGATTTTGCTGATATCGGTCGCTTGCTCGAAGCGCAATCGCCGACCCGCGTGTTGCTGCTCGACAGTGGCAATCACGCGCTGCTGGTCGCGAAAGTTATGACGGCTGACGGACCTGTGTTTCGGTTCTTCGAGCCCAACTTTGCCTTGTACGGCTTCGACCGTTTACAGCCGCTCGAGATTGGCCTGCGGCGTTATCTCAATCACAACAGCGGTGAACTCGCCGGTTTGTATGGAATCTCCGCTAGCGAGCCACAGTTCAACGTGGTCGAGCTGGATATTCGCGCGATCAACGATCGGGTGCTGCCCTCCAATCTGCAGGTCGGACATTTTCTGCGCGACGCGCCGATCACCGACGCCCAAACGGTCAGTCTGTGGAAGAAACAGGCGCAGGGGCGCACCCGGTCTTTGTCGGAAAATGCTCGGTTGGGCGCCGGCCTCAGGCAACTGGAAAGCCGGTTCTGGGCCGCTGAGTTTGACGACGCTGTTGGTCTTCTGCGCCGTGAGCATCAGTTGGGACGCGAATACCTGCCATTGCTCGAATCGGTAAAAGCTCATCCGGACAAGGGCTACACGCTGCAGATGGTGGACGTGAACGCTCCAGACACCATCGTCAGGATCAACAGCGAAGACTCACGTCTCATGGCGCTCAGCAAACATCTGCAGCGTTTGGTGAAGGGCGCGGCCGGCAGGCAAACCGGGCAGGCCGATTCCGACGGTGGCAGCCGCTTGAGCTTTGCCTTCGCGATCCAGACGTTGATCAGCGAAATGCGTAGTCGCGAGTACCAGACCGGCGATAAAGCTGCACCGGCGTTGACGATAGCGCTGCAGATCCAGGTCTATGCGAGCTACGCGCAGCTAGGCTATGGCGTGGCGAATGATTCGTTGCAGATGGCCAACCTGGTTCGCCAGGTCGTGATGTCCGAGCAAGCCCTGCGGGTGCGTCAGGGTTCGATGGCCGGGGGGGTTGTCGCGCGCGCCAACACAGGGCTCGGCGTCGGTTTTTCACTGCTGAATATCGGTTTCAGTTCGTACAATCTGGCCCATGCGAGCAACCATGAACAGCGCTCGCGCTTCTCCACTCAATTGGCGTTTGATCTGGCTGCGCTGGGGCTGGATGTCACCGCCATGCTGGCTGGCGGGACTGTGGGGGCGGCGGCCGGCTTTCTGGCAGTGCCGTTGCTCGGGATCGGTATCGGCGTGACTGCGATTGCCAGCAACCTGGGGCAGATCAGGGACAAGGCCGAAGCCGTGGGCGAGCATCTGCGCAAGGCTCAGCAGGCATACGGACCTCGAGGCCATAGCTGTCGAGGCGATGTGCTGCGGTTCGAACCTGAGGCGGTCATCAAACACCTGGACCTGCACAATCATCGGATCGATTTCTCCAGCCAGAAATTCTACCCGATGGTGCGCGGTGGGCTTGAGCTGCCGCAATACATTGCGAGCCCGGATGAGTTGCACAGAGCGCTCGACATTCGCCAGGGCATGGGACTGGCGCGCAGCCTTGCGTTGACTGATGCGGCGTCGCAGGCCGCGCACACGGTTGTGTTGCCGTGTACGCCCATGGCTTTTTACGGTTACGAATATCAGGTGGGGCTGTCAGGGTTTCCGGGTCTGGACAACCGCACGGTCAGCAGGCTGGAATACGATGCCAGCGGCCAGCAGCGTTTCTACTTTACGGTCAACACCCCGTTCCCGCATATCCTGTACAAATTGCTACCCGTCCATCAGCCGACCCATATCGCCGTGACGCTTGGCGAAAAGACCCGGCAGTTGGTGATCCCCGAGTTTCCCGAAGAGTGGAAAAATCTCCTTTCGTATGCTTTCGACGCACAATCGTCAGGTCGGCGGCAGTTGTGGTTGACGCCCGGCCTGGTCGCGATTGACCTGCACACGCGCGGTGACAATGAATGGATTATCCATGCGCCCTGGGCCAATGAACTGCAATGTCGGCTGAAGGATGAAGGGCTGCGTATAGACGGCATTCAGATTCGCGGCACCCCCGATTGTATCGAGCTGGCCAATGGCGAATTTTTCCGGATTGACTGGCGGACTGAAAAGTTGCACCTCGTGTCGGTAAGCCTGAGCGACGGCATCTCGCTGGAAAGTGCGTTGCGCCGACTGCGTGAACGGCACAGCCGGGGTCAGGTACCAGGCGCTTACGTGCCGCTTTACCAGTTCAAACTGCCTTTCGCCACGGAACAAAATGCGCCACTCATAACGGCCTACCACGATGTTGTGCGCAACCGTCAACTCTATGCTCGCAACGCTCCTCACTTTGTTCGCCAAGGCATTGTGTTGGGCGCGGCCAATTCTCGCCATGCATGGTTCTATCACCCGGACCGGAGGACGATCTGGCGGGTTGGCGCTATTACTGGAACGGTCAATCACCGTTATCGCCTCGCGGGTCCAGAGGGTGGCTCGGAAATCATTGCCTGCGAAATGCGCGCCGACGGAATTCGGGTCTTGCAGCGACTTCTGGAGATCAGAGACGGCGTCACCACGACGTTGGAGTTTCACGTCACTGATTGGTCGGTGACGCTTGCGAGGATCACGCTATCGTCTGCCTGGGACGATTACACCCCCGACCGAGGTACGGATTACTGGCGCTCGCTGCTCGCGCGTTTGCGTGATTCTGACGATTATGCCGACGCAACGCCGAACATGGCGCCTGGCATTGCGTCGTGGGGCCCTGAGCCATTCATCGAAGTACGCTGCTGTATTGGTGATGACTTGCGTGACCTGATCTGGCTCAGCGCCGGTGACGCTCGCTATCACCGCTTGACCAAGGATGTCGGCATGGGCATGGACACCGTCATGCTTCCCAGAGCCGATGGCTGGGCCTTCGAAACGCCGCTGTTTTTCAGCCAGCAGACGCAGACATTGCGTCGCGGTGTCGGCGGCGGCAACACCGGTCCGGTCACGCCTGGCGAAGTGCTTGAGCGCGACATCATCAAGATCAACATGGCCGGCGGGCAGCTCATGGCGACCCGTTCCGATGGCAAATTGTTCGAGGTAACGCGCGACGGGTCGCTTCACTACGTTGGCCTCGGGCCGGACTGGTTCGCACAATACACGGACTGGATCAGCGCGCTCGCCGAGACAGCAACTGAACCTCAGTCGACGGCTTGTGCCTTGATAGGCCTGAGTCGCGCCTCTAACACCGACTACCTCGGCGCATGGGCCATTGGCCGGGATTTCCTTTTGGCGGAAATGGACGGCGGCAAGGAGTGGTTGCTGCTGGGCAGAACCCCGGACGGCAAAGCGGCGTGGCTGCACGATAAACGGAGCGGGCAGGTTTATCGGCAAGCGTTGATCGACGCAGACGCCATGCGTACGGCATTCGCCGGCGGCACGCAATTGATCGATCCTCGGTCACTGCCGCCGGCGGAAAAAGTCTGGTCACGCTGGGCATTTTTCGAGGTTTCGTTTGACGGAGAAGGATTGCTCGCGCAGACCTTCGATGGCGTCAGCCTGCAATTGCGTGACGGCCTGCCGGCGGTTGCCGTGAGCGTAAATAATCAATGGTTCAAGCGAAACGGTCGCACCGCCGAAGAACGGCAGGAAGATTTGCGCATGCTGCTGCGCACGGTGGCGCACGCTCCGGTGTTGGTCATCGAGCAGACATCGGGCCGGTATCAATACTACACGCCTGACCAGGGCCGCCTGCTCGAAGTCGAGGCCAAGCGTGATGGTCAATGGGCGGTTTTCCTCGGCCTGTTCGATGGCGGCGAGCCGCTGCTGTTCGATCCGGCGCAGGAACAGGTCAGTCGCTATCAATCAACAGGCCGGCTCGACCTCACAGACAGTTTCGCCAGCCGCAGTGACGACGTCTTGTCGTTGCAGGCGAATGGTGATGTTGAAGATTTGCTGGCCTTTCTGCCCGACGGGGTCAGCAAGCTGATCCTGAGTTACAACCGGCAGACGACAACCTATCGCCTATCGGAAGACGTCTGGCAGCGATTGGATTGCATCGTCATCGATCGACAGCCTGTTGCGCGCGACCAGACGTCGCAGCCGTGCACAGTGCTGCTGGACATGGCGTCCAGTGAGCGTCTGTTGATGTCGAGCGTCGATGGACACTGGGTGCTCACCGATCCTGATAACGCGCACAGCGTTATTGTTCGCGGCGTTTCGGCGGAAGAGGGGGCGGCGCCAGCGCTGCAGATCGGGATGAAAATCGCGGGCGAAAATCAGCTGCTCACGCCTGAACAATGGTTTGAAACGCTGTCTCAGACCGAAAGCGAACGCACTGCGCCGGCACTCGGAGAGGTCGTCCGGCAGATCATCTGATCGAGATCACAAAGAGTGTGAGCACTGGATCCATAATGTAGGAGCTGCCGAAGGCTGCGATCTTTTGATCTTGAAAAACCAAAGGAAAACATCGCAGCCTTCGGCAGCTCCTACAGGGGGGCGCGGTTGCTTCGGCAGATTCAGCGACCCGCCGATCATCTGCCGGGTCGAGTTTCCTGCACAAATAGTGTGAGCACCGGAGATCCACGAATGTAGGAGCTGCCGAAGGCTGCGATCTTTTGATCTTGAAAACCAAAGCAAAAGATCGCAGCCTTCGGCAGCTCCTACAGGGGGCGCGGTTGCTTCGGCAGGTTCAGCGACCCGCCGATCATCTGCCGCGCAGGCAATCTGAAACAGGTAGCCATCCGCGTGTGGTGCCTGCTTCAAGGTGTACCACTTATCGGAAAACCGCATCTACCTGTCAGATATGCCAGTACCGCCAACCTGCGAATTCCTTTCTGATAGCTCCAGCACTTCTTGACTGCAGCCATCACCAAAAAAGGAGCTTCGCCATGAACACTCCGCTGGATAACAACGAGATATTCGCTTTACGACCGCCCATCATCACCGGCAGCACCGTATTACGAACACCAGAACACTACCATGGCGGAATTCCAATACGCGCCGTCGAAGGGGATGTGCAAGTCCGTGTTGACCCTTGGGTGAATATGGATATCGGCGACAGATTCGATATGTATGTGAACAATCCGGACCATGCCGTGTGGGGCGAGGAGATCGGGCAGGAGCAGGTCAATCAACCGCTGATTTTCCGAATCGCACGAGGTCATTTCGTCGAGGGAGCTGCAGAGATTTATTATCGCGTGACAAGGACATCACAGGCCACCGAAACTTCCAAACCCATACTGATCATGTTGGTCAAGCTGCAACGCCCCGGCGGCTTCGATGACAACACCGAAGAAGGTCATTCCGGCCTGACGTTCACCCTGCTACCTGACCTGTCTAACGGGGTCACGCCAGAAATTGCCGATCGCGGCGTTCAGATGCAAATCGCCCCGTACGAAAACATCGCCACCCATGATTCCATCATTGCCCGTTGGGGCAGTCAGGAGGTGACTTACTACCCGGTGACCCAACAGCAGATCGACGACCCGGTCAATCACCCGATCCTGATTGAATTCACCAAGGAAGTCATCGCACAGCATGGCGACGGCCCGGATGTGGCAGTGACCTTTCAAGTGATCGATCGCGTGGGCAACTATCCGGATGAGCGCGCGCCGTGGGCGAAAATCCAGAGAGTGCTGGTGGATGTTGCGGGCAACCGGTTACGTGCCCCGGTGATAGTGGTCAACGGCCGCCCGGTCACCGCGATCGACCTAGAACAACTGGGCGAAAGCGATGTCACCGTGCTTGTCTACACGCAACCAGCGGACTTCAACGAAGGGGATCGGATCAGGCTGACCTGGACCGGCATGCCATCTCAAGGTCAACCTATTGTCGTGGAGCCTCCAGAGCAGTGCGTCGAGTCTGTGCATTTTCACTATGAATTCATGATCCCCAACGCATCAGTCAAGGCCCTCGCCAAGGGCTCAGCTTCGGTGAGCTACGTCCGCGTGAGAGACGAAGCAGCAGATCGTCCGTCGCTGAAAGCCAGCGTCAGTGTCCGCGGAGATATCAGCCGACTTGCAGCGCCGACGATAGACGAGGCATCTGGCGGGACTTTAAACCCGGACGAGCCGTGGGCAACGTGCCGAATCCCCTGGTCTGCCGGCTTCAAGCGTAGCGATCAGGTGACCGTGGTCTGGGAGGCCGTTCGCCCCGGTGGCAGCACGGAGTATTACTCGGATTCGCGCTCCATTGGCAGTCACCCGGAAAACACACCGATCTCGCGCAGCGTGAGCAATGCCGTCATCCAACGCTTCAACGGTTTGCGGGTTACCGTGTATTACTCGGTGGCCAACGACGACCTGATGTTGCAAAACGTGCGCGATTCATTGCCTTTGTATGTGCAAGTCGGCATCACGTTGCCACAGTTTGTTGCGCCGCAAGTGGACGAAGCTCAGGACGGCACCCTCGATCCGGAACGCGTGCCGCCTGCGGGAGCAACGTTGACCGTGCCGCATCGGGATACGCTGGCCAAAGACCGCGTGACCTATCACTGGCGCGGTTCAGCCAGTGGCGGCAGCACCAGTGACTTCGTCGACCTGACGTCTCACTCGGCAGGCCAACCGGTGAAATTCACGGTAGCGAAAAATTATGTGACCGCCAACCTCAACGGCAAGGTCGTGGTGACTTACACGATCAAGCGCGAGGGCCAATTGCTGGGAACATCCGCCGAACTGGCGCTGAACGTCGGCAAGGCGCACGCCGAAGTGCCACCGCCAACCGTTGTCGAAGCCCCGGATTACGTCCTCGATCCCAATCAGTATCAGCAGGGTTTCACCGTGAAGTTCGATACTTCGAAACTGCAGCCTGAGGATGAGATCGAACTGACGGTGCTGGGTCGCGCAGGTGACGGCTCGACCATGCCGGAACGCAAGAGGGTCAATGGGCAAACGCAGTTGGACTTCCCGATTGTCGCCGCCATCACCGGCGCCAACCTGCGCAACAACGTGCGTCTGAATTACAAAACAATCCGGGGTGGGCAGCAATCGCCTGTGATGACGCAGCTATTGAACATCGGCGATTTGCTGCAACAAAACATGCCAAGGCCAGGGATCGAAGGGTTTGACGGTGCGGAACTGCAGATCGGCTCGATCAAGGACGACAGCAAAGTGCGCTGCGATCAATGGCCGTTTCAGCCTCCGAAGTCGCCGATCTGGTTGAGCTATGTCGAAACCCGTGCTGATGGGAGTTCAAGGACTAAGGATCAGTTTGTGGCAGCGACGCATGATCAGGGGGCTGGGCTGAGTTATACGGCTGAAGTGGCGTGGCTGCGCGAATGCAAGGCAGATTCGAAAGTGGCGATTGTGTTGAAGGTGGGGTTGTTTGGGGAGGCTACGGTGGGGGATGCGGTGGAGTGTCAGGTCAGAGTTTATTCGGTGAAAGCCGGATTGGATGACCTGACAACCTTCACAGATTTTGACTGGAATGGGTGGACATTGCCCTATGAATATAAATCACAGATAACGCGGTTGGCTGGAGAGTACTTTGTTGAATCAGTGAGACACTCCAACGGCTATCAAACTGTCTGGATGCAAAAAGCATTTACGGTTGATATCGGTAAGCAGTATGCGTTCAGTTTCGACTATCAATCTCCAGTTGCCGTCCCTCTTTCCATCTTGCAGAACGGGAACGATGTATATAACGGATGGATCCCAGAAAGTGACACCTGGCAGGCCAAAACTGTGAGCTTCTACGCAGGGACAACGCCGACAGCATCGCCAATGATTTTGGTGTTTTACTTGGGTGGTCCTACATCCGTTGTGAAAATGGACAACCTTCGTTTAAGAAAAATCTGAAAATAGCGCTCCGCTTCCGGTTGCATCTAAACAGCCATCACGATCACTCGTGATGGCTGTTTTGTTCAATGCCCAAAAACATTCACCTTCTTCGCTTTCTTCTCCGCCCGCTTCTCAATCGCAGTCTTCGCCGGTTTCTTCTTCGCGGCTTCCTTTGAATCCATACCTTTGGAAGTGTTCACTGAAATATCGCTATTGCCAGCAAACCGTCTCCCAATCTTTCACTACGGTAGATCACTACGAGGCCAAAGCCCTATCAAGGCGCCGGCGCTCGAACGCACAACTCGCCGCTGGCGCGCGTCAGAGCCAGCGCATGCAGCGCGTCGTGGGTCAGGTCGCTGCGGGCTTTGGCCAGCCACGCCGGGCAGTTGGGATCGCGGCGATAGGGCGTGAACTCGGCGTACTGCTGCAACAGTCGGCTCTGCAGTTCATCCAGGCGCGGGCGGATCTGCTGGCCCAGGTCCGGGCGCGGCGTGTCCGGTGCGGCGCCGTCCGTTCGCCACTGAGCAAGCAAGCCATACTGCACCAGTTTGTTCGCCTCCATTTGCGCGGCAATCAGTTGCGCAACGTCTTCCGGGTCGAGCTTGCGTTCGCTGGCAAGCGTGCGCGCGTTGGCAATCACCTGCGCTTCGCGGGGGCTGTCCTGCACCGGTTTGCCGCTGTCCCATTTGGTCAGCGCAACGAGGTCACCGATGTTCAGGCGTTCGTTCATGGTGTCGAGTAAAGGTTTCAACGCCTGTGGTTGATCGACTGCGTGTGCGGTCGCGGCGACGAGAACCAGCAGCGTGCCGGTCAGCACAGGGGCAAAGCGGGGCATAGGTAAAACCTCATTAAATGAACGCAAGTGCACAAATATGTATCACAGCCTTGAGCCGAGGTTAAACGTTGATCGGGAAATGTTAATTGCACCCCGCTCACAACTCACCGAAGCTATCCTTCCTCAGCCTCCCGCCGTCGAGATGGACCTCTATTCCATGCAAGTCGCCCCCGCCGTCAAACCCCTCTGGCAAACCTACCTGCTGTTTCTCGCGCCGATGGTGTTGTCGAATTTTCTGCAATCGATGTCGGGCACGGTCAACAGCATCTACATCGGCCAGATGCTCGGTACGCAGGCCTTGGCAGCCGTGTCGGGGATGTTTCCCATCGTGTTCTTTTTCATCGCCCTGGTGATCGGTCTCGGTGCCGGTGCCGGTGTGTTGATCGGCCAGGCGTGGGGGGCGCGCGAGCCGCATCTGGTCAAGGCGATTGCCGGGGCGACATTGCTGCTCGGGGTATTGATCGGTCTGGTCGCGGCGGTCGTCGGCAGTGTATTTGCGCGGCAGGCGCTGATGGGGCTGGGGACGCCGGCCGATGTGCTCGACGATGCCGTGGCATACGCCCATGTGATGTTGTGGATCCTGCCATCGTTGCTGGTGTTTGTGCTGTTCACGCAATTGCTGCGCGGCGTCAGCGATACGTTGTCGCCGCTGCTGGCGCTGATCGTTTCGACAACCGTAGGCCTGGCGCTGACGCCGGCGTTGATTCGCGGCTGGTTCGGCTTGCCGCAACTGGGCATTCAGAGCGCGGCATATGCCGGGCTGGCCGGAAACCTGTCAGCGATGGCATGGCTGGCGTGGCGGCTGATTCGCAAAGGTCACCCGTTGGCGCCGGACCGTGAGTTCTTCGCCGCGTTGCGCCTCGACGGTGTGATTCTCGGCAAAGTGCTGCGCATCGGTTTGCCCACCGGCGTGCAGATGGTGGTGCTGTCGCTGTCGGAGCTGGTCATTCTGGCGCTGGTCAATCAGCACGGCTCGCAGGCGACGGCGGCGTATGGTGCGGTGACGCAGATCGTCAATTACGTGCAGTTTCCTGCGCTGTCGATCGCAATCACCGCATCGATCCTTGGCGCCCAGGCGATCGGCGCCGGCAGGCTTGAGCTCATGGGGCCGATTTTGCGCACCGGGCTGTTGATCAACGTGTGCCTGACCGGTGGCCTGATCGTCTTGGGTTATCTGCTCTCGCCCTGGTTGCTCGGGCTGTTCCTCACCGAGGATTCGACCCGGGAAATGGCCGAACATCTGCTGCACATCATGTTGTGGAGCCTGCTGATCTTCGGGTTTCAGGCAATCATCGGCGGGATCATGCGCGCCAGCGGCACGGTGCTGGTGCCGGTCGCCATCGCGATCATCTGCGTGGTCGGCGTGCAACTTCCGGCAGCGTACTGGCTGGATGCGCGCTTTGGTTTGCCGGGCGTCTGGATGGCGTTTCCGGTGGCGTATCTGGGCATGCTGGTGTTGCAGACGCTGTATTACAAACTGGTCTGGCGGCATCAGAAAATTCAGCGGTTGGTGTAGCCGCTGGCGAAACCGGCGGATGTTTGCTTTAGTCATTCGAGGTCCCTGCCGCTACGCGTTGTCCGGAGAATCCCATGTCACTGCGATTACTGCCGGCCGTCGCGTTTGCTTTATGTGCCTTCCCTACGGCGCAAGCGGTCGAATACAACCGGGTCAACACCAGCGCCAGTCAGATCAGTTTCACCTACAGCCAGATGGGCTCGAGGATGTACGGCACGTTCGGCAAGTTTGAAGCGACGCTGGATTTCGACACTGAGCAACTCGAGCGTGCCCACGCCACGTTGCACATCGACCTCACCAGCATCGACGCCGGCAGCGAGGATGCCAATACCGAGCTGGTGAAACCGGCATGGTTCGATACCGCCAGGTTTCCGGTGGCGGTGTTCGAGTCGAGCCGTTTCATCCAGATCGCCGAGTATCGATACCGGCTCGACGGCCAATTGACGCTCAAAGGCATTACCCGTGAAGTGCAGGTGCCGGTGGAGTTGAAAGCGGACGACGCTATCGGCATTTTCGACGGCGAGTTGATCCTCAGACGCGAGGAGTTCGGCCTCGGCGCGGGGGAGTGGGCAGACAGCGTGGTGTCCAGGGACATCGCGATCAAATTCAAAATGGTGGCGCCACAACAGTGACGTTGCCCACGTCCGGATGAGATTTTTGCTGGCCATGACAAGGTATGATGTCGCGGTTTTCTGCCGGAGCTCACCCGCCATGCCACGCATCACCCACTACACCACCCCATGCCCCGAAAGCGTCAATAGTCAGATCCTGCAAATGGTGGTCGATTACCTGACCGATATCAGCGCGGTCGGTCTCGGGCCGAGCAATCTGCTGTACAACGTCTATCAGTACGCGGTCGGGTATGAAGTGCATCTGTATCTGGATGCGTTGAATGGCCAGAAGGGCACTGAGGTGGAACTGCTGGTGGCCAGCGACGAGGACGATCCGGAGCAAGTCATCGGGTTTCTCCTTTACCTGCCGGTGCAGGGTGACTGGGAGGCGTGCAGCGTGGCGTACATGGCGGTGCGGACGGGCCATCGGCGCCAAGGCGTGGCACGGGCGATGCTGGCGCAAATGGTCGGCCGCTACCCTCACGCGGAACTGGCCTGCACCGTCGGCAAGGTACCGTATTTCGAGGCATTGGGCTTTGAGGTCATCGGGCAGCGCGAGACCCAGGTATTGATGAGTACGCGGCATTACCGCAGCAACGGCTTGCGCGGGTTTATCGACACCACGCCGATCTACCGCTCGCTGGAAGTGCAGCAAATTCACACTTATTTGCTGCAGAAGAACGGCAAGCGCGCCATGCTCGACGCGGAAAAAAAGCGCGACCGGCATCTTGATCAGACCAGCCGCCACGTCGAGGAATTCGTTCGTCAACGTCTGACCGTGCACTGATCAATCCACGTCAAAAAGCCCTTGCTGGGTTCGCCACAGCAAGGGCTTTTTTGTGGCTGCCATCTCAACCGAGTTTGACGTTCATGGTGATGCGTGCGGTGAAGACTTTCTTGCCCTCGGTATCGTGAATGTCCACGTTGACCACCTTGTCGCCGTCGCTTTGCCAATCCACACCTTCAGCGCTGGCTACGGCGGTGACGTCGGTTTTGGCCTTGGCCAGATATTCCACGGTCATGCCCTTGGGGATCCAGCGTGCGCCCTCCGGGATCGACACGTCGGTCATCATCCCGCCAGCCAGTTCTGCGGCGTTGCACATGGCGATCGCATGCACGGTGCCGAGGTGGTTGGTGATTTCCTTGCGAAACGGCACTTGCACGGTGGCCGCGTTCGGGCGCAATTCGGTGATCAGCGGGTTGATGCTGCTGAAATAGGGAGCGAACTGGCAGGCCATCTTGCTGAAAGCGTCTGCACCAACGCTGTTGAACATGCTGAGAGATTGACTCATCGGGAAAGCCTCGAATGATTGATTGGCAGAATTATGTTCCGTTACAGAATAATGTTCTGTAACGGAACGGTATTCTGTTCACGGCAAATCTGTCAACCTATGGGCGATTCCTTCATGGCACACCGCGCCTTTTTCACCCCTCGCTTTCGGACCTCAAGCAGCATGGACACCGCCGATCTACTGGAACGCAGCTACCCCGGCCGCCGCGCCGAACTCAAGCGCGATATTTTTCGCAAGGCTTTGAACCTGTTCAACGAACAAGGCATCGAGGCAACCACGATCGAGATGATTCGCGCCGAGTGCGACACCAGCGTCGGCGCGATCTATCACCATTTCGGCAACAAGGAAGGGTTGGTCGCCGCGCTTTTTTTCACCGCACTGGAGGATCAGGCGCGCTTGCGTGATGGGTATCTGGACGCGGCCAGCACTACCGAAGAGGGGGTGCAGGCGCTGGTGTTCAGTTATGTCGATTGGGTCGAGCAACAACCGCAGTGGGCGCGCTTCCAGTACCACGCGCGGTTCGCTGTGACCAAAGGGCCGTTCAAGGATGAATTGGCCGAGCGCAACAAGACGCGCAATCTGCGTTTGCGCCAATGGCTGGCAGAGTCGGGGCGCGCTGCCGAGCTTGAGGGTTGGCCCGCTGAACTGCTGCCATCGCTGATCATCGGCCAGGCGGAGAGTTATTGTCGGGCGTGGCTGGCGGGGCGCGTGAAGGGCAGCCCGATGGCCTATCGGGACGTTCTCGCGCAAGCGGCCTGGCGCTCGATCCGCGGTGAGGGCTGAGTCACACTCTCTCTGTAGGAGTGAGCCTGCTCGCGATAAGGGTTTGTCAGAAATAAAATCCGGTGACTGACACTCCGCTATCGCGAACAGGCTCGCTCCCACAAGCGGATTTGGGATGGGTCAATCGATGCGCTGGAAAACCAGGGCTTTCAGCCCGCTTTGCGGATCGATGTCAGGAAATTCCGGCGGATTCTCCAGTCGTTGCTCGAAGCGCAGACTCGGTGCTTCCTGCGTCACGCCTTCAATCAGAAAGTCAGAACCGAACGCCGGGTCGTTCATGCAGGCGAGCACGGTTCCTTGCGTCGTGAGCAATTCTGGCAAACGCCGGAGCACGCGCCGGTAGTCCTTGGTCAGCAGAAAACTGCCTTTCTGAAATGAGGGCGGGTCGATGATCACCAGATCGTACGGCCCGCTGTTGATCACTTTGCCCCAGGATTTGAAGAGGTCGTGGCCGAGGAAACTGACTTTGCTCAGATCATGGCCGTTCAGCCGATGATTGTCGCGACCACGGCTCAACGCAGCGCGAGACATGTCCAGATTGACCACATGACTGGCGCCGCCTTCGATTGCCGCTACAGAAAAACCGCAGGTATAGGCGAACAGGTTCAACACGCGTTTGCCTGCTGCCTGTTCGCGCACCCACTTGCGCCCGTAGCGCATATCGAGAAACAACCCCGCGTTCTGCTTGCGGCCCAGATCGACGCGGTACTGCAAGGCATCTTCGACAATGGTCATTTCATCAATTTCATCACCGAGCAGCCATTCGGCGGTGCTTTGTGGCAGATAACGATGCTGGATCAGCAACGTACGCGCGCCGCACTGCTGCCATTCGTTGGACCGGGTGATGTCCGACAGCAATTGCTTCAGCGCGTCCAGTTGCTCAGGCTGCGGTTCCTTGAACAACGACACCAGCACCACCCCTTGCAACCAGTCCACGGTCAGTTGTTCCAGCCCCGGCCAGCAACGCCCGCGGCCGTGGAACAGCCGACGCGTTTCGTTGGGCGCGGCGGCGAGCGCAGGCAGCAGATGGGCGTGGAGGGTGGCAAGGGCTTCGGGGTTCATCGGTCAAGGTCGGCAGGCAAATGGGCTGGCATTTTAACCGCAAACGAGCCTGCCGAAGCGGCACTGCGCCCAGAAAAACAACGTCTTGTAGAAATGAGATGTATCAAAAATGAATTTATGCAGGGCGCGCTGCTCATACCAGATAAGCAGCGGATTCAAACCGCTATCCAAAAATGTAATTCGGGGGAGTGCTGTTCATGTGCCCTACAGCTACGTCGAGCGCGCACCTTCCTGGCGGGTTGATTCTGGTAGTCGAGGACGATCCGTTGATTCTGGAGTTTCTTTGCGAAATTCTTCAGGAGGAAGGGTTCAAGGTCGAATCGCAAACCAGTGCCGACGCTGCGTCGCTGTATCTGGAGAAGCATGCAGCGGACGTCGCGCTTTTGCTGACGGACATCACCATGCCCGGCACGCTCAACGGCGCCGATCTGGCGAATCTGGTGGGCGACCGCTGGCCGGACAAACCGGTAATGGTCATGTCCGGTTATGAAACGCCGGAGACTTCCGGGGTCAAGCATTCGGTGGCGTTCATCAAGAAGCCATGGGCGATTGGTCAGTTGCTCGACTGCGTCGAAAGCGCATTCAGATCCAAGGCACCGCAGCTGCACTGACAAGTGCTACATTGCCGGGCCAATCTGCCCGGCCACCTGTCAGAGGATGTGATCTTTTGTCTGCCAAAGCATCTGTTTTCGAGCGCCCGTTCGGCGCGTTCCTGTTCGATATGGACGGCACCGTCCTCAACTCGATCGCCGCTGCCGAGCGCATCTGGTCAGCCTGGGCGGTGCGCCACGGCGTCGACGTCGAAGCGTTTTTACCGACCATTCACGGCGCGCGGGCGATCGACACGATTACCCGATTGAACCTGCCGGGTGTGGATGCGGAGCAACAAGCAGCGTTCATCACCGCGGCGGAAATCGATGACGTTGATGGCATTGTCGAAATTCCTGCGGCTATGGCGTTTCTGAGTAATCTGCCGCCGAATCGTTGGGCGATGGTGACTTCGGCACCTCGCGATCTGGCGTTGCGGCGCATGGCGGCGGCGGGCATTCCGGAACCCGCGGTGATGATCACGGCTGAAGATGTGAAGGCCGGCAAACCGGATCCTGCGGGCTATCTTTTGGCCGCGCAGAGGCTTGGGGTCGCGCCGGGCGATTGCCTGATTTTCGAAGACGCTGCGGTCGGCATCCAGGCTGCAGAAGCGGCGGGGGCTGAGCTGATGATCATCACCACCACCCACCAGCACCCGCTCGAAACCGCGCACGCGACGTTGGCCAGTTATGACGCGATCAGCGTCAGCGTCGACAGCGATGGTTTACTTCGCCTGACGAGAAACTGAACGGCCAAAAATCTCCGATCAAACATCAGCCGCCGTCACCGGTCGGCAGCTCTCTCACTCGAGCAATATCGCGACTACGCTGAGCCATGCCCCGCAATAGCGCCGGGAATGTACCGGCGCCGTCCGCCTGCACCCTTGCCAACCGATGAGGAAAACGCATGAAGATTGATCTGAGTGGGAAACTGGCCATCGTCAGCGGCAGCACCGCCGGCATTGGCCTGGGCATCAGCCAGTCACTGGCCGAAGCCGGCGCTACCGTGGTGGTAATCGGCCGCGATTCGGCGAAGGTTGAGCATGCGCTGGCGAGCATTCGCGAGAAAGTGCCGGCCGCGCAATTGCGCGGCCTGACTGCCGATCTCGGAACGGCGGAAGGCGCACAGACATTGTTCGCCGCCGAACCGCGCGCTGACATTCTGGTGAACAACCTGGGCATCTTCAACGACGTCGATTTCTTCGAAACACCCGACAGCGAATGGACGCGCTTCTATGAGGTCAATGTGATTTCCGGCGTGCGTCTGGCTCGTCATTACGTGCCGGCTATGGTCGAGCAGGGCTGGGGCCGGGTGATTTTTCTGTCTTCGGAATCCGGCGTGGCCACCCCGGCCGACATGCTCAATTATGGCGTGACCAAAAGCGCCAACCTCGCGGTATCCCATGGTTTGGCCAAGCGTCTGGCTGGCACTGGGGTCACGGTCAATGCGATCCTGCCGGGGCCGACTTTCACCGATGGCCTGCAGGACATGCTGAAAGACGCCGCTGCCGAGTCCGGACGCAACCTGCGCGATGAAGCCGATGCCTTTGTGCGCAAGGCGCGTCCGACTTCGATCATCCAGCGTGTCGCCGACGTCGAAGAAGTTGCGCATCTGGTCACCTACATTGCGTCGCCCCTGTCCTCGGCTACCACCGGCGCCGCTCTGCGCGTCGATGGCGGCGTGGTCGACAGCCTGACTATCTGAATTTTTCCTGAGAGAAGTGTTATGCCCACAGCATCTGCAACCATCGACATCCCGGCCCCGGCCGATCAGGTCTGGAAATTGATCGGCGGCTTCAACACGCTGCCGGACTGGCTGCCCTTGATTACTCAGAGTGAATTGAGCGAAGGCGGGCGCGTGCGCACTCTGCAAACCGCTGACGGCGGTGTGGTGATCGAGCGCCTGCAGACGTTCGATAACGCGGCGAAGACCTACAGCTATTCGATTGAGCAAGCTCCGTTTCCGGCCAATGATTACCTGGCGACGCTCAAGGTTGAAGCCCAGGGGCAGGGCGCGCGGGTGACCTGGTCCGGGCGTTTCAACGCAGTCGGCGTAAGCGATGAGGAAGTGGTGGCGCTGTTTAACGGCATCTACCAGGGCGGCCTCGAAGCACTGCGCGGCAATTACCCAACCTGACGGGTACGCTACAACCCTGTGGGAGCTAGCCCTGCTAGCGATGGCGGTTTCTCATTCAATGAAGTTGTTGACTGACACACCGCCATCGCTAGCAGGGCTAGCTCCCACAGGGGTACTGCATGAAGTCAGGATGGAGCGATCAGGAATTCTCGATCAAACTCTGCCGGCAATCGAGCACCAGTTTCGCCCCACCCAGATCGCTGCTGCCTACTGCAAGGCTGAAATCATGCAGGCTGACAATCGCCGCGACGATCGACAATCCCAAGCCAAAACCACCCTGCGGCTGGCCACCTTCGGCACGATAGAAGCGCTGGAACACCGCCTCACGCTCAGCCTCGGGAATCCCCGGCCCGGAGTCGTGAACTTCAATCCGCGTCTGCCCACCTGCGTTGACTCCACGCAGCATCACGGTGCCGCCCGGTGGGGTGAACTTGATCGAGTTGCTCAATAGATTCGCCAGCGCCTCGAACAGCAGCGCCCGGTCGCCATTGAGGGCCGGCAGGGTTTCCGGCATGTTCAGATCGAAACGCAGTTCGCCTTCCTCGGCCAGCGGCAGGTAAAACGCGTGCAGCTCTTCCAGCAATTGCACCGGGTCGAGTTCGACAAATCCCGAGCGCCGTTGGCGATCTTCCAGTTCGGAAATGCGCAGCAAACCGCGAAAGCGCGCCATCAGCGTATCCGCCTCGGCCAGCACCAGATCCAGTTGCGCGGCCTCTTGCGAACCTTCGCCAGCCTGTTGTTGCATGCGATACAGCTGCGCGCGCAGGCGCGTCAGCGGCGTGCGCAAGTCATGCGCAATGTTGTCGCAGACGCCTTTGACTTCGTTCATCAGGCGCTCGATGCGCTCAAGCATGGCGTTGACGATGGCGGCCAGCATGTCCAGTTCATCGCGACGATTGGACAGCGGCAAGCGGTGGGTCAGGTCGCCGGCGACAATCGACTGCGCGCTGGCCTGAATTGCGCGAATCCGTCGCAGCGGTCGACGTCGCAACAAATGCCAACCGGCAATCCCCGGCAGAATCGTCAGTGACACACCCCAGAACAACGCATGCAAAATGATCCGCGTCACTGCGAACAGCGAGCCATTGTCCCGCAGCAACACCAGCCACCGACCGTCGCGGGTCTGCGTGGCGACCGCGTCGCAGCTGTCGTTGGGCAGCGTCGGATCATCGGAATTGGCGCAATCGGCGAGCATGTGGATCTTGCCATCCAGCGGCAGGCCTTCGGGAATCTGCTGCAGCGCTCCGCCGAGGTAGTTGCCCTCGGCATCGAACAGGCCATAGGCGTCGATGCCGCGAATGTCGAAGGTCATGCTGGCAGCGAGGGCTTCTTCCAGTTGCGCGCCGCGAAAGTGCGAAAACAGATGTTGACGTTGCATCAGCGAATGTTTGGCAAGGTTGTCGAGGTAGCCCGACACCTCGTAATACATGACCCCCATGAGGATCGCGCTCCAGGCCACGAATAGCGCGCTGTACAGCGCCAGCAAGCGGCTGCTGGAGGAACGCCAGCCGTCAGACGGGTTCGGCAATGACATAGCCTGAACCCCGTACCGTGCGGATCAGCGGAACGTGGCCCGCTGCGTCGATCTTCTTGCGCAGTCGGCCGATATGCACGTCGATCAGGTTGGTGCCCGGATCGAAGTGATAGCCCCAGACTTCCTCGAAAATCATCATCCGCGAAAGGATCTGGCCGCTGTTGCGCATGAGGAATTCCAGCAGTTTGTATTCGGTCGGCAGCAGCGTCAGCACCTGATCCGCGCGGCGCGCTTCGTGACTGATCAAATCCAGTTCGAGGTCGGCGACCCGCAGTGTGGTCGCCTGGGTGGCGCCGCTGTTCTGCCGACGCAGCAGGACTTCGACGCGGGCGGCCATCTCATCGGTGGCAAAAGGTTTGGTCAGGTAATCGTCGCCACCGGCGCGCAAGCCGCGCACGCGCTCATCGACGTCAGAGAGAGCGCTGATCATCAGAATCGGCGTGGCCACGCCCATGGTGCGCAGGGTGGTGACGATGGCCAGGCCGTCCAGCTCGGGCAGCATGCGGTCGAGGGTGATCAAGTCGTAGTTGCCGCTAACGGCGCGATCGAGGCCCTCGCGGCCATTGTCGACCCAGTCGACATCGAGCCCGTGGCTGCTCAATTCGGCAACGATTTCCCGCGCGGTCACGGCGTCGTCTTCGATGGTCAATATACGAGTCATGGGCAGGCCTGCTGATCGGTTCAAACGGAATGGCAGCATTTTGCCAAGAAATTGCGCTGGCGCTTTAAATTAACTTTCATGTTGTAGCTGCCATTCGCAGGACCCAGAGATTTATTCGCCGCAACATTGATATCATCTGGCCACAATTTCAATAAGGAGTGTTGCCGTGACTGCTTCGATTCGCCGTGGCTGGATGCCGATTATCGGCCTGTTACTTGCGCTTTGCAGCGCTTCGACGTGGGCGGCCAATACGCCGTGTTCCGGTAAGAAGGGCGGGATTGATCGCTGCGATGGCGATTTGTTCCTGTGCAACGACGGCTCTATCAGTGGCTCGAAGAAAAGTTGCGCAGCAATGTTTGGCGAGCGCGAACAAAGCCGTCCGCAAAACCTTTTGCAGAGTGATGAAGGATGCGCCTGCGGTACCGGTTCGTTTTGCACGGGACCACGCGGCGGGGTGTATTGCCTGACGCCTTCAGGTAACAAGAGCTACAAGCGCAAGTAACAGTCCGGCGATCAATGCATAAAACCCGTCGATAACAGCGTTTCGTTGCAATTTGCATGGTCTTAGGAAGTTCATATTTTCTAAGTCATTGAAAATAAAGTATTTATTTAAAAGTCGCGACTGGCACGGTCACTGCAATTCTTCACTCGACGAGTTGTAACACCATTTTTCATGCTTGGAGCAGCACAATAATGAATAGAACCTCTGATGGTTTTTACACTGCCGTTGAAGAGTCGAGCAGCGTTTCGGGTGTGTCCTGGGGCGCAATATTCGCAGGTGCCGCGGCTGCCGCTGCCCTGTCGATGATTCTGGTGCTACTTGGCTTCGGTTTGGGTTTCTCCGCTGTTTCACCATGGGCCGGAGAGGGCGTCAGCGCCAAGGGCCTGGGCATTTCAACGATCGTCTGGCTGGCGGTGACGCAAATCATCGCTTCCGGGATGGGCGGTTACATCGCCGGTCGTCTGCGCGTCAAATGGGCCAACATGCACGGTGACGAAGTGTATTTCCGCGACACCGCGCACGGCTTCCTCGCCTGGTGTGTGGCGACGTTGGTTACCGCTGTTCTGGTGGTCGGTTCGGTCAGCAGCGTCATCAGTGGCGGTGTGCAGGCCGGTGCCAGTGTCGCTGGCGGCGCTGCCGGTGCAATGAGTCAGGCCGCCGGTTCCGCTGCGGCCAATACTGACAGCGATCAGTACGGCTACTTCGTCGACAGCCTGTTCCGCGATGACCGTCCCGCAGCCGTCAGCGATGACGCCGCCCGTGGCACTGTGACCCGCATCTTCGCTCAGAGCCTGGCCAACGGTCAGCTCAGCGCCGAAGACCGCACGTATCTCGCGCAACTGGTGTCGCAACGTACCAACCTGACCCAGGCCGATGCCGAGCGTCGTGTTGACGAGATCTACGCCAGCACGCAGAAAGCCATTGCCGACGCCAAGCTGAAAGCTCAGCAAGCTGCTGACACCGCCGCGAAAGTCGCTGCCTACACCTCGCTGTGGATGTTCGTCGCGCTGCTGGCCGGTGCGTTCTTCGCCAGCCTCGCTGCAACCTTCGGCGGCCGTCGTCGCGATGCCGTTGAATACGTTGAAGTCGACACCTACACCCCGACCACTCCAGTCCGTTAAACAAGGAGCATTACCATGCGCTCATTACTGCTGTTTTTCCTCGGCGTACCAATCCCGATCATCATCCTGATCGCCCTGTTCGTGCACTGATTGCTCGATTGAGGCACGTGCCTCGGCCGCTTTCACCTTCGGGTGAAAGCGGCTTTTTACATTCTGGAAACGCCGCAATCCTGTAGGAGCTGTCGAGTGCAACGAGGCTGCGATCTTTTGATTCTTTGAATGAAGATCAAAAGATCGCAGCGTTCCGCAGCTCCTACACGGGTGTGGGCGTCAGTAGTTGCGCGGTTTTGCTGCCAGCGCACGACATTCTGTAGGAGCTGTCGAGTGCAACGAGGCTGCGATCTTTTGAATCTGTGGCATGAAGATCAAAAGATCGCAGCGTTCCGCAGCTCCTACACGGTGTGGGCGTCAGTGTTGGCGCGGTGTTGCTGCCAGCGCACGACATCTGTAGGAGCTGTCGAGTGCAACGAGGCTGCGATCTTTTGATTCTTGGAAATGAAGATCAAAAGATCGCAGCGTTCCGCAGCTCCTACACGGTGTGGGCGTCAGTGTTGGCGCGGTGTTGCTGCCAGCGCACGGCATTTTGTAGGAGCTGTCGAGTGCAACGAGGCTGCGATCTTTTGATTCTTTGAATGAAGATCAAAAGATCGCAGCGTTCCGCAGCTCCTACATGGTTGTGGGGGGCAGTGTTTGCGCGGAGGCGCACGACATCTGTAGGAGCTGTCGAGTGCAACGAGGCTGCGATCTTTTGAATCTGTGGCATGAAGATCAAAAGATCGCAGCGTTCCGCAGCTCCTACACGGGTGTGGGCGCCCGTGTTTGCGCGGTGTTGCTGCCAGCGCACGAGATTCTGTAGGAGCTGTCGAGTGCAACGAGGCTGCGATCTTTTCGATCTTTGGAGTGAAGATCAAAAGATCGCAACGTTCCGCAGCTCCTACATGGGTGTGGGAGTCCGTGTTTGCGCGGTGTTGCTGGCCGCGCACGACATTCTGTAGGAGCTGTCGAGTGCAACGAGGCTGCGATCTTTTGAATCTGTGGCATGAAGATCAAAAGATCGCAGCGTGCCGCAGCGCCTACAGGGAACGGGGATTGGTCAGGCCTTGCGTGCTTCTTCTTCCAGTTGGTCCGATTCGAACAGTTTGGCCAGTTCCGCCCGGGCTTCCTGGGCGGTTTGCAGGACTTTGGTTGCGTCGTCATAAACCGCGTGTTGCGCCTCCAGCACCTGTTCGTCGTGGTGCTTGAAGCGCTTGATCCGCGCGTCAGCCTGGGCTTGCGTCAGCCCCAGGCCCACCAGCGTTCGTCGGCTCATTTCCAGACTGGAATAGTAAGTCTCACGAATCGCTTCCGCGCCGACGTCGACCAATCGGTGAACGTGCTGACGGTTACGCGCCCGGGCGATGATTTTCATGTGTGGGTAAAGCTTGCGCACCACCTCGGCGGTCTTGATGTTGGTCTCAGGATCATCTGTGGCAATGACGAAATATTCCGCCTCCCCGGCTTTGGCCGCATTGAGGATTTCCGCACGCATCGGGTCGCCATAGAACACCGGTACGCCGCCAAAGCTGCGTGACAGTTCGATGGTCTCCACAGAGGTGTCCAGCGCGACAAAGTTGATGTTCTGCGCGCGGAGGATTCGCGCGACGATTTGCCCCATCCGACCCATGCCGGCGATCACCACGCGTGGCGTTTCGGTGTCGATCTGACGGAAGCTCTCCGGCACTTCCACCGGTTGCACTTTCGGGCTGACCAGGCGTGCGCAGATCAACAGCAGCAGCGGTGTCACCGCCATCGACAGAGTGATGGTCAGCACCAGCAGGTCATACAGGCGCGGTTCGAACAGGCCTTGATCGCGGCCGATCTTGAACACCACAAAGGCAAACTCACCACCGGCGGCGAGGACAATGCCGAGGCGGATCGCACTGATCTTGTTCAAACCACCGGCCAAGCGGCCGACGACGAACAACAACGGCAGTTTCAAGCCAATCAACAGCAGGGTCAGACCCAATACGGTAAACGGCGCGCTGAGCAGCAAACCGAGGTTGGCGCCCATGCCGACGCTGATGAAAAACAGCCCGAGCAACAGGCCCTTGAACGGTTCGATCTGCGCTTCGAGCTCATGGCGATATTCCGAGTCCGCCAACAGCAAACCGGCCAGAAACGCACCGAGCGCCATCGACACCCCGACCAAGTCCATCAGCCACGCCGTGCCGATTACCACCAGCAATGCGGTGGCGGTGGATACCTCGGGCAGACCGGTTTTTGCCACCACGCGAAACACCGGACGCAACAGTAACGCCCGCCGATAACCACCACCGCAATGCCGCCGAGTACCTGCAGGCTGTGGCGAATATCGTCGGCGGTGCTGGTGTGGTGATCGACGCCGGCGAGCATCGGCACCAGCGCGATCAACGGGATCGCCGCGATGTCCTGGAACAGCAAAATGGCGAACGCCAGACGGCCGTGGGGGCTGGTCAGTTCCTTGCGTTCGGCGAGGCTTTGCAGGCCAAACGCCGTAGAGGAAAGCGCGAGGCCGAGACCGAGTACGATCGCGCTGTTAAACGGTTGGCCGAAGACCGACAAGGCCAGCACGCCAATCACCGAAGCGGTCAGCAAGACCTGCGCCAGACCCACGCCGAACACCGATTTGCGCATCACCCACAAGCGTCGTGGCGACAGTTCCAGGCCGATGATGAACAGCAGAAGCACGACGCCCAACTCGGAGATATGCGCAACGCTCTGCGGATTGCCGATCAGGCCCAACACCGATGGGCCGATGATCACCCCGGCAAACAGATAACCGAGCACTGCGCCCAATTGCAGGCGTTTGGCCAAAGGCACGGTGAGCACCGCCGCGAACAGAAAAACGACGGCGGCTTGCAACAGATTGCCTTCATGGGGCATGGGTTTACTCCTGACTACGGGTACGGCGCGGGGCGACAAGGATAAGGGTTACGCACTCGTTCATTCCACCGAAGATCCCTGTAGGAGCTGCCGGAGGCTGCGATTTTTTGATTCGGGTTTTTAAGATCAAGATCAAAAGATCGCAGCCTGCGGCAGCTCCTGCAGGGGGATGCGGGTTGCTGTCATAATTTGCATCAACTGGTTACATTTATAATCCCTGCGCATCAATTTCCGGAAACGCCATGGCCATCAACTTCGATCTTAACGACTTGCAAGCCTTCCGCGCGGTGGTCGAGCAGGGCAGTTTCCGCAAGGCTGCCGACACCGTGCGTCTGTCGCAACCGGCGCTGAGCCGGCGCATCGAGAAACTTGAAGACGCCCTCGGCGTGAAACTCTTCGAGCGCACCACGCGCAAGGTCAGCTTGACCCAGGCCGGGCGTGGTTTCATGCCGAGTGTCGAGCGGTTGCTGGATGATCTTGATGTCGCGTTGCTGGGCATCAGTGAAGTGGCCTCGACGCGACTCGGCCACGTCACCGTCGCGTGCGTGCCCTCGGCGGCGTATTACTTCATGCCCCGCGTTGTCGCCCGTTATCACCAGCAATTTCCGCGCATCAAAGTCAAAGTCCTTGATTCCAGTGCCCACGATGTGCTGAGTGCGGTGGTCAATGGCGAGGCGGATTTCGGTTTGAGTTTTTTGGGCACGCAGGATGCCAAAGTCGAGTTCGAACCGCTTGTGCAGGAGTGCTACGTGGTTGCCTGTCGCCGCGATCACCCGTTGGCCGGGCGCAGCAGCGTGACGTGGGAGGAGTTCTATCAGCAGGATTACATCTCGCTGGACAAGACGTCGGGCAACCGTTTTCTGCTCGATCAGGCGTTAAGCAGTGTGGTGCCGCAGCGCGCGAGCATCTGCGAAACGCGGCACGTGACGACGATGATCGGTCTGGTGGAGGCGGGGTTAGGCGTGGCGGCCGTGCCGTTGATGGCGATGCCCGGGCCGGATCATCCGATCCTGACGCGAGTGCCACTGACTGATCCGCAAGTAATGCGCAGTGTCGGCATCATCAAACGCCGGGGTCGCACACTGACCCCGGCGGCGTTGGAACTGGAGCGGCTGGTGGTGGAAATGAAAGTCCAGCCGCCATTGATCAGCGCTTGACCGAATCCAGGCCGGTGGCTTGCACGTCAACCTGCGCAGCGGGCGCGGCAAGGTAGGCGAGCAGGGCTTTGGCTTCTTCCGGATGCTCGGCCTTGACTGGAATCCCGGCGGCGAAACGCGTGACCGATTGCACCGATTCCGGAATTTTCGCGACGAAGCTCACGCCCGGCACCGGCAGCAATTCGCTGACCTGCTGGAAGCCCAGTTGATAGTCGCCAGTGGCGACCACCGAGCCCACCGGAATCTTCGCAATCATCTTCGCCTTCGGTTTCAGCTGATCTTCGATGCCGAGTTTCTTGAACAATTGCTGCTCGATGTACACGCCGCTGGCACTGTCGGAATAGGCCACCGATTGCGCGTCGAGCAGGGTTTTCTTCAAGCCGTCGACCCTGCTGATGTCCGGTTTCGGCGCGCCTTCACGCACCACCAGACCGATCCGCGAATCCGCCAGTTCTACCCGCGATGCGGGGTCGACCTTGCCTTGTTTGATCAACTCGTCGAGGGCATAGCCGACCATGATCACTACGTCCGCGTGCTCACCGCGCGCCAGGCGATTGGGGATCGCCTCGGGCGCCTTGCCCATCGAAGGGCCGAGGCTGGTGGCGAGGGTATTGCCGGTGGCAGCAGCGAATTTCGGCCCGAGGATTTTGTAGGCGGCAGTAAAACCGCCCGAAGTCATCACGCTCAGTTGTTCAGCCTGGGCGGCGACGTTGAACGCGAGCCCGGCGAGCAGGGCGGTGACAGTAACGAGTTTTTTCATGGCGAGTTTTCCTCAGGCCGCAACAGGTTGCAGACGACCACCGGCACGGCGGTACAGATAAAGGGTGGCGCACAGCGCACACAGCGCACCGATGCTCATCCAGTAACCCGGCGCAGCTTTATCGCCGGTGTACTGGATCAGGAAGGTCGACATGGCCGCGGTGAATCCACCGAAAATCGCGGTAGCCAGGCTGTAGGCGAGGGAGAATCCGGCGACGCGCACTTCCACTGGCATGATCTCGGTGAGCGCCGGAATCATTGCGCCGTTGTACAAACCGTAGATAAACGATAGCCACAGCAGCGACAGCAACATGTGGCTGAAACTTGGCGACTGCACCAGATACGACAGCGCCGGGTAGGTCGTGGCCAGCGCCAGCAGCGCCATCGCGATCAACACCGGGCGACGGCCGATGCGGTCGGACAACATGCCGCCGATCGGCAGCCAGAAGAAATTCGATACGCCGACCAGCAGGGTCACCAACAGCGCATCGGACGTGCTCAAGTGCAACACGGTTTTGCCGAAAGTCGGCGCGTATACGGTAATCAGATAAAACGCGGTGGTGGTCAGCGCGACCATCAGCATGCCGCCAATCACTACGGCCCAGTTCTGGCCAAGCGTGCGGAACACTTCACTCATGCTCGGACGATGTTTGCGCGCGGTGAACTCTTCGGTTTCCGCCAGATTCCGGCGCAGGAAGAAGATGAACGGCACGATCATGCAGCCAACGAAGAACGGAATGCGCCAGCCCCAATCGGCAATCACATCCGGCGCCATCCATTGGTTCAGGCCGTAGCCGAGCGCGGCAGCGATGATGATTGCGACTTGCTGACTGGCCGACTGCCAAGCGGTGAAGAAACCCTTGCGGCCCGGAGTGGCAATCTCGGCCAGATAGACCGACACACCGCCCAGTTCCGCACCGGCCGAGAAGCCTTGGAGCAACCGACCGATCAGCACGATCGCCGGGGCGAACAGACCGATGCTTTCATAGCCGGGCACCAGCACAATCAGGATCGTGCCGCTGGCCATGATCGACAACGTGACGATCAAACCTTTGCGGCGACCGACGTCATCGATGTACGCACCCAGCACGATGGCGCCCAGCGGACGCATCAGGAAGCCTGCGCCGAATACCGCGAACGTCATCATCAGGGAGGCGAACTCACTGCTCGCCGGGAAGAACACCGCGGCAAGCTGCGTCGCATAGAAACCGAACAGAAAGAAGTCGAATTGTTCGAGAAAGTTGCCCGAGGTCACTCGGAAAATGGCGCCGGCCCGCGAGCCGCCTTTCTGGATTGAAGCTGTCATAGGAAAAGTACTCCACCGCTTTTATGACGTGCGCTACGGAGAGTCAGCGCACGGATCTTATTGAGGTGGATGGTGGCGCAGATGTAACAATCTGTTAATTGCATTGTTGGCATGGATTGATGCGCAGAGCGGATCAATCAATTTGAAGCGCTGCGTTTCATGGAATGTAGAAAATCCATGTGGGAGCTTGCCTGCAAGCGATGACGGCCCGACGGCAGACCATTTCCATCGAATGTACCCAACCGCTGTACTCAATTGAATTCAAGCAATGCCGCCCTGACCGACATAGCCCTTGCAGCACCCGATTCGCGCAAAAAAACAAGGAATGTTTCGCGCGCCGCGCAGTCGGAGATCAGGTACTACCTATCTGACAGAGGTTCACCGATGAACAGCAAAACCCTAATCGCCAGCCTGGCCCTCGTCGCCGGTATTGCCGGGATCACGCCCATTGTTCAAGCGGCGCAAACCTCCAGCGATCCCTCGGTGCAATCACCGACCAGCGACCGTCAACTGAAGGTCAACGACCGCGCGCCGGAAATGTATCAGCGCGAGGACAAAGCCCTGAAAAACTGGAAAGCCAAAGGCCTGAAAGCCCCGATCGAACAAGCCCAGTGGGTGCAGATCAATGACCATTACGTCATGGTGATGATCACCAACGGCACGATTGTCGAGATGCAACCGGTCGAGCGTTAAGCTTTGTCACTATTGATTAGAAGCTGATAGCGGGGGGCTTTTACAAAAGCTCCCCTTTGTCCCACAGGTGCACCAAATCTCCCGGCGCCCGGTCCTCCGGCACCTTCAGCACCATTTCCCCCGCCTGATAACGCACTTCTATCTGATAGAAGCGTTGATCGCCGCGTCCCGACTCGCTGCTGTCGAGCGGCAGACACCCTTCCAATACCGAGCAAATCCGCGACCGCTGGGTGATATCGCATTGCGCGAACTCGATTTCGCGCGGGCGGGTCAGGCTGTGAATCGCCGCAACGCCACCCTGGCGAGATACGCGTAAAACGGAATCGTCATCCAGCTCGGGTAGCGTTTTCATACAGCCTCCTCGGATTATTCGATGCCGACCTGAGCCCAGGCCTGCTGCACTGCGTCGACTTCTTTGGCGCTGAAGCGCTGGCCGGCGTGGTCGATGGTGAGCCTGGCGAAGGCGTCGAATGTCGCATCCTGGGTCAGGCGTTGATCGCACAGCGTGTCGTACCAGATGCGCCCGGCCTTTTCCCAGGCGAATCCACCCATTGCCCGCGCCGCCAGATAAAACGCCCGGTTGGGAATGCCCGAATTGATATGCACGCCGCCATTGTCCTCGCTGGTGATGACGAATTTGCGCATGTGATCCGGTTGCGGGTCTTTACCCAGCAGCGGGTCGTCGTACGCCGTGCCGGGGTGTGACATCGAGCGCAGGGCCTTGCCCTGAATCTTCGGCATCAGCAGATCGGCGCCGATCAGCCAGTCCGCCTGCTCGACGGTGTGCCCGAGTGCGTATTGCTTGGTGAGCACGCCAAATACGTCCGACAGCGACTCGTTCAACGCGCCGGACTGATTGGCATAAATCAACCCGGCCTCACTCTCGGTAACGCCGTGGGCGAGTTCATGGCCGATGACGTCCAGCGAGCGAGTGAAGCGCTGGAAGATTTCACCGTCGCCATCGCCGAAAACCATCTGCGCGCCATTCCAGAAAGCATTTTCGTAACCCTGGCCGTAATGCACGCTGCCGATGAGGGCAAATCCCTGATTGTCGATTGAATCGCGACCGAGCACTTTCCAGAAGAAATCATAGCTGGCGCCCAAAGCGTCGTAAGCCTCATCGACCGCCGGATCGCCCGACGGTGGCTGGCCTTCGAGGCGAACCGGCATGCCCGGCAAGAGCATTTTGTTTTGCGCGTCGTGCACACTGCGCCGTGCCAGGCCGGGTTTGCTCGCCTCCGGCAGAATCGCTCGTGCTGGCGGCTGAGAAGGTTTGCCGGGGTTGGGCAACAGGCTGCGCACATGATTGAGGGTCTGCATCGCGGCATTGCGCTGCGGGCCCGAACCGTGGGCGATGATACGGTTGAGGATGTAGGGCGGAATGAAGCTGTGCAGCATTCGAGAGTCGGTCATCAAAGCATCCTTGTCGTCATACGATGTCGATAAACATGTGAGCCGCCGCGCGGGTTTTCGGTTCCATGGATTGCCATTGGCGATGGATTCTGCGAAAAACGCCGTCCGCGACAATCTCAACAGAGCCAATGACATGACAGACGAACTGCAAATCATCGACCTGCAACCGGGCGACGGCAAAGCCGCGGTCAAAGGTGCCTTGATTACCACCCAATACACGGGCTGGCTGGAAGATGGCACCGAGTTCGATTCTTCCTACAGCCGTGGCAAACCATTTCAGTGCGTCATTGGCACCGGCCGCGTAATCAAGGGTTGGGATCAAGGCTTGATTGGCATGCAGGTGGGCGGCAAACGTAAATTGTGGGTACCGGCGCACCTGGGTTACGGCGAACGGACGATGGGCAAAATCCCGCCGAATTCGAACCTCGTATTCGAAATCGAGTTGCTGGAGGTTTTGACGCGGGGGATTGAGGTAGGGGGCGCAAGTGGCTCTGGCTGACGCGGACTGAAACGGCCGAATCAAAAGATCGCAGCGTTCCGCAGCTCCTACAGGGCTTTGTAGGAGCTGCGGAACGCTGCGATCCTTTGATCTTGGCTTCAAGCCGACGAGGGTTCACGCCTCGGCTTGTTTCCGCATTCCGCAACGCCTTTCGCGCTTTTGTAGGAGCTGCGGAACGCTGCGATCTTTTGATCTTGGCTTCAAGCCGACGAGGGATCATGCGTCGGCTTGTTTCTGCACTCCGCAGCGCCTAAAGCGTTTTGTAGGAGCTGCGGAACGCTGCGATCTTTTGATCTTGGCCTCGAGCCGACGAGGGGTCATGCGTCGGCTTGTTTCTGTGTTCGCGACTCTATACTGTATATGCACACAGTACAGGGCCCTTGCCATGCAAATCATCGACAAGCTGAGCATTCTCGCCGACGCCGCCAAGTACGACGCGTCATGTGCGAGCAGCGGCGCGCCCAAGCGCAGCTCCGAGGGCAAGAGCGGGCTGGGTTCGACCGATGGCATGGGGATTTGCCACAGCTATACGCCCGACGGGCGTTGCGTGTCGTTGCTGAAGATCCTGCTGACCAACTTCTGTCTTTACGATTGCCAGTATTGCGTCAATCGCCGCTCCAGCGATGTACCCCGTGCGCGCTTCACGCCGGAAGAAGTCGTGGCCCTGACCATGGACTTTTACCGGCGCAATTGCGTCAGCGGTTTGTTCCTCAGCTCCGGCATCATTCGCTCGGCGGACTACACCATGGAGCAATTGGTGCGAGTCGCCAGGCTGCTGCGCGAAGAGCACGAGTTTCGCGGCTACATCCATCTCAAGACGATTCCCGAAGCGGATCCCGCACTGATTGAAGAAGCCGGGCGCTACGCCGATCGCTTGAGCGTCAACATCGAATTGCCTACCGACGCCAGCCTGCAAACGCTGGCGCCGGAAAAGCACATCGGCTCGATCAAGCAGGCAATGCAGACTATCTACACGGGCGAGCAGACCGTTCTGAACGAACCTCGCTCACGCAAATTCGCCCCGGCAGGGCAAAGCACGCAGATGATCGTCGGCGCCGATGACACCGACGACAGCACGATCCTGCATGGCGCTCAGGCCTTGTACGGCAATTTTCGCCTGCGCCGGGTTTATTATTCGGCGTTCAGCCCGATCCCCGACAGCCCGAAAAGCGTGCCCCTGGCCGCGCCGCCGCTAATGCGCGAGCACCGCTTGTATCAGGCCGACTTCCTCTTGCGCAGCTATGGCTACAAGGCTGACGAATTACTCAAGGGCCCAGGCAATCTGGCCTTGGACATCGATCCGAAACTGGCTTGGGCGTTGCACAATCGCGAAGTCTTTCCGCTTGATCTCAATCGGGCCGAAGCGTCCTTGATCGCGCGCATTCCCGGCATCGGTCTGCGCACGACCGAGCGTCTGGTGGAGTTACGCCGTCAGCGGCGGATCCGCTACGAGGATCTCGCCCGCATGCGCTGCGTATTGGCCAAGGCCAAGCCGTTCATAATTACCAGCGACTATCACCCACAACAGGCCGAAGTCACCAGTCATATGCTCTACCAGCAGTTGCGTGACCGGCCGATGCCGCAACAGATGGGATTGTGGGGATGATCAATCTCGATTGCGACGATCTGTTCGATACCTGGCGTCAGCAGGCCCGTTGGCTGCTAAGCCATGAAATCGACCCGAGTCTGGTGAGTTGGGCGTCGGAAGGAGTGGGCGATTTATTCGCCACTGATGACCCGGTGCCCGAAGGGCAGGGGCCGTTCCTGGCGAGAATCCCGCGGGTTTTGCTCGATACGCTGGAACAGGCTTCGCAATACCGCGGCGATCAGCGCTGGAGTCTGCTTTACGAAGTACTGTGGCGTGTCAGTCACGGTGACCGCACGGCAATGCTCGCCGGGGACAAACTGGGCAGTGAGTTGCAGCGTCGGATCAAACAAGTGCGCCGTGAAGCCCACCATCTGCATGCATTTGTGCGCTTCATCGAGCGACCGAAAAGCGACCAGGGCCCGCAATACGTCGCGTGGCACGAGCCGGCCCACGACATCCTGCACAGCGCCAGCGAACACTTCATCGGACGCATGGGCCAGCACCGCTGGTTAATCGCCACGCCGCGTGACGGCGTTTATTACGATGGCGAACAACTGATCCACCATCGCGAATGCCCCTTGGAGTGGCAGCAACTGGCGCAAAACGTCGACGATCCCCATGGCGATCTGTGGTTGACCTATTACAGCCACATCTTCAACCCGGCGCGGTTGAACGAGAAGGTCATGCAGGGGCACTTGCCAGCGCGGTTCTGGAAGAACCTTCCAGAGGGCGAGTTGATTCCGGGGCTGATCACTCAGGCCAGGATGGGCAAGCAGCAGAATGGGCAAGCGAGCGGGATTGCCGGGCGAGGCGGCAAACGGATTGCATTGAAATAGTGATCAAAGATCGCAGCCTGCGGCAGCTCCTCCACAAATCCCCTGCAGGAGCTGCCGCAGGCTGCGATCTTTTGATCTTGCTGTAACCCATAAAAAAGCCCCCCACCAATCACTTGGTGGGGGGCTTTTGCGTATCAGCAATCGTCAAATCAAACCTTGACGATCCAACCCGCTGGCGCTTCGATGTCGCCGGTCTGTACGCCCGTCAGCTCTTTGTAGAGCTTCTGAGTGACCGGGCCGACTTCGGTTTCGCTATGGAACACGTGCAGGTGGTCGTTGTAGCTGATGCCGCCGATTGGCGTGATCACCGCAGCGGTACCGCAAGCACCGGCTTCTTTGAAGTCCGCGAGCTTGTCGATCAGCACATCGCCTTCTACCACTTCCAGGCCCAGACGCGATTTCGCCAGTTCGATCAGCGACAGGCGAGTGATACCTGGCAGCACCGATGGCGAGTTCGGCGTCACGAACTTGTTGTCGTGGGTGATCCCGAAGAAGTTGGCCGAACCGACTTCCTCGATTTTGGTGTGGGTCATCGGGTCCAGATAAATGGCGTCGGCGAAGTTGGCTTTCTTCGCTTTCGAGCCAGGCATCAGGCTTGCGGCGTAGTTGCCACCGACCTTGGCAGCACCGGTGCCCTGTGGCGCGGCGCGGTCGTAGCTGGAGATCTGGAAATTGTGCGGGGTCAGACCGCCCTTGAAGTAGGCGCCGACCGGAATGCAGAAGATCGAGAAGATGAACTCGGGTGCGGTGCGCACGCCGATGTTGTCACCCACGCCGATCACGAACGGGCGCAGGTACAGCGCGCCGCCAGTGCCGTACGGCGGGATGAAGCGCTCGTTGGCGCGAACCACTTCTTTGCAGGCTTCGATGAACTGCTCGGTGTCGACCGTCGGCATCAGCAGACGCGCGCAGCTGCGTTGCATGCGCAGGGCGTTCTGGTCCGGGCGGAACAGGTTGATCGAGCCATCCTTGCAACGATAGGCTTTCATACCTTCGAAGCACTGCTGACCATAATGAAGGGCCGTCGAGCCTTCGCTGATGTGCAGGACGTTATCTTCGGTCAGGGTGCCCTTGTCCCACTCGCCATCGCGAAAGTACGACAGATAGCGCTTGTCGGTCTTGATGTAGTCAAAACCCAGCTTGTCCCAATTGATGCTTTCGTTACCCATGACACCCTCTATCACTGAACAACCGCCGAAACGGTTCAAGGCTTCTGACGTTTTTTGGATGGGCACAACAATACTTCATTCTTGGGCGGTTTCGCAGCCGGAATTCACGCCACCGATCGTTCCCATGTTTGATCGTTCTTACGCTCTGGGTGGGAACGATCAAAAGATCGCAGCCTGCGGCAGCTCGTACAGAATCGGCGAACTCCTGTAGGAGCTGCCGAAGGCTGCGATCTTCTGCTCTTCAAAGGTGCAATGCATGCCCCAGAGCACGCAATGCCGCTTCCTGCACTGCTTCGCCCAAGGTCGGATGCGCGTGAATGGTGCCGCCGATGTCTTCCAGCCGCGCGCCCATTTCCAGGCTCTGCGCAAATGCTGTCGACAACTCGGAAACCCCGACACCCACCGCTTGCCAACCGACAATTACATGGTTATCCCGCCGCGCAACCACGCGCACGAAGCCGCTTTTCGACTCCAGCGTCATTGCTCGGCCATTGGCGGCGAATGGAAAATTCGAAACGATGCAGTCCAGGCCCGCAGCCTTGGCCTCGTCCGGCGTCTTGCCGACCACCACCAGTTCCGGGTCGGTGAAGCACACGGCGGCGATGGCGGTCGGGCTGAATTCGCGGCTTTTGCCGCTAATCAGTTCGGCCACCATTTCCCCTTGCGCCATGGCGCGATGAGCGAGCATCGGCTCACCGCTCAAATCGCCGATGGCGTAGACGTTGCGCATGCTGGTCTGGCAACGGTTGTCGATCTTGATCGCCGAGCCGTTCATCTCAAGGTTCAATGCTTCGAGATTGAAACACTGGGTGTTGGGTTTACGACCGACGGCTACCAGCACCTGATCGGTTTCCAGATTCAGCGTTTCTCCTTCAGGGTCGCGCACCTGCAACGTGCCGTTGAAACCCAGCACGCTGTGTTTCAAATACAGCTTCACGCCCAATTGCTTCAGCGCGTCATGCACCGGTTGCGTCAGCTCAGCGTCGTAGGCTGGCAGGATGCGATCCTGCGCTTCGACAACGCTGACTTCAGCGCCAAGCTTGCGATAGGCAATGCCCAGCTCCAGACCGATATAACCGCCGCCGACCACGGTCAAGCGTTTTGGCACCGACGTCGGGGCCAGCGCTTCGGTGGAGGAGATGATCGGCCCGCCAATCGGCAGGATCGGCAAGTTGACGCTGGTCGAACCCGTGGCCAGCACCAGATGCTCGCACTGAATGCGCGTGTCGCCGACTTCCACGGTCTTGCCATCAATGACCTTGGCCCAGCCATTGATGACCTGAACCTTGTTTTTCTTCAGCAGCGCAGCGACGCCGGTGGTCAGGCGATCGACGATGCCGTCCTTCCACTCGACGCTTTTCGTGATGTCGAGGGTGGGCGCGGAAACACTGATACCCAAGGCCGAATGCTGGCTGTGATGCTGGGTCTGGTGAAACTGCTCAGCCACATGGATCAGCGCTTTCGACGGGATGCAGCCGATGTTCAGGCACGTACCGCCGAGCGATTGACCTTCAACCAGAATCGTTGGAATGCCCAGTTGTCCGGCGCGAATCGCTGTGACATAACCGCCAGGGCCACCGCCAATAATCAGCAGCGTGGTGTTAAGAGTTTGCATTCGATTACTCCACGAACAGCGTTGCAGGTTGTTCGAGCAAACCACGAATGGCCTGGATGAAGAGTGCCGCGTCCATGCCGTCGACCACGCGGTGATCGAACGAGCTGGAAAGATTCATCATCTTGCGGATCACCACCTGGCCTTTGACGACCATCGGCCGTTCGACGATTTTGTTCACGCCGACGATGGCCACTTCCGGCAGGTTCAATACCGGTGTGCTGACAATGCCGCCCAGCGCGCCAAGGCTGGTGAGGGTGATGGTCGAACCGGACAATTCGTCGCGGCTGGCCTTGCCATTGCGTGCGGCAGTGGCCAAACGCGAGATTTCCGCAGCGCTGTCCCACAGGCTGCGCGCCTCGGCGTGACGTACCACCGGCACCATCAAACCAACATCGCTTTGCGTGGCGACCCCGACGTGCACGGCACCGAGGCGGGTGATGACCTGGGCTTCGTCGTCATAACGTGCGTTCATCTGCGGGAAGTCGCGCAGGGCAACGACCAGCGCGCGGACGAGGAACGGCAACAAGGTCAACTTGCCGCGGCTGGCGCCATGCTTTTCATTCAGATGCGCGCGCAGTTCTTCGATCGCCGTCACGTCGATTTCTTCGACGTAACTGAAATGCGCTGCCCGCTGCGTGGCCTCCTGCATGCGCTGCGCGATCTTGCGGCGCATGCCGATGACTTGGATCTGTTCTTCGTCGTTGCGCTGGGCGTATGCAGCGGCGACCGGCGCCGAGGCGTTGGACTGACCTTGTGCCAGATACGCCTCGAGATCTTCATGCAACACGCGACCAGCCGGGCCGGTGCCGCGTACCAGACGCAACTGAATACCCAGATCCAGCGCATGCTTGCGCACGGCTGGCGAGGCGAGCGGACGTTCGTCTGCTTCGCGAGCAACCATCGGGCCCTGGCAAACAGGAGCAGGGCGCGCGGCAGCTGGCGCAGGTTTGCTTTCAACAGCAGCTTCCACTTTCGGCGCAACAGGCTCTTTGGTAACAACCGGAGCGGCTGATTCTTTGAGGTTGCCGGCACCCTCGACTTCAATGCTGATCAGCACACTGCCAACCGCCATCACTTCACCCGGCTGACCGCCAAGCGCGATCACCTTGCCGTGGACCGGCGACGGAATATCGACCATCGCCTTGTCGGTCATCACGTCCGCCAGCACCTGGTCTTCAACCACCAGATCGCCGACCTTGACGTGCCATTGCGACAGTTCCACTTCTGCGATGCCTTCGCCAATGTCCGGCATCTTGATAACGTGCGTGCCCATTCAGACCTCCATGACCCGTTTCAACGCCGCGCCCACTCGGGACGGCCCTGGGAAATACGCCCATTCCTGCGCGTGCGGGTAGGGGGTGTCCCAACCTGTGACGCGTTCGATTGGCGCTTCCAAGTGATGGAAGCAATGCTCTTGCACCAGCGACACCAGCTCGGCGCCGAAACCGCAGGTGCGGGTCGCTTCGTGGACTACGACGCAACGGCCGGTTTTCTTCACCGATTTGACGATGGTTTCCAGGTCCAGCGGCCACAGGCTGCGCAGGTCGATGACTTCGGCATCTACGCCTGATTCTTCAGCAGCAACTTGCGAAACGTAAACGGTGGTGCCGTAAGTCAGCACGGTCACGTCCTTGCCCGGACGAGTGATCGCGGCGACATCCAGCGGCACGGTGTAGTAGCCGTCCGGCACTTGCGCGGCAGGGTGTTTCGACCACGGCGTTACCGGGCGATCGTGATGGCCGTCGAACGGGCCGTTGTACAGGCGCTTCGGCTCGAGGAAGATCACCGGATCATCATTTTCGATGGAAGCGATCAGCAGGCCTTTGGCGTCGTAAGGATTGGACGGCATGACAGTGCGCAGGCCGCAGACTTGGGTGAACATCGCCTCAATGCTCTGGCTATGGGTCTGGCCGCCGTAGATGCCGCCGCCGCACGGCATGCGCAGGGTCATCGGTGCGGTGAATTCACCCGCCGAGCGATAACGCAGGCGCGCCGCTTCGGAAATGATCTGGTCGGAAGCCGGGTAGACGTAGTCGGCGAACTGGATTTCGGCGACCGGCCGCAAACCGTATGCGCCCATGCCGACGGCTACGCCGACGATGCCGCTTTCGGAAATCGGCGCGTCGAACACCCGCGAGGTGCCGTACTTGGTCTGCAGGCCTTCGGTGCAGCGGAACACGCCGCCGAAGTAGCCGACGTCCTGACCGAACACGACGACATTGTCATCACGCTCAAGCATCACATCCATGGCCGAGCGCAGGGCCTGGATCATGGTCATGGTGGTTGTGGTCATGGCGGTTTCCAACTGAATATTGTTGTTGTGGTCGTTCATGTCAGATCCCCAACTGCTGACGCTGGCGCTTCAAATGCTCCGGCATCTCTTTGTAAACGTCTTCGAACATGGTCGCGGCGCTCGGGATCTGCCCGCCAGCCAAGGTGCCGTACTGCTCGGCCTGTTTCTGCGCGGCAATCACTTCGGCTTCGAGTTCGGCGCTGACGGCGGCGTGCTCTTCTTCCGACCAATGGCCGGCCTTGACCAGATGCTGTTTCAGACGTGCGATGGGATCGCCGAGAGGGAAGTGGCTCCAGTCATCGGCGGGGCGGTATTTCGATGGGTCGTCGGAGGTCGAGTGCGGGCCGGCGCGGTAGGTGACCCATTCGATCATGGTCGGGCCAAGATTGCGGCGGGCGCGTTCGGCAGCCCAGGCCGAGGCGGCGTAAACCGCGTAGAAGTCGTTGCCATCGACCCGCAGCGAGGCGATGCCGCAACCAACGCCGCGTCCGGCGAAAGTGGTGGCTTCACCGCCCGCGATGGCCTGGAAGGTCGAAATTGCCCATTGATTGTTAACGACGTTGAGGATCAGCGGCGCGCGATAAACGTGAGCGAAGGTGAGGGCAGTGTGGAAGTCCGATTCGGCGGTAGCACCGTCACCGATCCACGCCGAAGCGATTTTGGTGTCGCCCTTGATCGCCGAGGCCATGCCCCAACCGACGCCCTGAATGAACTGAGTGGCGAGGTTGCCGGAAATGGTGAAGAAACCAGCGTCTTTGACCGAGTACATGATCGGCAACTGGCGACCCTTGAGCGGGTCGCGCTCGTTGGACAGCAGTTGGCAGATCAGGTCGACCAGCGGAACGTCGCGGGCCATCAGAATGCTTTGCTGGCGGTAGGTCGGGAAGCACATGTCATCAATGTTCAGCGCCAGCGCCTGAGCGCTGCCAATCGCCTCTTCACCGAGGCTCTGCATGTAGAACGACATCTTTTTCTGACGCTGCGCGACGACCATGCGGTTGTCATAGATGCGCGTCTTGAGCATGGCGCGCATGCCTTTGCGCAGAATCTCTACCGGGACGTCTTCAGCCCATGGGCCGAGGGCGTTGCCCTGATCGTCGAGCACGCGAATCAGGCCACGGGCCAGGTCGGCGGTGTCGGCCGGTTCTACATCGATGGGAGGTTTGCGCACCGTACCGGCATCGGTGAGATGCAGATAGGAAAAGTCGGTTTTACAGCCGGGACGGCCCGAAGGTTCAGGGACGTGCAGGCGCAGCGGTTCATACGCTTGGGTCATGGCTTCTACGCTCGATCTTGTGAATTTCTTGTAGTGAGCTGGCAGTCATTCCTCGGTAGAAGAATTCTTGTCCTACAACAATCATAGGCCGGGGCAAGAAGAATATTTATCTCTGTTTCGTTGCGCTTGCGATCATTTGCAGATAAAAAATCTGCATAAACATAAAAAACAGGTGGTTTTGTCCCATGCGCAAACTGGACCGTACCGATATCGGCATTCTCAACAGTCTTCAGGAGAACGCGCGCATCACCAACGCTGACCTCGCGCGCTCGGTCAATCTGTCGCCAACGCCGTGCTTCAATCGGGTCAAGGCAATGGAAGAATTGGGCCTGATTCGCGAACAGGTGACGCTGCTGGACGCGGATTTGCTGGGGTTGCACGTCAACGTTTTCATTCACGTCAGCCTGGAGAAACAGGTCGAAGAAGCGCTGCAGCATTTCGAGGAAGCGATCTCCGACCGGCCCGAGGTGATGGAGTGCTATCTGATGGCCGGCGACCCGGACTATCTGATCCGGGTGCTGGTGCCGAGCATTCAGTCGCTGGAGCGTTTCATGATGGATTTTCTGACCAAGGTTCCGGGCGTGGCGAACATCCGCTCAAGCTTTGCTCTCAAGCAAGTGCGCTACAAGACGGCGTTGCCGTTGCCGGTCAATGGGTTGACGTTGGGGAGCTGAAAATCAAAGGATCGCAGCCTTCGGCAGCTCCTACAGTTGCACCGTATTCCAAATGTAGGAGCTGCCGAAGGCTGCGATCTTTTGACCTTAAAGCTTGTTGAGCGGAACCTTCAGGTAAACCACGCCATTGTCTTCGGCCGCGGGGAAATTTCCCGCCCGCACGTTCACCTGGATCGCCGGCAGTAACAGCGTCGGCATGCCCAGCCCGGCATCACGCGTTGTGCGCATCTCGACGAACGCCGCTTCATCGATTCCGTCATGCACATGAATATTGCTTTTGCGCTGTTCGCCGACCGTTGACTGGCAGTGCGAGGCGCGGCTCTCGGGCGGGTAATCGTGGCAGACGTAAAGCTTCACGCTGGCCGGGAAGGCCAGGAGCTTTTGGATCGACCTGAACAACTGCTGCGCGTTGCCGCCAGGAAAGTCGCAGCGCGCCGTGCCGACATCCGGCATGAACAGCGTATCGCCGACCAGAATCTGCTCGCCATCGATCAGGTACGCCATATCCGCAGGCGTGTGGCCGGGGACGTGCAGGGCGGTGGCTTTGAGATTGCCGATCATGAACGACTCGTCGGGCGCAAACAGATGATCGAACTGCGAGCCGTCGACGCTGAATTCCGGCTCCAGATTGAATAACGTCTTGAACACGTTCTGCACTTTGCTGATCGATTCGCCGATGGCGATCTTGCCGCCCAGTTCACGGCGCAGGTAAGGCGCGGCGGAGAGGTGATCGGCGTGGGCATGGGTTTCCAGCAACCATTGCACTTGCAGCTGATGCTTGCGGACGAAGGCAATGATCTTGTCTGCCTGAGTGGTGCAGGTGCGACCCGCGGCGCCGTCGTAATCGAGCACCGGATCGACGATTGCGCACAGTCCGCCGTCGGCTTCGTAGACCACATAGCTGTAGGTCGAGGAGGCGGGGTCGAGGAAAGCTTCAATCAGGGCGGGCATGGGGAAAACCTGTGCTGGGAATTCAGGGTTGCAACACTTTATGTAAAAACATAATGTTCGCAGCTTAAGTGACGTCCAAGGCCTCGTGCAAATGCAATCCAGTCTGACCGAAAGTGAAGTTGCCCAACTGCGTGCCTCCGCATCCAAGGCCTGCGCGCTGCTCAAGGCGTTGGCCAATGAAGATCGCTTGTTGATCCTCTGTCAACTGACCCAGGGTGAGCGCAATGTCGGCGAGCTGGAAACAATGACCGGTGTGCGTCAGCCGACGCTGTCGCAGCAATTGGGCATTTTGCGTGATGAAGGCCTGGTCGCGACGCGCCGTGAAGGCAAATACATTTTCTACGGCCTGGCCAGTCACGAAGTCATTCAAGTGATGAAGACCTTGTCAGGGCTTTATTGCGGAGCGGTGCTCAAGAGCTGGGAACAGCCATAAATGCCAGCCGGAACAGTAATTACCCTGTGGGAGCTGGCTTGCCAGCGATGAGGGCTTATCAGCCAACATTTATGTGAGTGACGCACCGCTATCGCTGGCAAGCCAGCTCCCACAGGTTCATCGGTTTGACCCGAACACACCCTTGCGTGCAGCAAAAGGAACAAGCAATGAACGATCAACACTGGGGCCCATCCATCAGTGCCGATATCGTGGTCATCGGCGGCGGCACGGCGGGCATCGGTTTTGTCGCCAGTTTGCTCAAGCGTGATCCGCATCTGAACATCACCGTGATCGAACCGAGTTCGCAGCACTACTACCAGCCGGCGTGGACGCTGGTCGGCGGCGGGGCTTATGACGCCAAGGACACCGCAAGGCCGATGAGCAAGGTCATGCCGCGGCAAGCGACGTGGATTCAGGCCAGCGTCACCGCCATTGATCCGCACCAGCGCCAACTCACCCTCAACGACCAACGCACCGTCAGCTACCAAAACCTCGTCGTGTGCCCGGGCCTGCGCCTGGCCTGGGAGAAAATCGAGGGCTTGCAGGAAAGCCTCGGCCAGCACGGCGTGACGTCCAATTACAGTTACCAGCATGCGCAATACACCTGGGATCAAGTGCAGAAACTGCGTGATGGCCGGGCGCTGTTTACCCAGCCGGCGATGCCGATCAAATGTGCCGGTGCGCCACAAAAGGCGCTGTATCTTTCCTGCGATCACTGGCGCAAATCCGGCGCACTGCACAACATCAACGTCGAATTCAATCTGGCTGGCGCCGCACTGTTCGGCGTGGCGACATTCGTACCACCGTTGATGAAATACATCGAAAAATACCGCGCGCAACTGGCGTTCAATTCGAATCTGGTCAAAGTTGACGGCCCGGCGAAAACCGCCTGGTTCGAGGTCAAGGACGCCGACGGCAACGTGACCCGCGAAGCGAAAATCTTTGATCTGCTCCACGTCGTCCCGCCCCAGGTCTCGCCGGACTTCATTGCGCAGAGTGCCCTGGCCGATGCCGCCGGATGGTGCGAAGTCAATCCGCACAGCCTGCAGCATCCGCGCTATCCCGAGGTGTTCGCCCTCGGCGATGTCTGCGGTACCAGCAACGCCAAAACCGCAGCGGCGGTGCGCAAGCAAATTGTCGTGGTGGCCGAAAACCTGTTTGCTCAGCGTCAGCAGCAACCCCTGCCGCTGAAGTACGACGGCTACGGCTCCTGCCCGCTGACGGTGGAGAAGGGCAAGGTGATCCTTGCCGAATTCGGCTATGGCGGCAAGCTGCTGCCGACTTTCCCGCTGGACCCGACCGTTGCCCGCCGTTCGGCCTGGTGGCTCAAGGCTTCGCTGCTGCCGTGGTTCTACTGGAACGGCATGCTCAAGGGCCGCGAGTGGCTGACACGTCTCTCCAAGGTTGACTGAGAAAACCCTATGTTGCTGGCAAGTCTGTTTGGCGTGGTGATGGGGCTGGTCCTCGGTCTGACCGGGGCCGGTGGTGGCATTCTCGCGGTGCCGGCGCTGGTGCTCGGGCTCGGCTGGACAATGACCCAAGCGGCGCCCGTCGCCTTGTTCGCGGTCGGCAGTGCGGCGGCGGTCGGTGCGATCGATGGTTTGCGGCATGGCCTGGTGCGTTATCGCGCGGCCCTGTTGATCGCGGCGCTGGGGGCGGTGTTTTCGCCGCTGGGGATCTATTTCGCGCACCAGTTGCCGGAGAAGATCCTGATGATCCTGTTCAGTCTGCTGATGGTTATGGTCGCCTGGCGAATGCTCGGAAAAGAGCGTCGGCAAGCGGGCCCAAGCGATCATGGGCATGCCAGTTGGGGCCAGAAGAACTGCATGCTCGACGTTGAAACCGGACGCTTCGACTGGACCGCCAAATGCACCGCGACGCTCGCGGCTTTGGGCGCGATCACCGGGCTGGTGTCCGGTTTGCTCGGCGTCGGTGGCGGCTTTTTGATCGTGCCGGCGTTCAAGCAACTGACCGATGTGCAGATGCGCGGCATCGTTGCCACGTCATTGATGGTGATCAGTCTGATTTCCGTGATTGGCGTGATCGGCTCGTTTCACGCGGGCGTGCGGATCGACCGTCAGGGCGCGGCGTTCATCATTGCCAGTGTGGTCGGCATGATTATCGGCCGTACGCTTTGCGCGCAGTTGCCGGCGCGGGCGTTGCAGGTGGGATTTGCCAGTGTCTGTCTGGTGGTGGCGGGGTACATGTTGTTGCGGGCGTGAAGAGCAACAGATCGCAGCCTCGTTGCACTCGACAGCTCCTACGAGAGACTGCGGTCCTGTAGGAGCTGCCGAAGGCTGCGATCTTTTCAGACGGTTACAACACCAGATGCGGCAGCCACAGCGAAATTGCCGGTACGTAAGTCACCAGCAGCAGCACCAGGAACAGCACGCCGTAGAATGGCAGCAGGGCTTTCACAGTGCTTTCGATACTGACCTTGCCCACCGCCGAGCCGACGAAGAGCACGGCGCCCACTGGCGGTGTGATCAATCCGATCCCCAGGTTGACCAGCATGATCATGCCGAACTGCACCGGATCGACACCGATGCCGAGAATCACTGGCATCAGGATCGGCGTGAGGATCAGGATCAGCGGCGCCATGTCCATCACCGTGCCCAACATCAGCAGCATCACATTGATGCACATCAGAATCACGTAACGGTTGTCCGACAGCGTCAGGAACATCGTGGTGATCTTCGCCGGGATCTGCATCAGGGTCATGATGTAGCCGAAGCTGGCGGCGAAACCGATCAGGATCATTACGATGGAAATGGTGCGCACCGTGCGATGCATCAGCTTGGGCAGCTCGCTCCATTTGTAATCGCGATAAATGAACATGGTCACGAAGAATGACCACAGCACCGCGATCGCCGCCGATTCAGTGGCGGTGAAGATGCCGGAGAGGATGCCGCCGAGGATGATCACCATCGCCATCATGCCCCACAGGGCTTCGCCGACGATCTTCAGCGCCTGGCGCATCGGGATCACTTCGCCCTTGGGATAGTTGCGCTTTTTCGCGAAGATCAGGCACAGCACCATCAGGCAGGCGCTCATCATCAGGCCCGGGACGATGCCCGCCATGAACAGCGAAGCGATCGAAACGGTGCCGCCGGCGGCCAGCGAGTAGAGCACCGAGTTATGGCTTGGCGGGGTCAGCAGGGCTTGCACCGAACCACTGACGGTCACCGCAGTGGAGAACTCCCGTGGATAGCCCTTGCGTTCCATTTCCGGAATCAGCACCGAACCTACCGACGCAGTGTCGGCCACCGAGGAACCGGAGATCGCACCGAAGAACGTCGAGGCGACGATGTTGACCAGCGACAGGCCTCCGCGCACGAAACCCACCAGCACTCCGGCACACGCGACCAAGCGGCGCGACATGCCGCCCTCGGCCATGATTGCTCCGGCCAGCACAAAGAACGGGATGGCCAGCAGCGAGAATTTGTTCACTCCCGAGGCGACCTGGATCATCACCGCCTGGAATGGAATATCGATCCACCACGCGCCGATCAGCGCAGCGGCGCCCAACGCGTAAGCGACCGGCATGCCGATCAGGATCAACACGATAAAACTGCCCAGCAGAATCAGAGCGTCCATTAAACGGCACCTTCACTTTCTTCAACCAGGTCGAACTGCACGACCCGACGTTTGCTCTGGTCACCGAGCAGGAGTTTTTCCACGACAAAAATCAGCGTCAGCAAGCCGCCCAACGGGATCGGCAAGTACGTCACGCCAACCCGCAGGTCGGGCAGGGCGGCCATGAACTGGTTCCAGGTCGACATGCACAGCTTCGCGCCCCAGATGGTCATGAAGATGCAGATCGCCGCCATCAGCAGCTGCGAAACAATCGCCGCCGCAGATTTCAGCGCTGGCGGCATGCGGTCGGTGAGCATGGCCACGGCCATGTGCGCACCGGCGCGGTAACTGGCGGCGGCGCCAATGAAGGTGAACACCATCATCAGCAGGATCGCGGTGGGCTCCGGCCAGCTCGAGCCAGTGCCCAACACATAGCGGGCGAACACGCCCCAAGGGATCATCAAAGAAATCGCCAGGACGGAAAGGCCGGCGACCCAGATGCACGTCATGTAGATCTTGTCGTTGATACGCAGCAGCAGATTCTTCATCGGGTTCCACCGTAACCGGGCGCGCCTCGAACATCAGGCGCGCCGGGCCTTTTTCATGAGTACAGAGCGGGAGGCGTTACTGAACGGCTTCGATTTTCTTGATCAGGTCGGCGTACTTCGCGCCGTACTTTTCCCGTACTGGAGCGGTGGCGTCGTAGAAAGGTTTTTTATCGACTTCGATGAACTCGACGCCGGCAGCCTTGAGTTTTTCTTCGCTGGCTGCGGACTTCTTGTCCCACAGCACACGCTCTTCGGCCTGGGCAGCCTTGGCGGCTTTCTTGACCAGTTGCTGTTGATCGGGAGTGAGTTTTTCCCAGGTGATTTTCGACATCACGATCGGCTCTGGCAGGATCAGGTGACCGGTCAGGCTGTAGAACTTGGCGTTCTGGAAGTGGTTGTGTTCGAGCAGGGTTGGCGGGTTGTTTTCCGCGCCGTCGATCACGCCGGTCTGCAAGGCGCTGAAGATCTCGCCGGTGTCCATCGCGATGCCGTTACCACCCATCGCGTTCATCATGTCGATGAACATAGGGTTGCCCTGCACGCGGATTTTCATGCCTTTGAGGTCTTCGAGTTTGCGTACCGGTTTCTTGGTGTAGATGTTGCGAGTGCCGCCGTCCATCCACGCGAGGGCTACCAGACCAAATTCGGAGTTGGTGATCTTGTCGAGGATCTCGTCGCCCACCGGGCCATCGATCACGTTACGCATGTGCTGTTGATCGCGGAAAATGAACGGCATGTTGAACACGTTCACGTCCGGCACCACGGGGCCAACGATACCGAGGCTGACGCGCGACATTTGCACCGCACCGACCTGCATCTGTTCGATGACTTCTTTTTCCGACCCGAGCACGCCGCCCGGGAAGTACTGGAAGGTCAGCTCGCCGTTGGTTTCCTTGGTCAGGGCCTTGCCCATGCTTTCTTCGGCCACCACGGTTGGATAACCGGCGGGATGGATGTCAGCGAATTTGAGTTTCATGTCTGCCTGAGCGGCACCGGCGAAGGTGAAGATCAGCGGGAGTGCAGCGGCGAGCAAGGTGCGTTTGAAGTTCATGGGGGGTGAGTCTCCAGTCTTGTTATTTTTGTGTTCAAGGCGCAGCGGTGCAGCAGAGGGTCTAAAGCAAATCGTTGAACTCGGGTTCCGCAAGGCCTTTGACGCCGGGCTTCAGAGCGAACACGCCGCCGGCCAGGGATTGCGGATCGTGGTCATCGCCGGGGCGAATCGAGGCGACGAACAAGGTGTCCAGGTTGCTGCCACCGAACGCACACATCGTCGGTTTCTTCACCGGGACTTCCAGCGAATAGTCGAGGCGACCGTCCGGCGTGAAGCGGTGAATCAGTCCGGCATCATTGGCGCAGATCCAGTAACAGCCATCGGCATCCACGGCGGCACCGTCAGGACGGCCAGCGAACTGGTTCATGTCGACAAACACCCGGCGATTCGACGGCGTGCCGGTCTCGGTGTCGTAGTCGAAAGCCCAGATCAGTTGCACATTGGGATGCGAGTCGGACAAATACATGATCTTGCCGTCGGGGCTGAAGCCGAGGCCATTGGGCACGGTGAAACCGTCAAGCTGCGCCTCGACCACTCCGGACTGCCCTGCGTTGTAGCGATAGAGTCGACCTTCAGGTGCGTTGAGGCCCATGTTCAATACCATGCTGCCGGCCCAGAAACGCCCTTGACGGTCGCAGCGACCATCATTCAACCGCATGTCGGGGCGGCTGTGCGCAACGTTGGCGAGCAATTCGCTGTCGAGGCTGCCGTCGCTGTGCGCATGCAGGCGAAAGAAGCCGCTTTCCATGCCGGCCACCCAGCCGCCGTTGCGGTGGCGAGTGATGCAGCCGAGCATTTCCGGCGCTTTCCAGGACGTTACATGACCAGTGTCAGCGCTCCAGCGTTGTAACCCACCGTTGGGGATATCGACCCAGTACAGCGCGTTATCCTGCGGCACCCACACCGGGCTTTCACCGACCGCATTGCGGGCGTCGACGATCAATTCGGCTTGCATACTCATTCCCGTGGTGTTTATTGAAGGGGATCAAGTCGAACGATCAGTCGCCAAACGGGCCTGCAGCAACAAAGGCGCCACCCTGATAGATCCGCGCGGGATCATCGTCGGCCGGCATTGGTTGCGCTTCGACCTTGTCGCGGAATACTTCCGAGCTGTCCTTGGCTTCGAAGCCGAGGTGGTCGGCGTAGCGGTTGTCCCACCAGACGTCTTTGTTGGCGGACATGCCGTAGACCACGGTGTGACCGACGTTCGGCGTGTACAGCGAGCGTTCGAGCAGTTGCGTGAGGTCGTCGAAGCTTAGCCAGGTATGCATCATCCGGCGGTTCTGCGGTTCCGGGAACGAGGAGCCGATGCGGATGCTGACAGTTTCGATGCCGTAGCGATCGAAGTAGAAACTGGCCATGTCTTCGCCGTAGGACTTGGACAAACCATAGTAACCGTCAGGGCGGCGCGGCGAAGTGGCGTCGAGTTTTTCGTCCTGCTTATAGAAACCGATGACGTGGTTGGAACTGGCGAAGATTACTCGCTTCACACCGTGCTTGCGTGCGGCCTCGTAGATGTGAAAGACGCCGCTGATGTTGGCACCGAGAATTTCTTCGAAAGGACGCTCAACCGAGACGCCGCCGAAGTGCAGGATCGCATCCACACCTTCGACCAGTTGATGCACGGCTTGCTTGTCGGCGAGGTCGCAGAGTACGACTTCTTCATGCTCATCGGCTGCCGGGGCGAGGGCGGCGATATCGGACAGGCGCAACACGTTCGCGTAAGGACGCAGGCGTTCGCGCAGTACTTTGCCCAGGCCGCCGGCCGCGCCGGTCAGCAATAGGCGATTGAAAGGAGCGCGGGGGGTAGAAGTAGACGTCATGGCAATCCCTGAACACATTGTTATTAGGTTTGTTGTAGGTTGTCGTATGACTGCGCTGAAGTATCGGTAGGGTTTCCGGATCTTGTCAACGCGACTTTTGGTGTAGATGACGGAAGGGGCGATGCATTTTCTCTACACCCGATACCTGTCTGGCAATGCAGTTCCCTTGTGGGAGCGAGCCTGCTCGCGAAGGCGGTGTGCCAGTCACAACAAGTCGACTGGTCTGGCGCTTTCGCGAGCAGGCTCGCTCCCACAGTGTAAAGCCGCCAACCGTTACAACAACGAAATCGGATAGCTGATAAAGATCCGGTTCTCGTCAAATTCATTGGTGCTGAAGTCTCGACGGATTGTCGCATTGCGCCATTTCACGTTGAGGTTTTTCAGCGGACCGCTTTGCACGGTATAGGCCAGTTCCGACTCGCGGCCCCATTCCTTGCCGTCGCTGGTGCTGGCGGTGTGAACGTTATCGCCGCTGATATAGCGGTTCATCAAAGTCAGGCCGGGAACGCCGAGGGCGACGAAGTTGTAGTCGTGGCGCAACTGCCAGGAGCGCTCTTTGGCGTTGTCATAACTGGCGTTGTAACTGTCGTTGGCCAAGGTGCCGCCGCTGGTGCCGTTGACCCGCATCCAGGCGTCATCGCCCGTGAGTTTCTGCAGGCCGACATAGAACGTGTTGCCGCCGTACTTGGCCGAGAGCATGGCGAACGCGGTCTTGTTGTCGAGGTCGCCGGCCTGGGCGCTGCCGTCTTCCTTGCCGGTGAAGAAACCGAGGTTGGCACCCAATGTCCAGTCGCCGAGCGGCTGGCTGTGGCTGAGGTTGAAATACTGCTGCTGATAAATGTCGCTGAGTTCGGCGTACCACACGCCCACCAGCGTGCGCTTGTCATTGAAGGTGTATTCGCCGCCGCCGAAGTTGAAACGATCCGAAGTGAACGCGCCGCGGCCGTTCATTGACATGTCTTCCATGCTGGCGTCGTTGCGCGGACTGTTGCCGCGGAACTGGCCGCCGTAGACGGTCAGACCGTTGATCTCGGTGGAAGTAATCTGGCCGCCGCGAAAAGTCTGGGGCAGGGAGCGGCCGTCGTCGGAGCGCAGGATCGGCAACACCGGCATCCATTCGCCGACCTTCAATTCGGTCTTGGATACCTTCGCCTTCAGCGCCACACCCATACGGCCGAAATTGTCGGCCGGACGCCCGTCATCGTGGATCGGCAGCAGTTGCGTGCCGCCGGTGCCTTTGCCGCCATCGAGCTTTTGAGAATACAGCCCGAGGATGTCGAGGCCGAAGCCGACGGTGCCTTGGGTGAAGCCGGATTTGGCATCGAGGATGAAGCTCTGCGTCCACTCTTCGGCCTTGCCCTGTGGGTTGGCCGGGTTGACGAAGTTGCGATTGAAGTAGGCGTTGCGCAGGTTCAGCGTGGCTTTGCTGTCATCGAGAAAGCCTTCGGCGCTGGCGCTCATCGGCAGGGCGAGGGCCAGACTGCTGCAGCCGATCAGGCTCAGGGCAGAACGCGGATGAATAGCGCAAAAACGGGAAGGGCGGACGGAATTGCAGCCGAGTGTGCTCACTATGACGCTCCCTGAATCAATTTTTGTTTTTATTGTTTGTCATACGTCGTCGTACAACATCGATGCGGATATTTCCCAGATTTTCAGGGATTGTCAACTGGAAGTTATACGATGACCTTCTGCGCGACGCGCCCAGATCGCCCTGTAGGAGCTGCGGGACGCTGCGATTTTTTGATGTTGCTTTTGAAAAAAACGGATCAAAAGATCGCAGCCTCGTTTCACTCGACAGCTCCTACGGGGTTTTTTGTTGTCCATCGAAAAGTGTGCTGCCAGGAAATATGCGGCAGACTTCCTTCACCCCCAGCACCAGGCCGATCCATGGATAAATACGCCCCGCGCCACTGGCAACCGCACGAAAAGCCCAGCCTGCCCGGCTCGCCCTCGACACCGTTGCACTCCACGCCCAAGCGCCTCGCTTACGCGGCGGTCGGCGTACTGGTGGCAGTGACGGGTGGGCTGGGGAATTCGCTGGTGGTTGCCAACCTGCCTTATCTGCAAGGCTCGCTCGGTGCGACTACGGCAGAGATGGCCTGGCTGCCTGCCGCGTATGTGATGACCAACGTATCGATGAACCTGCTGCTGGTGAAGTTTCGCCAGCAGTTCGGCTTGCGCGCATTCACCGAAGTGTTTCTGGTGTTGTATGCGCTGGTGACGTTCGGCCACTTGTTCGTCAACGACTTGAATTCAGCGGTGGCGGTGCGTGCGGCCCACGGCATGGTCGGCGCGGCGCTCAGTTCGCTGGGCCTGTATTACATGGTTCAAGCGTTCCCGGCAAAGTGGCGGTTAAAGGCGCTGGTGCTCGGCCTCGGCACCTCACAACTGGCGCTTCCGCTGGCGCGGCTGTTCTCCGAAGACCTGCTGCAAATCGCCGAATGGCGTGGCTTGTATCTGTTCGAATTGGGCATGGCGCTGCTGTCGCTCGGCTGTGTTCTGCTGCTGAAGTTACCGCCGGGTGATCGCTTCAAGACCTTTGAGAAACTCGATTTCCTCACCTTCGCGATTCTCGCGACGGGGGTCGCGCTGCTCTGCGCGGTGCTCTCGCTGGGGCGCATCGATTGGTGGCTGGAGGCGGACTGGATTGGCGTGGCCCTGGCCTGTTCGATCGCGCTGATCATCATGGGTCTGGCCATCGAGCATAACCGTAGCAACCCGATGTTGATGACCCGCTGGCTGGGCAGCGGGGCGATGGTGCGGCTGGCGTTGGCGGTGGTGCTGATTCGCATGGTCACCTCCGAGCAGTCCACCGGTGCCGTCGGCTTCATGCAGAACCTCAACATGAGCAGTCAGCAATTGCACAGTTTGTACGTGGTCATGCTATTAGGCAGCGTCGCCGGGCTGGCGACCAGCGCGCTGACGATCAACCCGAAACATCTGTTGATGCCGCTGATCATCTCGTTGGCGTTGATGGCTACCGGTTCGGTGATGGACAGTTTTTCCAACAACCTGACCCGCCCTCAGAACCTGTATTTCAGTCAGTTTCTGCTGGCGTTCGGCAGCACGTTTTTTCTCGGCCCGACCATGGTGCTGGGCACGCGCAACGTGCTGACCAATCCGCGCAATCTGGTGAGTTTTTCGGTGCTCTTCGGGATCTGCAACAACCTCGGCGGACTGCTCGGCGCGGCACTGCTGGGTACGTTCCAGATCGTGCGCGAGAAGTTTCATTCCAGCCATATCGTCGACCACCTGGTGATGTCCGATCCGCTTGTTGCCGCGCGCGTGCAAAGCGGCGGGTCAGCGTTCGGGTCGCTGCTCGCCGACCCGAGCCTGCGCAATCTGGCCGGCATTCGCAGCCTGGCCAATGCCGCCACGCGCGAAGCGAACGTGTTGGCCTATAACGATGTCTTCATGCTAATCGCGGTGATTGCAGTGCTGACGATGATCTGGATTTCGATCCGGGCGCTGTGGCTGATGAGCACCACCAAAACCGTCGAACCGACACCTACCGTTCCTTCCAGCGGCGCCACTTCTTGATGACCGAACCGACCACCACAACCACCAACGCCATTGCCGCCACGCCCGAGGGCGAGGCGCCGCCGTCGTCGCCCAATACCGAGCCGCGTTCACTGCGGGTGCGGATCATTTCTTCGCTGGGCTTCGCAGCGATCGCCTTGGTCGGCGTGTTGATCGTCCTGTATGCGTGGCAGTTGCCACCGTTCAGCAGCGCGGTCGAAACCACTGAAAACGCTTTGATACGCGGGCAGGTCACGATCATCGGCCCGCAGCTCAGCGGATATGTGTTTGAAGTGCCGGTGCAGGATTTCCAGTACGTAAAGGCCGGCGATCTGCTGGTGCGCCTGGATGATCGTATTTATCAGCAACGCCTCGACCAGTCGCTGGCGCAACTGGCGGTGCAAAAAGCCGGGCTGGCCAACGTGGTACAACAGCGCAACAGTGCCGAGGCGACGATCAAGTTGCGTCAGGCAGTATTGGCCGACAGCGAAGCGCAATTACGCAAAAGCGAGGCAGATCTGCGCCGCAACCAAGACCTGGTGCGCGACGGTTCGGTGTCCAAACGCGAGTTCGATATAACCCTCGCCGCCAATGCGCAGAGCACAGCGGCGGTGGCGCAGGCCAAGGCCAATCTGGAAATCGCTCGTCAGGATCTGCAAACGGTGATCGTCAATCGCGGTTCGCTGGAAGCGGCAGTCGCCAGCGCTGAAGCGGCGGTGCAATTGGCGCGGATCGATCTGTCGAACACGCGCATCGTCGCGCCGCGCGACGGCCAGCTCGGGCAGATCGGCGTGCGCCTTGGCGCGTACGTCAATTCCGGAGCGCAGTTGATGGCGTTGGTGCCGGATCAGAAATGGGTGATCGCCAACATGAAAGAAACCCAGATGGACAACGTGCGGGTCGGGCAGCCGGTGCGTTTCACCGTCGATGCCCTGAATCACCGCAAATTCACCGGCCATGTGCAGCATATTTCACCGGGGACCGGTTCCGAATTTGCCCTGTTGCAAGCGGATAACGCGACTGGCAATTTCGTCAAGATTTCCCAGCGGGTGCCGGTGCGGATCACCATCGACCCCGATCAGCAAGAGGAAGAGCGGCTGCGCCCGGGGATGTCGGTGGTGGTCAGTATTGATACTGCGGCGGGCGATACCCAGCATCATTAAGGTCAAAAGATCGCAGCCTGCGGCAGCTCCTACAGATCACTCATGCAGGCTGCAATGTTTTGATTTTCAGACGGCGATCATTGGGGGCAGTGTGCCAAGCAGTGAAACGGCGGCAACGGCGCCAACCCCCAGCAGCCACTCGAGCATCACGCTACGCCGCAGAGATCCCAGGCGCAGTTCGCAATCGTCCGTGCGCAAGCGATTGAACAACGCCAAACCCAGCATTCCCAACACCATCATCGCCTTGATCAGCAAAATCAGGGCAAAGCCGCTGAACATCGGTGTCGGCCACCATTGGCCGGTCAACATCCGGACGTTGATCAAACCGCTGATCAGCAGGCCGGCGACCAGTACGTAACCGACTCCACTGAAGCGCTGCAGGATTTGACGCAGGGGCTCGCTCGGCTCACGCAGGATCATCACCAGCAACAACAAACCGCCCAGCCATGCGGCTACGCAGGTCAGGTGGACGATCTGGTTGAGCACGAGCAATTGCCCACTCAACCCATCGAGCATCGCGCCATGCCCGACCGGGGCCAGCGTTGCCAACAGCATACCGCTCAAGCCCAATCGCAGCGGCAGGCGCGAACGGTACGGCGTGAACAGCAACGCCAACAACGCCGCGTTGATCAGTAAATGCCAACGCCATACCTGACCGAACGACGTTTCGCTCAGCACCTGCGCGACGATGGTCGGGTCGAAAGCGGCCGGCACCGAACCGGCCATGCTTGCCGTGATCAACAGCGTCCAGAGGATGCCGCTGACCAGTGCAATGGCGGTCAGCCAGCGGGTCAGCCGCGCCAGTCCCCGGTCCGCGTGCAGCGCCGGTTCCTTGAGCAGCAGCGGCCTGAAGAGCCAGGCGCCGAACAGCATCAGCACTGCGGCGAAATGCACAAAGCGGCACAGCACCAGCGCTTCACTCATGAATTACTGGCCAACCTTGAACTGATAGGCGCCTTCGCTCTTGTGCGTGTCGACTGATACCGCGTGCCACTCCACCTTGTATTCGCCGGCGGTCAACGGTTCGGCAGGATGAACAATCAGGGTTTTCTTGTCGGCATCGGTGGTGGGCTCTTTTATGGCGACCGGAGCGCCGTTCCTGGTCAGGATGACCTTGGTGAACCCGGCTTCGACGCCTTCGGAAAAGGTCAGGCGCAATTCACTCGCAGCGGCGACGGTACTGTCGGCGGCAGGGGTCTGGCTTTTCAGGTGGGCGTGCGCAAACGCCGAAGAGGCGGTGAGCAGCGAGGCGAGCAGGGCAGCGGTGGTCAGGGTGTTCTTGAACAGCATCGCAAAGACCTCTGAGGCAGAATCGAAGAGGCGGCCAGTTTACTCAACCGCATCCGGGCGCGTCTGTACGAAGTTTCGTTTTCATCGGTCGCCCGCGTGCCTGAGCGGATGCTAGTCTTGAACGACCTTGTAGTCAGGGAGCCCACATGGGCAATCACAAGATCGAGATTCGTCGCAGTAACGTCGAAAAAATCCTTCTGGCGGCGGAAAAAGTCTTCGCCGAAAAAGGTTTCGCCGGCACCGCCATGGCCGACATCGCTGCCGAAGTGCAGCTGCCGCGTTCCAATTTGCATTATTACTTCAGCACCAAGAGCGAACTGTATAGCGCGGTGCTGTTTGATCTGCTGGAAGTGTGGAAGCAGGACGCGTTGTGCTTTGAGATGTTCGATGATCCGCGCGTGGTGTTGAGCAGCTATATTCGCGCCAAAATGAATCACTCGCGCAGCCGACCGTACGGCTCGAAAGTCTGGGCGAATGAAATCATCCACGGCGCACCGACCTTGGGCGAGGCGCTGGATGTCAGCCTGTATGACTGGGCGAAAATGAAAGAGGCGAAGATCCGCCAATGGGTCGAGGACAAACGGATTCTGCCGGTGGAACCGTCGAGCCTGCTCTACATGATCTGGGCGTCGACGCAGCACTATGCCGACTTCGATCATCAGGTGAATATTCTCAACGATCACCAGCCATTGTCAGACATGCAGTTCGAGCGTGCAGTGCAGTCGGTGACCAGCGTGATCCTGCGCGGGATCGGGTTGGAGCCCTGACAATCTCGGTAAACCTGCCGACCCGTCGCTGGCAGGACTCGCTGTCACTGACCCTGTGGCCGCTGGCCGTGTTGGCCCTGGGGCCATCCGATGCAGCATGAAACCGGCTTACTTCACTAATCCCAACCGCTCATGCCACTGAGCAATCGATTCTTCGGGATAGACATCGAACTGTTTGTCTTGCGGCTTGGCGTCGACTTCAACCCACGGCGCTTTCGAGCCAAGCATCAAATGCGTGTGCTCCGGCGGTACGGGCAGTGGGGTGTCGATGACGGAGGCAAACGGATGGATCAGCTCCGGCCATTCAGGGCTGAACAGCCATAAGCCGCTGCCGCAAAGGGAACAGAAGTGCCGTTCGCTGCTGCTGCGATGGGCACGTTGGTCACCTTCACTTTTCATCTTCGCGTGGTAGACCGTGATGTGTTTGCGGCCCTGGACTTTGAGCGTGGTTGCGTCGCCACCGAGGTTGATCGCAAAGCCGCCACCGCCCTGGGTCTTGCGGCAGATCGAGCAGTAGCAGCGTTGATACGGATAGGGATGGGCGCTGGCGAGGGTGAATGTCACGGCGCCGCAATGGCAGGAACCTTCGAGGTGCATGGTGAGCCTCCGGTTTGGCTGGATGGGTCTGGTTCAGCCTAGAACACGTGAGGTGTTTGTGCTGACGGTATCGGCGCGGGGTGCAATTGATCCGGGCATTCTGCTGATTCAGATGCGCATTTCGAGCCCTCCCGGCGACGTATTTTGTATTGGTTGCGGGGGAGCAGCCGGTTCAGGCGAGTGGTACTTTTCACGTCGCCGGACATCTCACGATGCTCCAACAATAGCCATTCAAGGATGAATGAATCATGGGAAACAAAACGCCTGTCAAAGGCACTGTCTCTGTCGACGTTCATGCACACTCCTCACGCCCCGACGGTGCGCCTAACCTACGACCGATCGGTACGCCGTCTATCGATCCGCCTGCCTTGCCTGCCATGCCGATGCCGGACATACCGCCGGTCAGCCGGGCACCGCAGACGGAAGTTGCGCAGACCTGGACCGCTGCGGTCTCGATTGGCGACGCGGTGACGCCCGCTGTCGCGACCTCCGTACCGCGAACACGAACCCTGAAGTTTTACCGAATTCCGTCCGGCATTCACCTGCCCGACGTCGATGCGCAGGGATTCAGAGTCTATCAAGGGCGTCAGTTTGCTGAGGTAATGGGCGGATTCGTGCAGGTCGGCATTGATCCGCATACCGGCTTGCTGCGCGCCAGACTGGCCAGCGAATCGACCCCCTCCGGCCCGGTCCTGGTAAGCAATCCGGACAGCCGTTTCTGGCGCGCACTGGAAGAATCCGACGCCACGATCTATCGCTCTGCCACCGAAGAGGGCAGCGAAGCCCGGCAGCCCGAGGCGCGGGATATGGAGTCGGGCGATTCGGAAGACGTCTTTCATATGGCGTCCGAATCGATGCCGATCGCGCCCTATACGTCGATGGAACTGGCTCACATGCGTCAGCCACCGAGTTTCAACTTCCGTGACAATCGACCGGGCTCGTACAACCGCGCCAATAACGGTCGTTACCCACTCAGGGACACCCGAGGTCGGCCCATTCGCATCCGCAAGATCGATTCCAGAGTGACCTCTGTTTCGGAAATCAGCTACCTTGCCGCCGACATCAAGCCTTATATCCGCTTCGAGGGATTTGACGAAGTCGGCAGGCTCTATGAGGAAAAACTCGAGGTCCGACGATTCACCTCCGCCGATGCCAAAGTGCCGCAAGAGCACACGCTGATCGGGCAGATGATGGTCGCGGCCAATCGAAGGATCGCCAAAGGTGAGGCTATTGGCGTGTATGGCGGTACGGTCATGCCGCTGAAATACGTACCGCGCTCGGAGCAGACCTTCACCATGTACGTCGGGCAAACCTTCCAATATGGCCCAGGGCACCTGATCCCTGAGCGGCTGGTCGTCGTGGGGGACAATGCAATCTCCCGTATCAACTCCAATTTCGAATACAACGAGGCAGGCAAACCCGTTCGCCAATCGCGCACAGGTTTCAACGTCGAGCCCGTCGCATTCAATATTCACGCGGAACTGTTGATCGGCGATTCACCGGTGACCAAGCCATACGTGTTGACGGCGGTGTTCGCCACCGAAGACATTCCGGCAGGAGCGGAATTGCGCATGGATTACGACTACACGGATGAGGAGATGTCCTGGGTCTTCGGGCGTTGATGGCTCGCCATGCTGCGTTCAGCGTGCAGGCACCCGCCACAGATACCACGCGGCCACTGTGCGATACGGCTTCCAGGCATTCCCAATGGCAATCATTTGTTTGCGGGTGGGTTGTTTTTCCAGGTTTTTCAGGCGGCGATAACCTTCGCGTACACCGAAGTCATCGGCAGGCAGAATGTCCATGCGCTCAAGGCTGTAGATCAACAGCATCTCCACGGTCCAGCGGCCGATGCCGCGCAGGCTGACCAAACGTTCGATCAACGCTTCGTCATCCATGCTTAGCGCGGTGGTGTAATCCGGGACGACACCGTCGAGCCTGGCCTGAGCGATGCCCTGGATGGTCGTGACTTTACTGGCGGAAAAGCCGCAACGGCGCATCTGTTCGAAGTCAGTGGCGAGGATCTGTTCGGGACTGGGGAATGACTGCCCGGGGAACATCGCCACCAAGCGGCCGACAATCGCGTCGCCAGCCTTGGCATGCAGTTGCTGATAAGCAATTGCCCGCACCAACGCCTCATAGGGTTCGCGTGCGGGGTGGGGCTGATGCAGGCAAGGACCGACAGCCGCGATGTGCTGCTGCCAGTCGGGATCGAGAGCAGCTAAAAATTCGCGGGCCGCTCGATAGCGTTCGCCCATGCTATTTCAACAAGCCGTTGACTTCGTCACCGCCGGAAACCTGGGTGGCACCCTGAAAATCTGTATCGAGGATGGTCATCGAAATCCCTTCTGGTTGATGATTTGGACGCTTAGAACGCCAGCGATTGCGTTAACTGCACCGCGGCGTTTTCCAGGCGCAGCAGGAACGCCTTGCGCGGTTGCCCGCCACCATAACCGGTCAGCGAGCCGTCTGCGCCGATGACGCGATGGCACGGCACCACGATTGACAGACGATTGCGGCCATTGGCCAAGCCCACGGCGCGACTGGCGCCAGGCTTACCGAGGCCTGCCGCGAGGGCGCTGTAAGTGCTGGTGTGGCCATACGGAATTTGCAGCAGCGCCGACCAGACCTGGCGGGCGAATTCGCTGCCGGGCAGGTGCAGCGGCACGCTGAACTCGTTGAGCGTGCCGGCGAAGTAAGCCGCCAGTTGCTGGTCAATCTGCTGCAAATGGCTGTTGTGCCCCGGGGCCACTACGTAGCCGTAGCGTTTTTGCAGTTCTTCGAGCTCGCGCGTCAACGCCGGCCGGTCGAGAAACTCCAGCAACACCAGACCTCGGCGTTCGGCCATGGCGATCATCGGGCCCAGCGGCGTGGTCAGGCGGGTGAACAGCAGCGGCTCGCTCTGCGCAGCGCGGCCCGGCGTGGTATGGAACGACTTCTGAAACGCATCTCGAAAACCACTCAGGGATTCATAACCTGAATCGAATGCGGCGTGATCGATCGACGTGCCCAGTTTGATGCCGCCCAGCGCCACGCCCAGACGCCGCGTGCGCAGCCAGGCGTGGAAGGTCATGCCGAAATGCTGTTTGAACCAGCGCCGCAGTTTCAGCGGCTCAATGCCTTGGGTGAGCAATTGTGCATCGCTCCAGCGCACCTCAGGCTCGGCCTCGACCGCGTCGAGTAAGCGTTGCACCCAATCCGGGGCGATGGCAGCGGCGTCCAGCGGCTTGCAACGCAAACAGGCGCGATAGCCGGCGGACAGACAATCGTCGGCATGGGCGAAGAACTCAACGTTCTCCGGTTTAGGCTTGCGCGCCGTGCAACTGGGGCGGCAGAAGATCCCGGTGGTTTTCACCGCCGTGAAGAATACGCCTTCGTAGGCGGTGTCGCGCTCAAGCATGGCGCGAACCATCTCGGCGTGTGGGGGCAGGGCAACGGTTCGTATGTTCATGGGCTGAGGTTAAAACCGGATCCTCGATAGCTCCACCGAAAAATCGACAGTGAATTTTTTCGTATTGCACCACAATGAGCGGGTCGCTGACCGAGAGGGCTCGAAGCCATGCAACCGTTCACCGTTCAACACATTGATCACATCGTCCTGCGGGTCAAGGATCTGCAGCGCAGCATCGAATTCTACAATCAGGTGTTCGGCGCCGAGGTGGTCAGGCGCAACGAACCGCTGGGCCTGGTGCACCTGCGCGCCGGGACCTCGATGATCGATCTGGTCGACCTGCAAGGCCAACTCGGGCGCCAGGGCGGAAGCGGCGCCGGCGCCGAAGGGCGGAATGTCGATCACTTCTGCCTGCGCATCGAACCGTTCGATGAAGCGGCGCTGGTCGAGCACCTGCAACGCTTCGGCCTGCACGTCGATAAAGCCGCCAGGCGTTTCGGCGCTGAGGGTTACGGCCTGTCGTTGTACTGCATGGACCCGGACGGCAATCAGGTCGAGCTCAAAGGTCCGTGCGAAATCCAGACCTGACGTCGTGGCGAGCTAACGTCTGGTCGAACTTTTCGGATATTTTGAAACTCTGAACCCGTCAGAGCGTCTCGTGATCGACAGAAAAAGCTTCTGTCGGGTCAGTTTCGGTGTGTTGCCGTGATAAATTCGTTCCAGCGTTTCCAACCCCGAATGGCCCCAGTCGGCCCCACCAAGAGCGATCTACATGCAAGCAAAGGCCCGTGAGGTTTATGTGCCACCGGTGCTGCAAGATCTGCGAGCCGGCACTGCCGAACTGCACATCGCACTGGAAAAACGCCTTCCTTTTTTTTCCGATACCCTTGATAACGCCTTTTTCAAACAGCTGATGCAAGCCTATTACGGCTTTTATCAGCCGCTGGAGCAAGCGTTGCAGCAAAGCGCTGCCGTTCCTGCCGACTTCGATCTGGCGCCCCGTCTGAAAACAGCCACGCTGCGACGCGACCTGCAAGCCCTGGGCATCCCGGCCGATAGCCTGCAACGCCTGCCGATCTGCACGCAGTTGCCGCTGATAGACAGCGCTGCTGCGTGCCTCGGTGTGTTGTACGTTTTGGAGGGCGCGACCCTGGGCGGACAGATTCTGCGCCGGGAAATCGCCGCTCGGCTGGCGCTGGATGTCGACAACGGCGCCGCGTTTCTCGATGTCTACGGCGCCGCCACCGGCCGTCGCTGGCGCGACTTCATCGAATACTTGAGCAACCGCTCCCTGGACGCCGCTGAACGCGCGGCCGTAGTCAGCGCCGCACACACCACATTCAGCTGTTTCGAGCGCTGGCTCGAAAGCCAGGAGGTACTGGCATGACACCGCATGACAAACAAGCCTTTGAAGAATTGCTGGCCAACTGTGCTGACGAGCCGATTCGATTCCCCGGTGCGATCCAGCCTCACGGCTTGCTGTTGACCCTGAGCGAGCCGGCGCTGGAAATCATTCAGGTCAGCGCGAACGTCGAAAACCTGCTCGACCGCGCGCCGCAGGCTCTGATCGGTCAGCCGCTGCAAAGCCTGATCGGCGACGCCCACACCGAAGCCCTACGCGAAGCCTTGCAGCAACCGGCGCTGTCCGATACGCCACCGCTGCGTTTCAAGCTCAACGGCACGACATTTGAAGGCTTGCTTCACCGTCATCAAGGCGTGTTGATTCTCGAGCTGGAAATCCACGTCGACAATTTCCAGCCGCGCAACGTCGCCGGCATCAACACTCATCTGGGGCGCATGCTTCAACGCCTGCAAGCGGCTACCACGCTGCAGGCGCTGTACGACATCAGCGTCCAGGAAATCCAGGCGATGACCGGTTACGACCGGGTGCTGATCTACCGCTTCGAAGAGGAGGGCCACGGTCAGGTGATCGCCGAAGCCTCCGACCCGTCGATGGAAGTGTTCAACGGGCTGTTCTTCCCGGCTTCGGACATTCCCGAGCAAGCGCGCGAGCTGTACCGCACCAACTGGTTGCGGATCATCCCCAACGCCGATTACCAGCCAGTGCCGCTGGTGCCGACCTTGCGCCCTGACACGCAGACACCGCTGGATCTGAGTTTCGCGACCCTGCGCAGCGTGTCGCCGATTCACTGTCAGTACATGAAAAACATGGGCGTGCTCTCGTCGATGAGCATTTCGTTGCTCAAGGGCGACAAACTGTGGGGCTTGATCAGTTGTGGCAACCGCCAGCCGCTGCACGTCCCGCATGAATTGCGCTCGGCGTGCCAGACCATCGGTCAGGTGCTGTCCTTGCAGATCAGCGCGATGGAAGCGCTGGAACTCACCCGTCAGCGCGAGGAAAAAGTCGACGCGCTGGCGTTGCTCAATCAGGCGATGATCGATTCGCCACAAAATGTCTTCGACGGTCTCGCCGGCCAGCCGCAAGTGCTGATGGCGCTGACCCGTGCGGGTGGCATCGCGATCATCGAAGACAAGCAACTTCACCGCTTCGGCAACTGCCCGGAGCCGGAACAGATTCGCGCCCTGCACAAATGGCTGCAAGAGCGCGGCGAGCCGGTGTTTGCCAGTCATCATCTGGCCAGCGTTTATCCGCCGGCCGCCGCCTATCAGACGGTGGCCAGTGGCGTGCTCGCCATGAGCCTGCCCAAACCGGTCGAGAACGGTGTGCTGTGGTTTCGCCCGGAGGTGAGGGAGAGCATCAACTGGAGCGGCGACCCGCACAAACCGCTGGATCTGGAAAATTCCGACGCCGGCCTGCGCCTGCGGCCGCGCACGTCGTTTGAAATCTGGAAGGTCGAGATGGCCGGAATTTCCACCAAGTGGAACCACGGCGATCTGTTCGCAGCCAACGATCTGCGGCGTTCGGCGCTGGAAAATGATCTGGCGCGTCAGGTGCGTCGCGAGCAGGAAGCGGTGCGCGCGCGTGACGATCTGGTGGCGGTGGTTTCACACGACCTGCGCAACCCGATGACGGTGATTTCGATGCTCTGCGGCATGCTGCAGAAGGCGTTCAGCTCCGACGGTGCGCATACCTCGCGGAGGATTTCCACGGCGATCGACACCATGCAACAGGCCGCCGGGCGGATGAGCACGCTGCTGGATGATTTGCTCGATACCTCGAAAATCGATGCCGGACGCTACGTCATCACCCGGCAGAAGCTCGATGTCGGCCAGATATTCGAAGAGGCGCAATCGCTGCTGACCCCGCTGGCGCAGGACAAGGACATCAGCATTTCCTTTGAGGCCGATCCGGACCTGCGCATTGACGCCGATCCCGAGCGGCTGTTTCAAGTGCTGTCGAATCTGGTCGGAAATGCGATCAAATTCACCCCGCGTCTGGGCTCGGTGGGGGTTCACGCCACCTCCGTGGGTGACGAGATCGTCTTCACCGTGCGCGATAGCGGCGAGGGTATACCGAAGGAAAACCTGCCGCATGTGTTCGACCGTTACTGGACGGTTAAGGAGGGCAATCCGACCGGTTCCGGACTGGGTTTATACATCACCCAGGGCATCGTCGAAGCCCATGGCGGGCGCATCGTCGCCGAGAGCGAACCGGGACGCGGCAGCGAATTCCGCTTCACCGTGCCGCGCCTGGACTGATTCCGTACAACCTGTGGAAACCGACTTGCTGATGAGCGCGCCATTCAGGCGGCATCTCCAGCGCTTGGTCCACCGCCATCGCCAGCAGGGCTGGCTCCCACAGGTTTTTCCGCTGTTCCCGACATCGCGGCTTGCCGCAGCCCACTGTGTGAGCCAGGGGCATTTTCTTCAATACCATGGAGCAGGCGCCGGATACCGTGGGCGCCTTGTTCCTTGATTTGAAGCAGGTGTGCGATGAGTCTGATTGTTTCGATGGCGGCGTTTGCCTTGGCAGCGTCGATTACGCCCGGGCCAGTGAATATCGTGGCGTTGAGTGCTGGCGCGCAGTTTGGTTTTCGCGCCAGCCAGCGCCATGTTGCCGGCGCAACCCTGGGCTTTGTGTTGTTGCTGGTGTTGATGGGCCTGGGCTTGCACGAAGTTCTGAAATTATGGCCGTTCATGACGCGGGTCGTGCAACTGGCGGGGGTGGTGTTCCTGCTGTTCATGGCGTGGAAATTGGCCATCGATAACGGCCAGTTGAATACGAGCGACTCAGCGCGAGCCCCGTCAATGCTTCACGGCGCGCTGATGCAATGGCTCAACCCCAAAGCCTGGCTGGCGTGCATTGCCGGCATGGGCGCGTTCGTTGCCGACGGCGAGGCGCGGTTGGTCTGGCAGTTCGCCGCGGTGTATCTGGTGATCTGCTATTTGTCGGTGGGGTGTTGGGCTTACGCCGGGACATTCTTGCGGGGGTATTTGACCAACGCGCAGGGCATGCGCCTGTTCAACCGCGTGATGGCGGGACTGTTGGTGGTGAGCGCGGCATATCTGATCATGGCCTGAATGGTCGATTCCGTCACGCTTTCAAGGATGGGTCGACTCCAGCGATAAATCTCCTGCCAAGCGGCAAGGCGTCAATCAGATTGTCGTAGCGCGATACTGCCCGGGCGTCGCCGCCAGATGCTGTTTGAATACCCGTTGAAAATGCGCCTGATCAGCGAATCCCGCCTCAAGTGCAACGTCAGCGATCAGATGGCCGTCGCGCAGACGGCCGCGGGCAAATTGAATGCGTTGGTTGATGAGAAAAGCGTGGGGCGTCATTGCGTAACGTTGTTTGAAGGCGCGAACAAGATAGGACGGCGACAACTGCGCCTCTGCGCAGATGTCCTCGAGGCGCAGCACGTGAGTGCAATGTTCACGGATGTAGTCGGCGGCGCGTTCCAGCTTGAAGTTGGGCTCGCGCTGAGGAGTCTGCGCGGGGTTCAACCGCACTTGCAGGTCGCTGAAAAACTCCACGGCGGCGCCGGTTTTGCCCAGGATATCCTGCTCGTCGTCTACCAAAGTCGCGTAGAGCCGTTGCAGATCGGCAAACAACGTTGCGTCATCAAGGTGAGAAGTTGAAAACCGGCGAAACGTCGAGTCCGCTCCGAATCCCAATTGATGCTGCAGATCCGTCAGCCAAGGCGTTTCGACGTAGAGCATCACATACGACCATGGCAGATCGTCGATCGGATTGCAGGCGTGGACGTCCCCCGGATTCATCAGCACCACGGTGCCCGCCGACACTTCGAACTGCGCCTGCTCATGCACGTAAGTGCTGCGCCCGGCGGTAATCGCGCCTATGGAAAAGTGCGCATGGGAATGCGCTGCGTAGCAGACGTCACGGCCATCGGCGATGGCCCGCGCCTCGATGAAGGGCAGGGCGTCATCGCGCCAGAAACGCGGGGCTTTGTCAGGGTTCTTGGCGGCGGCATGTTTCATTGTTTTGATTCCCGGCAGACCTGTGCGCCAGTGTATTAGCTGCCGCCGGCAAACGCCCGCTCAAGTTCAGCGATGTCGTATTTCTTCTTCTTGAGCAACCGAAACCGTTGCGCTGAAAGAGTCAAAATGACTTGTTGCGGAGTCAAAAGGACGAATCCTGGCCTGAGTCGACGTGAATCTGCCAACCGCCTGAATATCACCTCGAAGCTGTCCACGTGTCCCGTCAAAAGTGAGCAAGCGTGCACGCTCATCAACCGCTTTGAACTCTACGCGCATCTCTTCCGTCCTCTTATATGAGGGGGCTCAGGGCAATGTGTGCTGCGCAGTCCCACCAAACGTTTCCAACCGGAAGGCGAGGGACCACATGAATACTTCAGACACTAGAGCAGGAACTCAGGCAGGCGAATCCGCAGGCGGCAAGCCGGGGCCGGATTTCGAGCACTTGAAGGACGACGTCAGCGAGGCGCTGGGTGGCGCTCGGCAGCAAGCCGATGCGCAGTTCGGCCAGTATCGCGACACAGCGGCGGAACAGATCGAGGCATTGGCGCAAGGGGCGAAGAGCTTTGTCAATGAGCTCGAAGACAAGGATGCCTTCGGCATGTCCGATTACCTGACAGACATGGCGGAGTCGATGACCGGGCTGGCTGGCAGCTTGCGCGGCAAAAGTGCCGAGCAGTTGTTGCATGACGCCGCCGACCTGGCTCGTAACAATCCCGCGCTGTTCATCGCCGGCAGTGTGGCCATTGGCTTCGGTTTGTCGCGGTTCCTCAAGGCCGGTACTGAGGCGGCTGCGACTGTCAGCCCGAATCATGACGCCGCAACGGCAAGCTCGATGCCACCGGCCGGCGGTTTTGGTGCGCAACGACCGCATGAACCCTCTCCCGCATCGTCTTCCGACCCTTATCCGAGGGATGCCTCTTCCGGCCTGGCGACCGGTATCACGCCGGCGTCACCCAACGAGCACGATCACCCTTCGGATTTTGCCGGCTCAGCGATTCCGGCCTCGCCTAACGTCAAAGGAGAACTGTGATGAACAGAGACGATCACGATTTGCCCGGAGCACGACCGCTCGGCCAGCCGGATGACGCTTCGGTGGTTGGCCTGTTGCGGCAATTGTCCCGCGAAGTGCCCGCGTTGTTCACCAAGGAACTGGCGCTGGCCAAGGCCGAACTTCAGTCCAGCCTCAACACACTTAAGGCTGGCATCGGGGCAGTTGCCGGCGGCGCGATTGTGTTCCTCGCCGGGTTCATCATCTTGCTGATGTCGGCGGTTTACGGACTGAGTATGTTCATGGCGCCATGGCTGGCGGCGCTGATCGTCGGCGTGGTGGTGATGATCATCGGCTTCGTCATGTTGCAATCGGGGAAAAAACAGTTCGAGCCGTCCCACTTCAAACCTGACCGGACGCTGGATGCTCTGAACAAAGATCAGGAAGCGCTGCGGAGGAAAGTCTCATGACCACTGAACTGGAAATCGAATCGCAAAAAAGCCCGGAACAGATCGAGCGGGAAATCGATGCTCAGCGCGCCAGCATCGGCAATATCGTCGACAAACTGGAAAGCAAGTTCACCCCGGGTCAGATGTTTGACCAGGCGTGGAGCTTGATGCAGAACAACGGTTCGACGTTCGTCACCAATCTGGGCACCAGCGTGCGCAACAATCCTGTGCCTGCGGTGCTGACGTCTGTGGGCTTGCTGTGGCTGATGATGAGCCAGAATCGGCCGCCCCAGCCGACCTACCGCACAGGTCCCGATCAGGACACAGCGGGGGCTTGGGCCGACGGGCTGACGGACGGCATCGATAGCGCGCGCGGCCATCTGCATCACACTGCGGATTCGGTGAAGGGCGGTTATGAATCGCTGAAGGGCGGCTATGAATCGCTCAAGGGCAAGGCTTCTCACTTGGGCGATAACGTCAGCGCCGCCAGCGAGAACCTCAGCCATGCGATGCACGACGCTGGTGATCGGTTGTCTCGCAACACGCAAGTGCTGGGGCAGCAGTTCAATCAGATGCTCAAGGAACAACCGCTGGTAGTCGCGGCCGCCGGGATTGCCTTGGGCGCGTTGCTCGGCGCGGCGTTGCCGAGCACGCGAACAGAGCAACGCTACATGGGCCGTTCCAGCGCCGGTCTGGTCGACAAAGTGAAAAAACAGGCACAGGAGGGCTACGAAGCGGTACGCGACACCGTGACGAAAACCACTGAGCAAGCTGGATCAGCGGGGCCGGCGGCGACTTCGTCTGGATCCGCGACGTCTGCTCCATCGACGCCATCGACGCCATCGACGTCGGCTGGGTCGGCTGGGTCTGCCGATCTGTCCAAGGGCCTCGGCACCTCCTGACGCGGAGCCCGACAGGAGGCCCGCAACGGGCCTCCGAACCTGCACCGAATAGCTAAATAGCCACTGTAGGAGCTGCGGCAGGCTGCGATCTTTTGATTTTTTGCTTTGAAAGATCAAAAGATCGCAGCCTGCGGCAGCTCCTACAGGGGAGCGTTTACCTGGTTGACCAGAGTTTTTGAACCTATCGCGTTTTTCATCGCTCAACCATGCAATAACTGTGTGAGCCGAATCCATGTCCATCGCCAATGAAACCGTTCAATACCTGCGCGATAACGCCCTGCTGGTGACGACGGCAGAGTCGTGCACGGCGGGCAAGATCGTCATGCTGCTGTCGGAAGTCGAAGGCAGCGGCCAATTCATCGAGTGCGGCTACGTCGTTTATTCGCCGCAGGCCAAGCAGCGCTTGCTGCATGTCAGCCCGCAGACCATCGAAACGTTCAATCTGACCAGCGTCGAAGTCGCGCGGGAAATGGCTCGTGGCGCCTTGCGTGACAGCACGGCCAATGTCGCAGTGGCGACGACCGGCATTCTCGGCCCTGACGATATCGACGGAATTCCCGCCGGCACGATTTGTTTCGCCTGGGCCTTCCAGCTCGATGGCGCCTGTTATGTCTACAGCCACGAACACCGTTTTTCCGGTGGACGTTGCGAGGTGCAGGAGCAGGCGACCGAATACGCCCTGCAGCGGTTGCCGCATTATCATCGCCGTGCGCAGCGCGGCGAACCGGATCAAGCCCCATGAGCGAGAACGAGCGCCGTCCGGATTTGCAGTCCCGTGACTATCCTGTTCACGAGGACATGGCGTTCCAGCTCAAAGTCTGGCGCTTTGAGCGCGTCGGCTGGTACCTGCTGGTGCTGGTCGTGCTGCTGGGGCTGGTCGGCGTGTTCTCGAGGGGTATCGTCAGTTCCAGAGATGTGCGCAGCGATGACGGCCGGGTCAGGGTGGAGTACGACATGTTCCATCGCAACGGCTCGAGCAATTCGATGAAGATCAACGTGACCGGCGGTGCGGACGGGCCGCTGGAGCTGGAACTGGCCGGCGAATTGCTCGAAGGCTTCAGCATCGAAACCTTGCAGCCTGAACCGTTGCGAGCGAGCAGTTCGGGCCATGGCATCAAGCTCTCGCTGCACACCGATGCGGACGGGCGAGCGACGCTGTACCTGACGTTGCGCGGCGACGGCTTGGGCGTTTACCGCAGTCGGATCGCGGTGCCCGGCACCCGCGGCGTAGAACTTACACAGTTCATTTTTCCTTAGGTGACTTATGGATTCGGTACTGCGCGCCGCGGCGATGTATCTGGCACTGATGATGCTGTTCAAGATCGCCGGTCGCCGCTCGCTGGCGGAGTTGACCACGTTCGATTTCGTGCTGTTGATGATGATTGGCGAAGCGACCCAGCAGGCGCTGTTGGGTGATGATTTTTCAGTGACCAATTCGATCATTGTCATCGTCACGCTGATCGCCATCGACGTCGGCCTGTCGTTGCTAAAACAACGCTCGCAATGGGTGTCTCGCTTGATCGATGGTGAGCCGACAATCATCGTCGAGAACGGCAGACTGTTGCATGAGCGTCTGCGTCATGCTCGATTGATTGAAGCAGACATCATGGAGGCGGCCCGCTCCAGTCAGGGCATCGAAAGGCTCGAGGAGATCAAGTTCGCGATCATTGAGCGCAACGGCAAGATCTCGGTGATTGCCAAGGAAAACTGATTCAATTTTTCAGCGCGTTTCACGCGCCTTGCGGGCAAACCCATGGGGGGAAACATGTCAGAGCCATCGTCATCTTTTGCAGCGCCAGTGCGCGCCTTCTTCATGCAGATCTCCCGAACGGGATGGGGCGGTGTGTTCTTTTGGCTGCTGTTGCTGTGCGTCGCGGTTCTGCTGCTGATCAGCGGCTACGGCGCGTTTGTCGATGCCAGCAAAGAGAATCTGTATTTTGCTTTCCTCGGAGGAATGTCAGGCTTCGCCGCGACCGCGACGGGGGCAATTGCCGCCATCGCGTTGCGCGACATCGCCGCCCGCACCCAGGACATCATGCTTGGCTTCGCTGCCGGGATGATGTTGGCCGCCAGTTCCTTCTCGCTGATTCTGCCCGGCATCGAGGCGGCCCAGGCGTTGTGCGGCAATCAATTGCTGGCGGCCTGCGTAGTGGTCTCAGGATTGGCGCTGGGCGTGGCATTGATGGTCGGCCTGGATCGATTCGTCCCGCACGAACACGAGAAGAGCGGGCGGAGGGGGCCGGCTGCCAAACGCATCAACCGTGTCTGGCTGTTCGTCCTGGCGATCACCCTGCATAACCTGCCGGAAGGCATGGCCATCGGCGTGAGCTTCGCCAACGGTGATTTGAACGTCGGCCTTCCGCTGACGACCGCCATCGCTATTCAAGATATTCCGGAAGGTCTGGCGGTTGCCTTGGCGTTACGCGTAACCGGGATTTCGGCGCGTCGAGCCGTGCTGATTGCGGTGGGATCGGGGTTGATGGAACCCATCGGTGCGATCATTGGCCTCGGCGTCTCCAGCAGTTTTGCTCTGGGCTATCCGATCGCACTCGGCCTGGCAGCTGGCGCGATGATTTTCGTGGTGTCCCATGAAGTCATTCCGGAGACTCATCGCAACGGCCACGAAACACCGGCGACCCTGGGATTGATGCTCGGCTTCGGCGTCATGATGTTTCTCGACACGGCGCTGGGCTAAGCCATCAACCTTTCATCCGCCGCTTCGGTTATTTTCGGAACACCTTTGGGCTGAGTCGGGTCATTGCTCATGCACGGCAAGTTTTGCTTGCAGGTTGATCCCATGCGTCCGCCCATCGCGCGACGCCCTACTGACCGGAAGGAAGTTTGCAAATGGCTAGAAAAACTGTCGAAGACTTGTTTATCCATGAACTCTCCGATGTCTACAGTGCGGAAAAACAAATCACCAAAGCTCTGCCGCGCCTGGCGAAAGCGGCGACCAATCCTTTGCTGGCCGATGCCTTCACCTCCCACTTGGAAGAGACCCATGGTCAGATCGAGCGCATCGATCAACTGGTGGAGCTGACCGGCCTGAAGCTCAAGCGCATGAAGTGCGTGGCCATGGAGGGGCTGGTCGAGGAATCGAAAGAGCTGCTGGAGGAGATCGATAAAGGCGCGGTACTCGATGCCGCGTTGATCGGCGCGGCGCAAAAGGTCGAACACTACGAGATCGCCGCCTACGGAACGCTGATCGCCATGGCCAAGCATCTGAATATGGATGACGCCGCGGCGCTATTGGCCGCCACGCTGGCCGAAGAGAAGGGCGCCGACGAGAAGCTCACCAAGATTGCCGAGCAGGGCGGCAATCAGGCCGCGACCATGGAAAAGAAAAGCTGAGACAGGGGTGTGAACCTCTTGGCGGTGACGATGGAAACATCGTCACCGTTTTTTTTGCGGGCGCATTCCAGCGCCCGCTGCGGCTAAGCCTCCGTCCAGGTAATGGTCGCCGTTTCCCGCCATTTCACATCCGTCACTCCGTACCGCTCGGCCTGAGGTTTTGACACAACCTTCAACGGCGGCTTGCCCGGTTTGGGGATTGGCGCCAGACCGGCGTCGCAGCTTGCCCAATGCCAGGCATCGGCATTGCGCATGGACTTCGTTCGGATGACGAATGACTTTGGCTGCCCGTGCAGCTTGTATTCGATGACGAAAATATCTGGGTGGCTCATGAGTTCCTCCTTACGCTCATAGCCAAATGAGTGGTGCGAGAAGCAAAAAATTCAAACGTTTTTCGAGCTTTCCGCCGAGCCTCTACTTCGCGGTCAAAACCGCACGCCGATGGCTATTTTGCGCACTTGAGCGGTGGTTATTTTCATTGATGCCATACTGACATCAGGCATAATGCGCCCAGGTCTTTCATGGAGTCGGTAATGTGTTTGCCGATAGAACGCAGCAACTGGAACAAGCCCTGTTAGCCGTCATCGCATCAGCCACCCGAATGGGTGTCAGTTGTGATGCGTTGTGCGCCGAAGCGGTCGGCGGCTTGATGGCGGAAGGGTATTGGAAGTGGGTAGATCCGCAGCATAAGGATGGCGCCGCTGATGAGATTGAACGGGCGCTGAGCCTGTTATCGAGCCCACCCAGCGGTGGAGCAGCGCAACAAGCTCAAAGCATTTTCGAAACCACGCAGACATCGAAAACCTGCACGGCGTCTGCCCAGACACCGCAACCTCTGGCGACCGCGACCCTGACACCGCAACCTGTGTAGGAGCTGCCGAAGGCTGCGATCTTTTGATCTTGATCTTTGAAAATAAAGAAGATCAAAAGATCGCAGCCTTCGGCAGCTCCTACAGGGAGTTCGTGGCTGCCACAGGTGCGATCTTCCTCGCGCTTATCGAAGATCTTGTGCCTCAAAGCGTCTTTGAAACCGCGCAGACATCGAAAGCCTGCACGGCGTCGACCATGACACCGCAACCTCTGGCGACCTCGACCCTGACACCGCAACCTGTGTAGGAGCTGCCGAAGGCTGCGATCTTTTGATCTTGATCTTTGAAGATAATCAGGATCAAAAGATCGCAGCCTTCGGCAGCTCCTACAGGGAGTTTGTGGCTGTGACTGGTGCGGTGCCAGGCTCAGGTGGCCAACACAGGCGTACCGTCATCGAGTTCCGGCGTGGCGATATGGCCGCTGCCAGGGGTCAAAATGACCTTGCGGCAATCTTCCTCGCGTTTATCAAAGATCCTGTAGCCCTCGGCGGCCTGTTCCAGCGACATGCGATGGCTGATGATGACCTCCGGCGACAAGCGCCCCGTCTCGATGTGCTCCAGCAGCTCCGGCAGGAAGCGATGCACATGGGTCTGACCCATTTTGAAGGTCAGACCCTTGTCGAACGCATCGCCGAACAGGAAGCCGTGAATGAAGCCTGAGTAGACCCCCGGCACACTGACCACGCCGCCGCGTCTCACGGCCGCGATGCACTGACGCAAGGCTTTGCCGCTGCTGCCTTCGATCTTCAACGTGGTGAGCACCGTTTCGGTGGTGCTGCCTTTCGCTTCAAATCCGACCGCATCGATCACGCCATCGACACCGCGCATGCCCTTGGTCTGGCGAATGATCGTGTCTGCCGGATCATCGTCTTCATCGAAATTGATCGGGATCACGCCGTAGGTTTGCTGCGCGTATGCCAGTCGATACGGATGATGATCGACCATGAAAATCTGTTCGGCGCCGAGCATCCGCGCGCACGCTGCGCTCAACAAACCGACGGGCCCTGCGCCATAAATCGCGACGCTCGAGCCGTTGCTGATGCCGGCGTTGAGCACTGCTTGCCAGGCAGTCGGCAGGATGTCCGAGAGGAACAGAACTTTCTCATCCGACAACGTGCCCGGCACCTTGAACGGCCCGGTGTTGCCTTTCGGTACGCGCACATATTCGGCCTGGCCGCCGGGCACGCCGCCGTACATGTGGCTGTAGCCAAACAGCGCAGCGCCGGGCGGGATCGCCTTTTTGTTGATGATCGCGCCGCGCCCGGTATTGGTGGTTTCGCAGGCTGCAAACAAATCCATCTGGCAGAAAAAACAGCTGCCACAGGCGATGACAAAAGGAATCACCACGCGGTCACCCGGTTGCACGGCGGTCACCGCCGAACCGGTTTCCTCGACGATGCCCATAAACTCATGACCGAAAATATCGCCATGCTCGACGGTGGGAATCTTGCCTCGATACAAGTGCAGATCGGAGCCACAGATTGCTGTGGCGGTGACACGAAGAATGATGTCTTCGCTGTCTTCGATAGTCGGATCGGCGACGGTGTCGACTTTGACATTGTGTGCGCCGTGATAGGTAAGTGCTCTCATGACGTCCTGCCTTTACTTCAGTTAAGGGGTAAAGGGGAGAGGCGGGGTGACTGGCGTTAGTTCAGAGAAATAGCGGGGCATGTGACTAGCGGTCTGCAATAAACGCCGTACGTAATGCCCCTGGGAATGACCGGATTATCGCGGTTCGCTTGTTTTTTTAAACCTTCTGGTTGCGTTGAGAGTCGACTGCTGGAGCTTGTCACGCTGCGACTTCAAGGGGACGTTTATGATCGGTGTGGTAATACCTGCGCATAACGAAGAAAAACATATCGCTGCCTGTCTATCCTCGGTGCTGTTGGCTGCCGCGCATCCTGCCTTGCAAGGCCGGGCGGTGCGAATTGTCGTCGTTCTGGACGACTGTGCCGACCGCACTGGGCAAAGGGCCGCGGATTACGGCGTGGGCACGCTCGCCGTGTCGTTTCAGAACGTGGGCAAAGCGCGCGCGCTGGGCGCGGATGAGTTATTGGCCGCCGGCGCGCAATGGCTTGCCTTCACGGATGCCGACACTGTGGTTCCGCATAATTGGCTGGCGCGACAAATCGAACTCGACGCCGACGCTGTTTGCGGCACGGTCGAAGTTGACAGTTGGAGTGAGCACGGCGAACGGGTTCGGTCGAAGTATCTGGAGCGTTATCAATTCATTGAGGATCATCAGCATATCCACGGTGCGAATCTCGGCCTTAGTGCCCAGGCTTATGTAAGTGCTGGCGGTTTTCAGCCGCTTCCAGCGCATGAAGATGTGCACTTGGTCGCTGATCTGAAAAAGATCGGCGCGCGGATTGTCTGGACTGCGACCAATTCTGTGACCACCAGCGCGCGTGCGGATTACAAGTGTCGCGGCGGGTTTGGCGAGTACCTGGCCAGACTTGCTGCGGAAGTGGAGTTGGCTACTGCCTCTTCTTCGGCTGAAATCGGCGCCTGTACGTTGTAACCCGAGCGTGAAGGAGGAGTGCGATGCGTACCGTTAGCGGCGGCTGCCTGTGTGGCAATGTTCGCTTCAAAGTATCCGGTGCCCCGTATCGCGTCGGAATCTGCCATTGTCTTGATTGCCGCAAACGCCATGGCGCGCTGTTTCACGCCTCGGCGATTTTTCCGGAGGAGGCGCTGACTGTTTCGGGCGAAATCCGCGACTATCAGGGCCGGTTTTTCTGCCCTCGCTGTGGCTCACCGGTGTTCACTCGCTCGGGCGACGAGGTTGAAATCAACCTCGGATCGCTGGATGAGCCGAACCGCTTCAAACCCACCTACGAACTCTGGACCGTGCGCCGCGAATCATGGCTCCCCGCGCTACCGCTGGCTCATCACTACGAACACGACCGCACAAACACCGGCCGCAGTGAAGAGTAAAGATCAATCGCCAGCAGGGCTGGCTCCCACAATTGATCCACAGTCCCCACACACCCTGTGGGAGCCAGCCCTGCTGGCGATCGCGGTGGCTCAGTCAGCTCGGGTATCGGATGACAGATTGCTTTCGCGAGCAGGCTCGCTCCCACATTGGATTGAGCGTGTCCGGAGAAATCCAGATGCGCTCAGACCCTGTGGGAGCCAGCCCTGCTGGCGATGGCGGCGGTCCATTCAGCCCTTTGTCAGGGATGACATCACCCCAGAATAAACGCCAGTAAATCCGCGTTTATCGTCGCGGCCTCGGTCGTTGGCATTCCATGGGGGAATCCGGGATAGGACTTCAATGTGCCATTGGGCAACAACTTCGCCGACATCGGTCCCGAGTTCGCGTACGGCACAATCTGGTCATCTTCGCCGTGCATCACCAGCACCGGCACGGTGACTTTCTTCAGGTCTTCAGTAAAGTCCGTCTGCGAAAACGCGACTATCCCGTCGTAATGCGCCTTGGCCCCGCCCATCATCCCCTGACGCCACCAGTTCGCAATAATCCCCTCCGACGGCGAGGCGCCCGGGCGGTTGTAGCCGTAAAAAGGTCCGGTGGGAATGTCCCGATAAAATTGCGCGCGATTCGCCGCCAACTGCGCCTGAAAGTCGTCGAACACCGATTTCGGCAAGCCACCCGGATTACTCTCGGTCTGCACCATCAGTGGCGGAACCGCGCTGATCAGCACGCCCTTGGCGACATTGTCCTGGCCGTGCCGCGCGATGTAGTGAATCACTTCGCCACCCCCGGTCGAATGGCCGACGTGCACAACGTTTTTCACGCCCAGATGCTTGACCACCGCCAGTACATCGTCGGCGTAGTGATCCATATCGTGGCCATCCCAGACCTGGCTCGAACGTCCGTGCCCACGCCGATCATGGGCAATCACCCGAAAGCCTTCGCTGAGGAAAAACAGCATCTGCGCATCCCAGTCATCGGAGCTGAGCGGCCAGCCGTGGTGAAAGTGGATCACCGGCGCATCTTTCGGGCCCCAGTCTTTATAGAAGATTTCGACGCCGTCTTGGGTGGTGACAAATCCCATGTTCGCTACTCCAGATCAAAGTGATGGATGACCCGCAATGCTTGCGGGCTCTCAGAAGCGATGGCTCGGTGCGAGCCGTTATCAACTGTAGGATTAAAGTCGACATCTGCATGACCGGCGGTCGCAACGTCTGGCGTCGTGTGCGAGTCGCGCGTTGGAAGAGATAAGTCGAGGCCCGCATAGGCATATATCGCTATAGAAGTGGGACTGTGATCAAGATGTGCAAAGACGTGGCGAGTTCAAACACGAAGGTGCGGGTACCTGGGGGGCCACCTAAGGCTGAGAATGGTTTTTTCTCTGCAATCAGTCCATTGAAGATACCAATCTGGCTTTCAAAGCCATCCGAACTGTAATTTCTTACAGGTGCCACGGGGATATTCGCTGTGGGACAGTGGCTCGCGCTTGGTTTTTTTCTCTGGATTTCCTGTCGTTAATTAGCGCTTTGGTAATCCGGGGAAAAATTTTGAAGGACTAAAAAATGACTAATCACAACGATTCTATCCTCGTCAATGCTCCGGGATTTCTCGATCCCACTTTCGGGTTGGAGGGAATTGTCTATGTTCCAGGGCCCGGGAGAATAAGTGGCATCGTTGAAGATGCTGATGGGGCGATGATTTATTGTGTCTGGGCTGATAAAGATATCTGGCTGTATAGAAGCTTTGCTGACGGCACTCCAGATCTTGAGTTCGGCGAAGGCGGCAGAACAAGATGGTCATTTGCGCTAGGAGTGAGTTCGATGCCGGTTGAGTTGCTGCTGCAGGAGGATGGAAAAATCGTGCTGATTGGGGCCACTCAAGCGTTAGATGACATTTTTAAATTGCAGCTCGCGGTCACTCGTTTCAATCAAAATGGAAGTCCTGATCTGATCTTCGGTAATAAGATTTTTCTCCCACCAGAACAAGCTGTCAGTGTTTCAAATTTGCCATATGGATGCCTGCAGAAAGACGGGAAGATTCTCCTGGGTGTTTCCTATGCAGATAAGGACAGTGTCAGATCTGGACGGATTTATCGACTGCATTCCAATGGCGCGAACGACCTTGAATTTGGTGCAGAGAGGGGGTGGATCGATGTTCAGTTCAATGGCTCAAGCACGATGGTCGAGTGTGTCGGGGTTACGAAAAACGATGAAATCCTCATAGGCGCGACCTCCGATTCCCGGCAACAATTAGTGGGTCGCTTTACTTCGCCCGGAATAATCGATCCGAGCTTCGGAATAAACGGGTGGTGGGTAGCTGAAGGTGTAAACATCTTGGGGAATTTTGTGCTTCATGGGGAACAAATAGTTGTCGTAGGTGCGGAGATAGATGAAGGCACTTACCAAGCCTGTATTTCCAGATTAACCGCCGATGGCGAGTTCGATCCGCAGTTCAATAAAGGCAAGAGATTGCTTGTTAGTGTGCCCGTAGATACTGCGCAGTATCCCGTCACAATGGAGTATGTTGCATTGCAATCTGATGGAAAGATTGTTGCTGCGGGCCATGCTGGTTACGTTAATCAGTCTTTCTGGCTGCGCGTGCAGAACGATGGAGTGCTTGATCCGCTGTTCGGAGATCAAGGTCTTCATGTCCATACCCCATCGAGTTTTCATGGCGGTTTGTTGGTGCAGCGGAACGGCCAGCGCATAATCGCCGCATTGGACCCGGCTTCCGCCGTTGACTCGCACATCCTCGGTATCCAGAGTTAGCAATGGCCAACCGTTCATCGCGAGCCACGAAAGGGAGTCGCTGTGGCACATGACCTCTTTGTGAGCCAGTTCAAGCTCTGGGCCGATGCTGGCGGGTCATGTGCCGTTGCGGGCATTTGGTGGGTGAACCGTTGCAGAAATAGCGCTACGCTTGAAGCATTGTTGCGAACGGAGTGTGCTGATGCTGGTTCCAGGTAAACCCGCCAATGAGGCCGCGCGCGTGCAAGCGCTGCACGGCCTCAATCTTCTCGATTCGGCCCCCGAGGAGCGTTTTGACCGTCTCACACGGCTGGCCAAGCGTCTGTTCAACGTGCCGATCGCGTTGGTGACGCTGGTGGACAAGGATCGTCAGTGGTTCAAATCGTGCGTGGGCCTTGATGCCACCGAGACGTCGCGGGATGTTTCGTTTTGTGGGCATGCGATTCTCAACGATGACTTGCTGCTGGTGCGCGATGCGCGCGAGGACGTGCGTTTTCACGACAATCCGCTGGTGACCGGCGCGCCGAACATCCGCTTCTATGCCGGCTATCCGCTGACGGTGCCCCACGGCAACAAGATGGGCACCCTGTGCCTTATCGACACCAAGCCTCGCGAACTCGACGACGAAGAACGCGCACTGCTGCGCGATCTGGCGCAAATGGCCGAGCAAGAGCTGACGGCGGTGCAAATGGCGAGCATGGACGAGCTGACGCTACTGTCCAACCGTCGCGGCTTCAAACAATTGGCGCAACACGCGCTCGATGCCTGCACGCGATTGGGGCGTCCGGCGACGCTGCTGTTTTTCGACCTCAACGACTTCAAACAGATCAATGATCTCTACGGCCATGCCGAGGGCGACAGTGCGCTGAAGACCTTTGCCGACGTGTTGCGCATTGCCTTTCGCGAAAGCGATGTGGTCGGGCGCCTCGGTGGCGATGAGTTCGTCGCGTTGCTGACCGGCTCAAGCCATGTCGAAACCACCGCCATCGTCGCGCGGCTCAAGGAGATACTGGAAGAGCGTAATGCCACGTTGCATCGCGGTTATGCGATTCGGTTCAGCGTCGGCCAGATCGAATACAACGCCAAGCGCCACGAGTCGGTCGACAGCCTGCTGGCGGATGCGGATGGCGCGATGTATGCGCACAAGCAGGCCTTGAAAGGGTCTTAGTTCGGGCCCCATCGCCAGCAGGGCTGGCTCCCACATTGGATATCGGCCAGATCACGGATCTCCTTGCAGGAGCTGCCGCAGGCTGCGATCTTTTGATCTTCAACCCATAAAAAAACCCGCCGAAACAGGCGGGTTTTTTTCGGCTAGGCGAAGATCACTCTTCGATGTTGCCCATGGCGGTGGTGTTGAAGCCGCCGTCGACGTACATGATTTCACCGCTGATGCCCGACGCCAGGTCAGAGCACAGGAAGGCGCCGGCATTGCCGACTTCGTCGATGGTAACGTTGCGGCGCAGCGGGGTTTGCGCTTCGTTGGCGGCCAGCATCTTGCGGAAATTCTTGATGCCCGACGCTGCCAGGGTACGGATCGGGCCAGCCGATACGCAGTTGACGCGAGTGCCGTCCGGGCCCAGGGAACCGGCCAGGTAACGTACGCCAGCTTCCAGCGAAGCCTTGGCCATGCCCATCACGTTGTAGTTCGGCATGGTGCGCTCGGCGCCCAGGTACGACAGGGTCAGCAGGCTGCCGTTGCGGCCTTTCATCATTTCGCGACCGGCCTTGGCCAGGGCCACGAAGCTGTAGGCGCTGATGTCGTGAGCGATGCGGAAGCCTTCACGGGTGGTGGCTTCGGTGAAGTCGCCGTCCAGTTGGTCGCCCGGGGCGAAGCCTACAGAATGCACGATGCAGTCCAGGCCGTCCCACTTCTTGCTCAGTTCTTCGAAGACCTTGGCGATTTCTTCGTCGCTGGCCACGTCGCACGGGAAGCACAGCTCAGGGCTCGAACCCCAGCCCTGGGCGAATTCCTCAACACGACCTTTCAACTTGTCGTTCTGATAAGTGAAGGCAAGCTCAGCGCCCTCGCGATGCATGGCGGCAGCGATGCCGGATGCGATGGACAGCTTGCTGGCGACACCGACGATCAGTACGCGCTTACCGGCGAGAAAACCCATGTGTTGCTCCTCTTTCAGGTTATTGCGCAGTGGCTGGTGCCAAAAAAGCGGCTTCCAGCAACTGCTGTGTATACGGATGTTGGGGGGCGGCAAAAATACTTTGCGCGTCTCCCTGTTCGACCACTTGGCCATGCTTGACCACCATCAACTGGTGGCTCAGCGCTTTGACGACAGCCAGATCATGGCTGATGAACAAATACGTCAGGTTGTACTTGGCTTGCAGTGAACGCAACAGCTCCACCACTTGCCGCTGCACCGTGCGGTCGAGCGCCGAAGTCGGCTCGTCCAGCAGGATCAGCGCCGGTTTCAGCACCAGAGCCCGGGCAATGGCAATTCGCTGCCGTTGCCCACCGGAAAATTCGTGGGGGTAGCGGTGCCGGGTTTCCGGATCCAGACCTACCTCCTTCAATGCCGCAATGATCGCCGCTTCCTGTTCGGTCGCGGTACCCATCTTGTGAATCCGCAGGCCTTCGCCGACGATGTCATTGACGCACATGCGCGGGCTCAGGCTGCCAAACGGGTCCTGAAACACCACCTGCATCTCCCGCCGCAACGGGCGAACCTCACTCTGCGTCAGGCAGTCTAGCTGCTTGCCTTCAAAGCGGATCGCGCCTTTGCTGCCGATCAGGCGCAAAATCGCCAGACCGAGGGTGGATTTGCCGGAACCGCTTTCTCCCACAATCCCCAGAGTCTGGCCCTGAGGCAGGCTGAAATTGATGCCGTCCACTGCCTTGACGTAATCCACCGTGCGCTTGAGCAGGCCTTTCTTGATCGGAAACCAGACTTTCAGGTTCTCGACTTCGAGCAGCGGCGCGCCAATTTCATTGCTCACCGGGCCGCCGCTGGGCTCCGCGCCGAGCAGTTCCCGAGTGTACGGATGCTGCGGCGAACGGAACAGCTCCGCGCACGATGCCTGTTCGACGATGCAACCGCGCTGCATGACACATACGCGATGCGCAATTCTTCGCACCAGGTTCAAATCGTGACTGATCAGTAGCAGCGACATGCCCAATCGAGCCTGAAGTTCCTTGAGCAAATCGAGGATTTTCAGCTGAACGGTCACGTCCAAAGCCGTGGTGGGCTCGTCGGCGATCAGCAATTCCGGCTCGTTGGCCAGCGCCATGGCGATCATCACCCGTTGGCGCTGGCCACCGGACAATTCATGGGGCAGGGCCTTGAGGCGCTTGTGCGGCTCGGGAATGCCGACCATCTCCAGCAGTTCCAAAGTACGCTTGGTCGCGACTTTGCCGCTCAGGCCCTTGTGAATGCCGAGCACTTCGTTGATCTGCTTTTCGATCGAGTGCAGCGGATTCAGCGAGGTCATCGGCTCCTGAAAAATCATCGCGATGCGGTTGCCGCGAATGTGGCGCAGGGTCTTTTCGCTCAGACCCAGCAGATTTTGCCCGGCGTAATTGATGCTGCCCGCCGGATGCCGCGCCATGGGGTAGGGCAGCAGGCGCAGGATCGAATGCGCCGTCACCGATTTGCCCGAGCCGGATTCGCCAACCAGCGCCAGGGTCTCGCCACGCTTGATGTCGAAACTCACGCCCTCGACGACGCGATGCACGCGCTCGCCGAAACCGAATTCGACGGCGAGGTCGCGCACTTCGATCAGATTGTCCTGATTCATTTCACTTCCTCGGGTCGAAGGCATCGCGAGCGGACTCGCCGATAAACACCAGCAAACTCAACATCAACGCCAGCACGGCAAAGGCACTCATGCCCAGCCACGGTGCTTGCAGGTTGGATTTGCCTTGCGCGACCAGTTCACCCAGCGACGGACTGCCGGCCGGCAAGCCGAAGCCGAGGAAGTCCAGCGCGGTCAGAGTACCGATGGCGCCGGTGAGGATGAACGGCATGAAGGTCATGGTCGAGACCATCGCGTTGGGCAGGATATGGCGGAACATGATCGCGCCGTTCTGCATGCCCAGCGCCCGCGCCGCGCGAACGTACTCGAGATTGCGCCCGCGCAGAAACTCGGCGCGCACCACGTCGACCAGGCTCATCCACGAGAACAACAGCATGATCCCCAGCAGCCACCAGAAATTCGGCTGGACGAAACTGGCCAGAATGATCAGCAGATACAGGACCGGCAGCCCCGACCAGATTTCCAGAAAACGCTGCCCGGCCAGATCGACCCAGCCGCCATAAAAACCCTGCAGCGCACCGGCGATCACCCCGATGATCGAGCTCAACACCGTCAGCGTCAGCGCGAACAGTACCGAAATACGGAAGCCGTAAATCACCCGCGCCAACACATCGCGGCCCTGATCATCAGTACCGAGCAGATTGTCCGCCGAGGGCGGTGCCGGCGCCGGGACTTTCAGATCGTAATTGATGCTTTGGTAGCTATAGGGAATCGGCGCCCACAACACCCAGGCATCCTTGGCCTTGAGCAGTTCGCGGATGTAGGGGCTCTTGTAGTTGGCCTCCAGCGGGAATTCGCCACCGAAAGTGGTTTCCGGGTAGCGCTTGATCGCCGGGAAATACCAATTGTTGTCGTAATGCACCACCAGCGGCTTGTCGTTGGCGATCAGCTCGGCGCCGAGGCTCAGGCCGAACAGGATCAGAAACAGCCACAGCGACCACCAGCCGCGCTTGTTGGCCTTGAACAGTTCGAAGCGGCGGCGATTGAGAGGGGACAGGTTCATCTCAATGCTCCCGGCTGGCGAAGTCGATGCGCGGATCGACGAAGGTATAGGTGAGGTCGCCGATCAGCTTCACTACCAGCCCAAGCAAGGTGAAGATGAACAACGTGCCGAACACCACCGGATAGTCACGGTTGATCGCCGCTTCGAAACTCATCAGGCCGAGGCCGTCGAGGGAAAAGATCACCTCGACCAGCAACGAGCCGGTGAAGAAGATGCCGATGAATGCCGATGGGAACCCGGCAATCACCAGCAACATGGCGTTGCGAAACACGTGGCCGTAAAGCACGCGATGGCGGGTCAGGCCTTTGGCCTTGGCGGTGACCACGTACTGTTTGTTGATTTCATCGAGGAAGCTGTTTTTCGTCAGCAGCGTCATGGTCGCGAAGTTGCCGATCACCAGTGCGGTCACCGGCAATGCCAGGTGCCAGAAGTAATCGAGGATTTTGCCGCCGAAGCTCAGCTCATCAAAGTTGTTCGAGGTCAGCCCGCGCAACGGGAACCAGTCGAGATAACTGCCGCCGGCGAACACCACGATCAGCAGGATCGCGAACAGAAACGCCGGAATCGCGTAGCCGACGATGATCGCCGAACTGGTCCAGACGTCGAAGTGACTGCCGTGCCGCGTCGCCTTTGCGATCCCCAGCGGGATCGACACCAGGTACATGATCAGCGTGCTCCACAGCCCCAGCGAGATCGACACCGGCATCTTTTCCTTGATCAGGTCGATGACCTTGGCGTCGCGGAAAAAGCTGTCGCCGAAATCCAGCTTCGCGTAGTTCTTGACCATGATCCACAGACGTTCCGGGGCCGATTTGTCGAACCCGTACATGTGCTCGATTTCCTTGATCAGCGCCGGGTCCAGCCCCTGCGCGCCGCGATAGGACGAGCCTGCAACCGCCACTTCAGCGCCGCCGCCGGCGATCCGGCTGGTGGCGCCTTCGAAACCTTCGAGCTTGGCGATCATCTGCTCGACCGGCCCGCCGGGCGCGGCCTGGATGATCACGAAGTTGATCAGCAGAATGCCGAACAGGGTTGGAATGATCAGCAGCAGTCGCCGAAAAATATACGCCAGCATCTGATTACTCCGTGCCCGCAGGGTCGGCTTGCAGTTGGGTTTCGACTTCTACGGCGGGTTTGGCGTCAGGCTTGACCCACCAGGTGTTGATGCCGATGTCGTATTTGGGCGACACCTTCGGGTGGCCAATGTGATTCCAATAAGCTACGCGCCAGGTCTTGATATGCCAGTTGGGAATCACGTAGTAACCCCACTGCAGCACACGATCCAGCGCGCGGGCGTGGGCCACCAGACTTTTGCGCGAGTCGGCATTGATCAGGCTCTCGACCAGTTGATCAACGACCGGATCCTTCAGGCCCATGCTGTTGCGGCTGCTGGATTTGTCGGCCGCCGCGCTCATCCAGAATTCGCGTTGCTCGTTCCCCGGCGAGTTGGACTGCGGGAAGCTGCCGACCATCATGTCGAAATCCCGCGAGCGGACACGGTTGATGTATTGCGAGACGTCGACACGGCGGATGACCAGATCGATGCCGAGGTCGCTGAGATTGCGTTTGAACGGCAGCAGCACGCGTTCGAATTCGGTCTGGGCGAGGAGGAATTCGATGACCACCGGCTTGCCCGTGGCATCGACCATTTTGTCGTCGACGATCTTCCAGCCGGCCTCTTGCAGCAATTGATAGGCCTCGCGCTGCTGGGCGCGGATCATGCCGCTGGCGTCGGTTTTCGGGTTTTCGTAGGCTTCGCTGAAGACCTGGGCCGGCAGTTTGCTGCGGAACGGCTCGAGGATCGCCCGTTGCTCGGCATCGGGCAGGCCGGTGGCGGCCATTTCCGAGTTCTCGAAATAACTGCGCGTGCGCGAATACGCGCCGTTGAACAGTTGCTTGTTGGTCCATTCGAAATCCAGCAACAAGGCCAGCGCCTGCCGCACGCGCACGTCCTGGAACACGGGCCGGCGCAGGTTGTAAACGAAGCCTTGCATGCCCGTGGGGTTGCTGTTGGCGATCTGTTCCTTGATCAACCGGCCCTCGGTGACCGCTGGAATGTTGTAGGCGTTGGCCCAGTTTTTCGCAGTCATCTCCAGCCAGTAATCGAATTGACCAGCCTTCAACGCTTCAAGGGCGACGGTGTTGTCGCGGTAGTAATCGGTGGTCATCGTGTCGAAGTTGTAAAAGCCACGGTTGACCGGCAGGTCTTTGCCCCAGTAATCCTTGACCCTTTCGTAACGCACCGAGCGCCCGGCCTTCACCTCAGCGACTTTGTACGGGCCGCTGCCCAAGGGGATTTCCAGGTTGCCCTTGGCAAAATCGCGTTCAGCCCACCAGTGTTTTGGCAGCACCGGCAACTGGCCGAGGATCAGCGGTAACTCGCGGTTGTTGCTGTGCTTGAACTTGAACAGCACTTTCAACGGATCTTCGGCGATCACTTCGGCAACGTCGCTGTAGTAGCCACGAAACATCGGCGAGCCTTCCTTGGTCAGCGTGTCGAAGCTGAACACCACATCGTCGGCGCGCACCGGGTGGCCATCGTGAAAGCGTGCTTGCGGACGCAAATAGAAGCGCACCCAGCTGTTGTCGTCGGCTTTCTCGATTTTGCTGGCGATCAGGCCGTATTCGGTGAAGGGTTCGTCGAGGCTGTGTTTGGTCAGGGTGTCGTAGATCTGCCCGATGTCATCGGCGGGCACGCCTTTGCTGATGAACGGATTGAGGCTGTCGAAGCCTCCAAAACCGGCCTGACGGAAAACTCCGCCTTTGGGCGCATCGGGGTTCACGTAATCGAAATGCTTGAAATCGGCCGGATATTTCGGTGGCTCGTTGTACAAGGTCACGGCGTGTTGCGGCGCGGCGCAGGCCAGCCCGGCGAACAGCAAGCCGCTGGCCTGCACGAGCAGGGCGCGGATAGGCTTCATTGATCTTTCTCCGAAGACTTCAGCCACCACGCGCTCAGGCCCAGTGTGTAGGGCGGCGTGGTGACAAAGGCCAACCGGTTGCGGTAGGCCAGACGGTGATAATTGAGGTACCAGTTGGGAATGCTGTAATGCTGCCAGAGCAGCACACGGTCGAGCGCCTTGCCGGCAGCGACCTGTTCATCGCGGGTGCGCGCGGCGAGCAGTTGTTCAAGCAGATGATCGACCACCGGGTTGGCGATGCCCGCGTAATTCTTGCTGCCCTTGACGTTCACTTGGCTGGAGTGGAAATACTGCCACTGCTCCAGGCCGGGGCTGAGGGTCTGGCCCAGCGTCATCGAGATCATGTCGAAATCGAATTGATCGAGCCGCTGTTTGTACTGGGCGCGATCTACGGTGCGCAGGCGCGCGTCGATGCCGATGCTGTTGAGGTTCTCGATGTAGGGCTGATAGAGGCGCTCCAGGCTCGGATTGACCAGCAGCAGTTCGAAGCGCAGCGGTTGGCCGCTGGCGTTCTGCAGGCGCTGGCCATGGAGCTTCCAGCCCGCCTCGGCGAGCAGTGCCAACGCCTTGCGCATGGTTTCGCGGGGGATGCCGCGCCCATCGGTTTGCGGCAAGGTGAACGGCTCGGTGAATAGCCTGGCCGGCAGTTGATCCTTGTACGGTTTGAGCATCAGCCATTCATGCCCGACCGGCAGGCCGCTGGCGCTGAATTCACTGTTGGGGTAATAGCTGGTGGTGCGCTTGTAGGCGTTGCTGAACAGCGCCCGGTTGGTCCACTCGAAATCGAACATCAGGCCCAGCGCTTCGCGGGTTTTCACGTCGGCGAAGGTTGCCCGGCGGGTGTTCATGAACAGGCCCTGACTCTGCGTCGGGATGTGATGCGGGATCTGCGCCTTGATCACCTCGCCACGGCGCACGGCGGGGAAGTTGTAGCCGTTGACCCAGTTCTTCGCCTGGTGCTCGATGTAGATGTCGAACTCGCCGGCCTTGAAGGCTTCGAACGCGACGTCGCTGTCGCGGTAGAACTCGACTTCCATGCGATCGAAGTTGTACTTGCCGCGATTCACCGGCAAGTCTCTGCCCCAATAATCCTTGACCCGTTCGAAGATCAACTGGCGCCCCGGCGTTACCGAGGTGATGCGATACGGCCCGCTGCCCAGCGGCGGTTCGAAAGTGGTGGCTTTGAAGTCGCGATCTTTCCAGTAATGCTGCGGCAGGACCGGCAATTCGCCGAGGCGCAGAATCAGCAGCGGATTGCCCGAGCGTTTGAGGACGAAGCGAATGCGCTGTTTGTTGAGAATGTCGACCCGCAGCACTTCTTGCAGGGCGGTGCGGTACAGCGGATGACCTTCCTTGAGCAACAGGCGATAGGAGAACGCCACGTCGTAGGCGGTGATCGGCGTCCCATCGTGAAAGCGCGCTTCAGGGCGCAAATTGAACACCACCCAGCTGCGATCTTCGCTGTACTCGACCGACTGTGCGATCAGGCCGTAGCTTGAGGCGGGTTCGTCGCCGGATGGTGAATACTGGCCGGTGCCGACCATCAGCGGCTCGTTGAGCTCGTTGATACCGTACTGAAGGAAATTAGCAGTGGTGACCGGGCTGGTGCCTTTGAAGGTGTAAGGATTGACCGTATCGAAGGTGCCGAACGCCATCACCCGCAACGTTCCGCCCTTGGGCGCTTGCGGGTTGACCCAGTCGAAGTGGGTAAATCTGGCCGGGTACTTGAGCGTGCCGAACTGCGCATAACCATGACTTTCGGTAATCGTCGCGCTTGCGGTTGAGCTCAAGGCCAGGCTGATCAGGAGCAGGAGGAGGGCACGCTTCAAGTCAGATCCGATCCAGCGGCTTGGGCTTTGTGGGCCGTACAGTAACAGCTTGTCTGGACAGGAAAAAGATAGCGGGTTAATGCGGGGTTAATCGCTTGCGCAAAGAGCCCCTCACTGTAGAGACCGGTACATCCTTTACAAATTAGACCGGGGACATCGTTTACACCTTTACAGGCTTGCTACGCGTTTAGCGCCGTGTTCAAGCCTGCCTAAACAGTGGCTGCAAAGGTACAGCTCCCAAGCATCATCTGCCACTTCCTTCAACGCGATGTCCTCTCCAATCAAAGCCTCTCCGAGAAAAATCAGCTGTCCTTTCCATTTGATTTCACCATTTGACCGAACCTTGCGTACTTCAACATCAGAGCCGTATTCAAGGGCAGGCAAGTGACCGGGATAAGCACGTTCCGACGGGCTATAGACCGAAGCTGGCGGTTTCATGCCCAGCGCGGTGTGGGGTCGGTGGTGGTTGAAGTCTTGGATGAAATCCTGAAAAGCCAGCTGCTGGCGCACAAGGTTTTCCGCAGGTGGCACCGCTGCCTTTAGCGTTCGATGCATCCGTTCATGTCGACCATTTTGGTCGGGACGGCCAGGCGTAATCGTTTCGACATGGATTCCAAGCCTGATGAACCAAACTGATAACTTCGAAAGTCGCGCCAGTCCTGTCGAGGCGAAAGGAGCGCCATTGTCAGTGCGGATCACATCCGGCAGCCCATATTCTCGAAAAGCCCACTCGAAGCCTTCCCGCGTCGGCGCGCCATGCGTACTGGGCAAAGCTCGACAGACGAATAAAAAGCGGCTCATCTGATCGGTAATGGTAAGCGGGTAGCACCAGTTACCGTCCTGCATTTTGAACTGCCCTTTGTAATCAGCACACCAGGTCTGATTGGGCGCGTCGACCGGACGCAAATGCGTTGGCGCACGGGGACGTGGGGGATAAGGTCGTCGCGCCATGACCAAACCAGCTTTCTTCAACCACTCTCCGGCAGTACTCGCCGCCGGCCACTGGATATGCGGATCGGAAACGCGCAGGCGATCGATGATCTGTTTGGGCCCTCGATCGGGATGTTCGTTTTTCTTGGCAAACAACTTGGCAATGATTTCGTCGGAAGTTTGATGAGGGCAGTTCAGCGGCTTGCGCGACTGCTCTTTCAAACCATCAACGCCCAACGCTGCGTATCGGTCCAACCACTTGTCGATGGTAGGGCGGCTGACACCATACCGCCGGCTTAACTGGCTTTTGGTGTAGCTGCCGCTAAGCCAATCGCTGATTAACTTTACTCGTTGATCCATTGGGGACTCTTGTTTCCAGGGCATGGTCAGCACCTCCTGACCACGATTGATACCTGTAAACCATGTCCCCGGTCTCAAACGTAAAGGATGTATCCGGTTTTTACCCACCCTAGCCCTCTCCCTGGGGGAGAGGGTACTGATTGCGGTGTTTCGGCGAATTGCACCGACGTGCGATACCGAGTTGAACCCAGATTTTGAACAGCCCCTCACCCTAGCCCTCTCCCGGAGGGAGAGGGGACTGATTGCGGTGTTTCGGCGAATTGCACCGACATGCGATACCGAGGCGAACTCAGATTTTGAAAAGCCTGCGATCGGCTCCCTTTCCTCTCGCCCCCTTGGGGGAGAGGGCTGGGGTGAGGGGGATCGATCTAAAGCACGCCACAAAATCCGAACCAAAAAAAGCCCCTGAATATTCAGGGGCTCTTCTGTCAGTGCGGCTGATAAACCGTGAGCATTTGCCCCGGCTTCAATGCCTTGCCCGCACCCGGATTCCAGCGCTTGAGATGCTGCATCTGCACATTGAAACGCTTGGCCACCACATATAGCGTGTCGCCGCGTTTGACCTTGTACTGGGTCTGCTGCTGGCTGTCGTCCTTGCCTTTGGTTTTGCTGTTGGCGGCGATGACGGTATTGACCCGGCCCGATTTGCGCGCCGGGGCACGCTTGGTGTTGTCTTGCATCACCAGGGTCTGACCAACCTTGAGGTTCTTGCCGGTCAACTTGTTCCAGCGTTGCAGATCCTTCACTTCGACCTTGTTGGCCTTGGCGATGGAACCGAGGTTATCGCCACGCTTCACTCGATAGGCGCGCTTGAGCTGCGCCACTTCGGAAGGATCGGCACCCTCGAACACCGGTTTCAGCGAGCGCGGGCTGATCAGTTCGTCAGGACGCATGGTCTGCAGGCTGGCCGTCAGCAACTGCGCTTTCGATGTCGGCACCAGCAAGTGTTGCGGGCCGTCGATGGTGGTGCGCTGCTTGAATGCCGGGTTGAGCTGGAACAGTTCGTCTTCATCGATGTTGGCCACCGCAGCGACCTTCGACAGGTCCATGCGCTGGTTGATTTCGACGACCTGAAAGTACGGCTCGTTGGCGATCGGATTGAGGTTCACGCCATACGCTTCCGGCGCCAGCACTACTTGCGACAGTGCCAACAGTTTCGGCACGTACGCCTGGGTTTCCGCCGGCAGCGGCAGGTTCCAGTAGTCAGTCGGCAAGCCGAGCTTTTCATTGCGCTCGATGGCGCGGCTGACCGTACCTTCGCCGGCGTTGTACGCCGCCAGGGCCAGCAGCCAGTCGCCGTTGAACATGTCGTGCAGGCGGGTCAGGTAATCCATCGCGGCGGTGGTCGACGCCGTGATATCGCGACGGCCATCGTAAAAGCGTGTCTGACGCAGGTTGAAATAACGCCCGGTAGAAGGAATGAACTGCCACAGGCCAACGGCATCGGCCCGGGAATAGGCCATTGGGTTGTACGCGCTTTCAATCACCGGCAGCAGCGCCAGTTCCAGCGGCATGTTGCGTTCTTCGAGGCGTTCGACAATGTAGTGAATATAGAGGCTGCCGCGTTCGCCGGCATTCTCGAGGAAAGAGGGGTTACTGGCGAACCACAGGCGCTGTTGCTCGATGCGCGGGTTCACGCCAAGACCTTCCTGCAACTGGAAGCCCTGGCGCATGCGTTCCCAGATGTCCTGGGGCGCCACGGGCGTGGGCTTCTCGGTCAGCCAGATCGGCTTCTGCTTGGCTCGCGCAGCAATGTTCGGCGTGTGCGTCGCTTCAGTCTGCGGAGCATGGCTGGAACAGCCCGCCAGGGTGGCGGACACAGCCACCGCGATGGCTTGCGCCAGGCGGGTGAATGCATCTGAATTGACGGACTTACGTATGGATGACGACATTGGCTGGAAGTAAGTTCCGGGCAAAAATGTCGGGCGATTCTAGAAAGCGCACCCCCTGCGGTCAACCATTGAGAATTTTCGGACCAGGCGAAGCGGTACTTAGAACGTATCTTTCCAGGCCCGCAACACCGCAAAAACCTCACTCGGCGCCCGGTTTTGAGCGCCCGCCCGTTCGTCCACTTTTTGTGTAACCAATGTTTCAGTGGTGCGCAAAAATGGATTCGTAAGCTTTTCCAGGGCCAGCGTCGAAGGCAGCGTCATAACGCTGTTCTGCCGCTGTTGAGTGACTTTTTCCAGACGGGCGGCGATGTCCGGATTGCCCGGCTCGACCGCAGCGGCGAATTTAAGATTGCTTAATGTGTATTCGTGGGTGCAGTAGACCAAGGTATCTTCCGGCAGGGTCGAGAGACGGCTGAGCGACTGGTGCATCTGCTCTGGCGTGCCTTCGAACAGGCGACCACAACCGGCGGCGAACAGGGTGTCGCCGCAGAACAGCAAGCCATGGTGGTAATAGGCAATGTGTCCCAAGGTGTGACCGGGGACCGCGTAAACGGCGAAGTCCCAGCCGAGCACGCTGACGCTATCGTTATCCTTGAGCGCAACGTCGCGCGCCGGAATGCTTTCGCTGGCCGGGCCATAAACCGTTGCGCCGCTCGCCGCTTTCAAACGCTCGACACCGCCGACGTGGTCGTGATGATGATGAGTGATCAGGATGTCGCTCAAGACCCAGCCCGGATGGGCTTCAAGCCATGCCAGTACGGGGCTGGCATCACCCGGATCGACCACGGCACAACGCTGGGTGCGATGATCCTGTAACAACCAGATGTAGTTATCGGTGAACGCGGGCAGGGCAGTGATCTGTATCATCGTCGGAATTCGCCAAGCGGAAAACATTGGCGCATCTTAGTAGTTCCTGGCGCGTTGGAGAATGACATGACCGATAAAGCGTTCGCTCAGGCTGATCCCGACTGGCTGGCGTTGATCAGCGCCGCGCGGGAATGGCTGTCCGGGCCGCTCGGACAATTTCTGCTGAATGAGGAACGACGCATGCTCGACGACGAGCTCGGGCGGTTCTTCGGCGGCTATCTGGTGCATTACGGGCCATCGGCCGAAACCCCGCCGTCGGCGCCGCAGGTGCAGCGCAATGTGCGTCTGGGGGCGCCGCTGCCCGGCGTCGAAATTGTCTGCGAAGAACAGGCCTGGCCGCTCAGCGAGCACGCCGCCGACGTGGTGGTAATGCAGCATGGCCTGGATTTCTGTCTGTCGCCCCACGGTTTGCTGCGTGAAGCGGCGAGCAGCGTGCGGCCCGGCGGGCATTTGCTGATCGTCGGGATCAATCCGTGGAGCACGTGGGGCCTGCGCCATGCTTTCGCTAACGACGCCATGCGTCAGGCGCGCTGCATCTCGCCGTCGCGGGTCGCGGACTGGCTCAATCTGCTGGGCTTCGCGCTGGAGAAACGCCGCTTCGGGTGCTATCGTCCGCCGCTCGCATCGCCCAAGTGGCAGGCGCGACTGGCCGGCTGGGAACGCAAGGCTGGCGACTGGCAGCTGTCGGGCGGCGGCTTCTATTTATTGGTGGCGCGCAAGATCGTCGTCGGGCTCAGACCGTTGCGCCAGGAGCGCCGCGAGCCGATGGGCAAGCTGATCCCGCTGCCGATGGCCAAGGTCAATCGCCGCCGCATCGAACCGTAACTCTTTTTCTAATTAGCGGCCGGACTGTTGTTCCGGCCTCGGCCATCGTCGGTCCGTGATCGGCGAGGCAGGCATTTTTCTGGATAAAGTGGCATGAGCGAAAACGTTGAAAGCGTCGACACCGTAGAGCTGTTCACTGACGGCGCGTGCAAGGGCAACCCCGGCCCGGGCGGTTGGGGCGCCTTGCTGGTGTGCAAGGGTGTCGAAAAGGAACTGTGGGGCGGCGAAGCCAACACCACCAACAACCGCATGGAACTGCTCGGCGCGATTCGCGGCCTTGAAGCATTGAAACGTCCATGTGAAGTGCTGCTGGTGACCGACTCGCAGTATGTGATGAAGGGCATCAACGAGTGGATGGCCAACTGGAAGAAGCGCGGCTGGAAGACTGCCGCGAAAGAGCCGGTGAAGAATGCCGATCTGTGGCAAGAGCTGGACGAACAGGTCAACCGCCACAAAGTCACTTGGAAATGGGTGCGCGGGCATATTGGTCACCACGGCAACGAAAGGGCCGACCAACTGGCCAATCGTGGGGTGGATGAGGTTCGCGGGTACAAGCAGAGCTGATTTCGCTTCCAACCGTGGTGTGGCCATTCACAATCAGGCTCGCTCCCACATTGAAATGCACCTCCCCTGTAGGAGCTGCGGCACGCTGCGATCTTTTGATCTTGCCCTTGAAAATCAAAAGATCGCAGCCTTCGGCAGCTCCTACAGGGTTGTGTGTCTGGCGTGTTAACATCCGCGCTTTTGCACGATTGACCCGTTGAGAGCTGAGCACTGATGGCTACCAGATCCGTTGTACTCGATACCGAAACCACCGGCATGCCGGTGACCGATGGTCACCGGATCATTGAAATCGGTTGCGTCGAACTGATCGGTCGGCGCCTGACGGGGCGGCATTTTCACGTTTACCTGCAACCGGATCGCGAAAGCGATGAAGGCGCCATCGGCGTTCACGGCATCACCAACGAATTCCTCGTCGGCAAGCCGCGCTTTGCCGAGGTCGCCGATGAGTTCTTCGAATTCATCAAAGGCGCGCAGCTGATCATCCATAACGCGGCGTTCGACGTTGGCTTCATCAACAACGAATTTGCCTTGATGGGCCAGCACGACCGCGCCGACATCACTCAGCATTGCTCGATCCTCGACACCCTGATGATGGCCCGCGAACGTCATCCGGGTCAGCGCAACAGCCTCGATGCGTTGTGCAAACGTTACGGCGTCGACAACTCCGGCCGTGAGTTGCACGGCGCTTTGCTCGACTCGGAGATCCTCGCCGACGTCTACCTGACCATGACCGGTGGCCAGACCAGCCTGTCGCTGGCCGGCAACGCCTCTGATGGCAACGGCACGGGCGAGGGCGCTGACAACTCCGCTACGGAAATCCGTCGCCTGCCGGCCGATCGCCGACCAGCGCCGATCATTCGCGCGACCGAAGAAGAGCTGGCGGCGCATCTGGTGCGGCTCGAAATCATCGCCAAATCGGCGGGAGCGCCGGCGATGTGGACGCAGATTGCCGAGGCTGACGCTCAGGCTTGAAAGATCAAAAGATCGCAGCGTGCCGCAGCTCCTACATTGGAATGTGATCCCCTGTAGGAGCTGCGGCACGCTGCGATCTTTTGCTTTTGGCGCAATGAAGCCAAGTTGCCACCCTCGCCACATTCGCTGCAACCCTCTACCCTGAGTGCATTGGCAGATTCAGCGCTGCCGCCTCAGGACACTGAGCCCCATGTACAAAGATTTGAAGTTTCCGGTGTTGATCGTCCATCGCGACGTCAAGGCCGACACGGTCGCCGGTGACCGCATCCGGGGCATTGCCCGGGAGTTGGAGCAGGAAGGTTTCAGTATCGTTTCGGCCACCGATTACGCCGAAGGGCGCTTGGTGGCATCGACCCATCATGGGCTGGCGTGCATGCTGATCGCCGCCGAAGACGCCAGCACCCATTCTCACTTGTTGCAAAACATGGCCGAATTGATCGGCCTGGCCCGGGTGCGCGCGCCGGATCTGCCGATCTTTGCCTTGGGCGAGCAAGTGACGCTGGAAAATGCCCCGGCCGATGCCATGGCAGAACTCAACCAATTGCGCGGCATCCTCTATCTGTTCGAAGATACCGTGCCGTTTCTCGCGCGACAGGTGGCTCGCGCCGCGCGCAAATATCTGGATGGTTTGCTGCCGCCGTTTTTCAAAGCGCTGGTGCAGCACACCGCCGATTCCAATTATTCCTGGCACACGCCCGGCCACGGCGGTGGTGTGGCGTATCACAAGAGTCCGGTCGGGCAGGCGTTTCATCAGTTTTTCGGCGAAAACACCCTGCGTTCGGACTTGTCGGTATCGGTGCCGGAGCTTGGCTCGCTGCTCGATCACACCGGCCCGCTTGCCGAAGCGGAAGCGCGGGCGGCGCGCAATTTTGGCGCGGACCACACGTTTTTCGTAATCAATGGCACTTCGACCGCCAACAAGATTGTCTGGCACTCGATGGTCGGCCGTGATGATCTGGTTCTGGTGGATCGCAACTGCCATAAATCGGTGTTGCACGCGATCATCATGACTGGCGCGATCCCGCTATATCTGTGCCCGGAGCGTAACGAACTGGGAATCATCGGCCCGATTCCGCTGAGTGAATTCAGTCGCGAGGCGATTCAGGCGAAGATCAATGCCAGCCCACTGACCCAGGGCCGGGAGCCGAAAGTCAAACTGGCGGTGGTCACCAACTCGACCTACGACGGGCTCTGTTACAACGCTGAGCTGATCAAGCAAAGCCTGGGCAACAGTGTCGAAGTCTTGCATTTCGACGAAGCCTGGTATGCCTATGCGGCGTTTCACGAATTTTTCGCCGGGCGCTACGGCATGGCCACCGCGCGCAGTGAAGACAGTCCGCTGGTGTTCACCACCCATTCCACCCACAAGATGCTGGCGGCGTTCAGTCAGGCTTCGATGATCCATGTGCAGGACGGCGGTGCGCGACAGCTGGATCGCGATCGATTCAACGAAGCGTTCATGATGCACATATCGACGTCGCCGCAATACAGCATCATCGCCTCGCTGGACGTCGCGTCGGCAATGATGGAAGGCCCGGCCGGGCGTTCGCTGTTGCAGGAAACCTTCGACGAGGCGCTGAGTTTTCGTCGCGCACTGGCCAATTTGCGCCAGCACATTGCCGCCGACGATTGGTGGTTCTCGATCTGGCAGCCGCCGGGTGTCGAAGGGATTGACCGGGTGCACTCCGAAGACTGGTTGCTGCAGCCGGACGCCGACTGGCACGGATTCGCCGAGGTGAGTGATGATTACGTGTTGCTCGACCCGATCAAGGTCACGCTGGTGATGCCAGGGCTCAATGCCGGTGGCGCCTTGAGCGAAAACGGGATTCCGGCGGCGGTGGTCAGCAAGTTTCTCTGGGAGCGCGGACTGGTGGTAGAGAAAACCGGTCTGTATTCATTTCTGGTGTTGTTCTCGATGGGCATCACCAAGGGCAAATGGAGCACGCTGCTCACCGAACTTCTGGAGTTCAAGCGCAGCTATGATGCTAACGTGCGGCTCGATACTTGCCTGCCGTGCGTGGCGCAACAAGACACCGCGCGTTATCGCGGTATGGGCCTGCGCGACTTGTGTGATCAATTGCACGCCTGTTACCGCAGCAATGCCACGGCCAAACACTTGAAACGGATGTATACCGTGTTGCCACAAATCGCCATGAAGCCAGCCCACGCATACGATAATCTGGTTCGTGGCGAGGTTGAGGCCGTCCCAATCGACGAGCTGGAGGGGCGGATTGCAGCGGTGATGCTGGTGCCGTATCCGCCGGGCATTCCGTTGATCATACCTGGCGAGCGCTTTACCGAGGCGACTCGCTCGATTATCGATTACCTGAAATTCGCTCGCACGTTCGATAGCAGCTTTCCCGGTTTTGTCGCGGATGTGCATGGCTTGCAACACGAAGACGAAGGCAATGGGCGGCACTACACCGTCGATTGCGTCAAGGAATGAGGACCTTTCCCAGCATGCAACCGGTCATGAATCCTAAATATCCAGGCCTGTCGGTCCGCGTCGCCGATGAAGGCTTCGCGCCCTATATCTGGGGCAGCGACTTCAGTTTCGAGGTGTCCGCTTATGGGGCTGCGGTGATCGGAACGCCGGTCGATCAGTGGCAGATCACGCCGATCGTGCCGTACCGCAAGTGCTATGGCATCGATCCCGAAGAATTCAGCGCCTTTCACGATGCACCTGATAGCGCGATCTTCATGGCCTATCTCGACGACGAGCCGGTCGGCCATTTGGTGATCAGCACCAATTGGAACGGTTTTGCCCATATCGACGAGCTTGCGGTGCACGCACCCGCGCGGCGGCACGGTGTGGCGAAAGCGTTGCTTGATGTAGCGCAGTTCTGGAGTCGCAAGAAGAAACTGCCGGGGATCATGCTCGAAACCCAGAACAACAACCTCGGCGCCTGTCGGTTGTATGAGCGCTGCGGTTATGTAATTGGTGGCGTCGATCAACTGCGCTACCGCGGCATCGACCCTCATACCGCGGAAATGGCGTTGTTCTGGTATCGACTGTTCGATAACCCGCTGGAAAACCCGCTCAGCTCGACAACATCGCCTCGGCTTGTTCCGTGATGATCGCCAGCAACGCCTGAATGGCCGACGACGGCGCGGCGTGTTTGAAGGTCAGCGCGTAGACGCTGATCGGCACGGCGGGCGACAGCGGGCAGACATCCAGCCCCCCGGCGCGGGCGCCCAGAGCGGTGAATGGATCGACGATGGCCAGACCTTCGCCGGCCTCGACCATGCTGCGCATCATCTGGTGAGTCTGTACCCGGGTCTGAATGCTCGGTGCCGGCCGCAACGCCTGAAGCTTGTTGTCCAGCGCGGGGCTCAGCGGGTCGTGGCCTTCGAGGCCGATCATCGCTTGGCCGGCCAGATCCTGTACGGAAAGATATTTCTGTTTCGGCTGCAACCAGCCGTGGGGTGCCAGCAGTTGCAACTTGCCTTGGGCCAACGGCCGGCAATCGATATCAGCGTGTTCGGGATCGTGCAGGCTCAAACCGAGATCGCTTTCGCGCAATAACAGGCTGCGGACGATGTCACGAGTCGGAGCACTGAGCAGACTGCACGGCGCGTCCGGCAGACGTCGGCGCAGTGCGGCGAGGCTTTGTGGCAATAATTGTTGGGCCAGCGGCGGGGTGCCGATGATACGCAAGGGCGGGGCGAGGTATTGCTTAAGGCTGCTGGCCAAACGCTGCACTGGCTCCAGCGCTTCGTAGACATGGGCGATCTCGACTTGAAGCGCCCGCGCTTCTGGGGTCGATTGCAAACGTCCCCGTACGCTGGCAAAAAGCATGAACCCCAACTGACTCTCGGCTTCACGCAAACGCTCTTCGACTTCGGTCACCGGCAACTGCAGCCATTCGGCGGCGGTGCCCAGGTGACCGGTCTGCAAAAGCGCCTGAATCACTTCTATGTGGCGTAAACGCATGCGTGAAGTCCATGTTCAGCCGGTGGGGTCAGTGGCTGAATCCTACCCCAAGTCTGCACATCTGACTTCTGCTCATAACGCACAGTTATGAAGCGGCGATTGGCTCAGGTTCACGGGTCAGGGTGATGCCCGACTGAACCAGTTCGAACGTCTGGTCATTGATCTTTTTGATCCGATCACCAATGGCCAGTCTGTAAATCGGCTCCGAGCCAATGGAACCGTCTGCAGACGGATTCGATTCCTGGAATTCATGCACGGAATAAACGCGGCCTTCCGCATCTCTTGCATGAAACTGACCGACGAGTACTGCTGCCATCTGCTTAGAACCTCTGGAGATAAAACGCTTGATTTGCGGCTTGGTAGACCTTCATCAAGCTCGGTAAGTTTTCTTACACGAAAAAAATATTCTTGCCGCAGGAAAAACCGAAGACCACTGGTGAAACCGTGACCGGATCATCTATAACTAGCGACTCTTCCCACGGACCATCGAGAGTCTTCCATGAGCAATGTCTACAACGTCGCCGTAGTGGTCGGTAGCCTGCGCAAAGCATCGATCAATCGCAAAATGGCACTGGCCCTTGCCGAACTGGCACCGGCCAATCTCAAGCTCGAGATCGTCGAGATCGGTGACCTGCCGCTGTACAACGAAGACATCGACGGCGATTCCCCGCCAGCAGCCTACAGCACTTTCCGTCAGAAAGTGGCTTCATCCGACGCGGTGCTGTTTGTCACGCCCGAATACAACCGCTCGATCCCGGCACCGTTGAAGAACGCCATCGACGTCGGTTCCCGTCCTTACGGCAAGAGCGCCTGGAGCGGCAAGCCTGGCGCAGTGATCAGCGTTTCGCCTGGCGCCATCGGCGGTTTCGGCGCCAACCAGCACCTGCGCCAGACGTTCGTATTCCTTGATATCCACTGTCTGCAACAGCCGGAAGCCTATCTGGGCGGCGCGGGTAATGCGTTTGATGACGCGGGCAAGCTGAGCGATTCGGTGAAACCGTTCCTGCAGAAATTTATCGATGCGTACGGGCTGTTCGTAGAGCAACACAAGAAATAGGCCAGCCTGAGAACCCTTGTGGCGAGGGAGCTTGCTCCCGCTGGGTCGCGAAGCGGGCCCCTCTGCATTCTACTGACACACCGTGTGCGACGGACTTGCGACTGCTGCGCAGCCGAGCGGGAGCAAGCTCCCTCGCCACAGGTATCCTGAACGCTCTGAAAACTACATTTGAACAAGGCTGTTGCGATGCTCGCTGCATCACTGATTTTCCTGCTGACCATTACCCTTGTCATCTGGCAACCCAAAGGCCTCGGCGTCGGCTGGAGTGCAACCTTGGGCGCCGTGCTGGCATTGATCTTCGGCGTGGTCCATCTCACGGACATCCCGCTGGTCTGGCAAATCATCTGGAACGCCACCGGCACCTTTGTTGCGCTGATCGTCATCAGTTTGCTACTCGACGAGGCCGGTTTCTTCAACTGGGCGGCGTTGCATGTGGCGCGCTGGGGGCAGGGCAACGGGCGCAAGCTGTTTGCTTTTATGGTGTTGCTCGGCGCGCTCGTTTCGGCGCTGTTTGCCAACGATGGCGCGGCGCTGATTCTCACGCCGATCGTGATTTCCATGCTGTTGGCGCTGCGTTTTTCCCCGGCGGCGACGCTGGCGTTCGTCATGGGGGCAGGTTTCATCGCGGACACCGCAAGCCTGCCGCTGGTGGTGTCGAACCTGGTCAACATCGTGTCGGCCGACTTTTTTCACATCGGTTTCAACCGTTATGCGGCCGTGATGGTGCCGGTCAACTTTGTCAGCGTGGCAGCGACATTGGGCATGTTGTTGTGGTTTTTTCGCCGCGATATTCCCGCCACCTACGATCCCGATCAGCTGGAAAACCCGCACACCGCGATTCATGACAGGGCGACCTTTTATGCCGGTTGGGCGGTGTTGGCGATTCTGCTGATCGGTTGCTTCGCGCTCGAACCGCTGGGGATTCCAATCAGCGCCATTTCAGCAGTGTGTGCCGCACTGCTGCTGGCTATAGCCGCGCGCGGCCACAAGATTTCTACGCGCAAGGTGATGAAAGAAGCGCCGTGGCAGATCGTGATCTTCTCGCTGGGCATGTATCTGGTGGTGTACGGCCTGCGCAATGCAGGGCTCACCGGTTATCTCGCCGGTTGGCTGGATGTGTTCGCCGGTCACGGGGTGTGGGGCGCCGCCATGGGCACCGGGGTGCTGACGGCGTTACTGTCCTCGATCATGAACAATTTGCCGACGGTGCTGATCGGCCTGTTATCGATTGATGCCAGTCAGGCCAGCGGGGTGATCAAGGAAGCGATGATCTACGCCAACGTGATCGGCAGCGACCTGGGACCGAAGATTACGCCGATCGGCAGCCTGGCGACGTTGTTGTGGCTGCATGTGCTGGAGCGCAAGGGCATCCATATCGGTTGGGGGTATTATTTCCGGGTCGGGATTGTGCTGACGGTGCCGGTGTTGTTGGTGACATTGGCGGCGCTGGCGGTGCGTTTATCCCTCTAATCGCATCGGCCCCAATCGCTAGCCCTGCTAGCGATGGGGCCGGCACAAACACCATAAAAACATCAGCCCTGCCCCGGCACATTCGGCCAAAGATCGGCCACCAGAAACAACCGCTCAGCCTCTTCCCATTCGCCCTGCGCATTCTCGGTCAACCGCACCATCAATTGCGCCGGGGCCAGCGCTGGCAGATCCTCCAGCCACAAGCGCAAATGCTCATCCGCCCAGACCTGATCCGCCGGGTAATGCGCCGGCGCCAGCCAGGCGTGGCGGGGCAGGGGTTGCCAGCGTCCGGCCGGGCGTTGCGCGACGAACGCCGGCCAGTCCTTCTGATGCAGCCAGCTGCCGCGCAAATGCTGCGGATGCACGCCTTGCGGTGATGCCGCCTGCCCCGGCCACGGGTACAGCAGATAACCGCCAAGCCACAACTGCGCGGTGAACGTCTCGATGTCCAGCGCCGCCAGCACTTCGCGGCTTTCCGGACGTGCCGAAATCGGCAACTGATGTTGCGCCAGATGCGCGAGTTTGCGGTCCAGTCGATCATGACAACCCGGCCCCAACCACTGCGCCGGATCGTTGCCGTCGCCATCCTGCGGGCCGAGATAGAGCTTGATCGCCAGTTCCAGGTGATGCACACCGTCGCGGTCACGCAGCAACATGTCCAGCTCACCGAGGGTATGGCCCTCGCGACGGATCGGCAGGTTGGCCGCGATCAGTTCAATGCCCGGAGCATGCTCCACGGCGAACTGCCACAGCCGCTCGTAATACAGACCCAGACGCCGCGTGCGCGCCTGCAACAACCATTGCAGCAAGCCATAACTGTCGCGGTCGAGCTGGCGCAACCATTGTTCCAGGCGATGCGGATCGTTGACCCAGTCGCTTCCGGCCAGGGGATGGCGTTGCGGCCACGGCGTGGTGGCGAGCATGGGCGGGGCGAGAATCACCCAGGCCAGATCCCGCACTTCCGGGTGGCGTAATTGATGGGGCAACTGGAGCAAGTCAGGAAATACGATCATCTTGCGAGCATAGCCTTAAACGCGAGCACGCCCTTGAGGCTGAAAGGATTTTGTCTATCGCAGGCTTTCGCCCATAATCGTGTTTTTCGCGTTTTCGATTGTCCGCAGAGGTCCCATGGAGCAATTTCGTAATATCGGCATCATCGGACGCCTGGGCAGTTCCCAGGTGCTGGATACCGTCCGCCGACTGAAACGCTTTCTGCTCGATCGTCACCTGCATGTGATCCTCGAAGACACCATCGCTGAAGTGCTGCCCGGTCATGGCCTGCAAACCTCGTCGCGCAAGATGCTCGGTGAAGTCTGCGACATGGTCATTGTCGTCGGCGGCGACGGCAGCCTGCTCGGCGCTGCCCGAGCGCTGGCCAAACACAATATCCCGGTGCTCGGCATAAACCGTGGCAGCCTCGGGTTCCTGACCGATATTCGCCCGGACGAGCTGGAAGTCGAAGTTGCCAAGGTCCTCGATGGCCATTATCTGGTGGAAAACCGCTTCCTCCTGCAAGCCGAAGTGCGCCGGCATGCCGAGGCCATCGGCCAGGGCGATGCGCTCAACGACGTGGTGCTGCACCCCGGCAAATCGACGCGAATGATCGAGTTCGAGCTGTACATCGACGGCCAGTTCGTCTGCAGCCAAAAGGCTGACGGCCTGATCGTTGCCACCCCGACCGGCTCCACCGCTTATGCGCTGTCTGCCGGCGGGCCGATCATGCATCCCAAGCTCGACGCCATTGTGATTGTGCCGATGTATCCCCATATGTTGTCGAGCAGGCCAATTGTGGTCGACGGCAACAGTGAGCTGAAAATCGTCGTGTCGAAAAACATGCAGATCTATCCGCAAGTCTCCTGCGACGGGCAGAACCATTTCACCTGCGCGCCGGGCGACACCATCACCGTCAGCAAGAAAGCGCAGAAGCTGCGCCTGATTCATCCGCTGGACCACAACTACTATGAAGTCTGCCGGACGAAGCTCGGCTGGGGCAGCAAGTTGGGGGGCGGAGGCGACTGATGCTCGATCCCGCGCGCAGTTACGACCTGATCGGTGACGTGCACGGATGCGCCCTGACCCTCGAACATTTGCTTGATCGCCTCGGTTATCACAAGCAGGGCGGGGTCTGGCGGCATCCGTCACGCATGGCCGTGTTTGTCGGCGACATCATCGACCGTGGCCCGCGCATTCGCGAGGCGCTGCACATCGTTCACGACATGGTCGAGGCCGGCCAGGCCTTGTGCATCATGGGCAACCACGAATTCAACGCTCTGGGCTGGGGCACGCCGGCGCCACCCGGCAGCGGCAAGCAGTTCGTGCGCGAACACACGCCGCGCCACGCGCGCCTGCTCCACGAAACCCTCAGCCAGTTCGAAGATCATCCCGGCGACTGGCACGATTTTCAGCGCTGGTTCTACGAACTGCCGCTGTTTGTCGATGCCGGGCGTTTCCGGGTCGTGCATGCCTGTTGGGATGCGGGGCTGATCGAACCGCTGCGCGCGTTGTTCCCCGACGGCTGCATCGATGAACACTTTCTGCAAGCCTCGGCCGTGCCGGGCAGCTTTGCCTGCACCGTGTTCGACCGCTTGCTGCGCGGCACCGACATGCGCCTGCCGGGCGGTTTGACCATGACCAGCGGCGACGGACTGGTGCGTTCGTTCTTCCGCACCAAGTTCTGGGAAGACGACCCGAAAACCTACGGCGACATCGTCTTCCAGCCTGATGCGCTGCCAGAGCCGGTGGCGCAGACGCCGCTGACCTCGCGCGAAAGAAGCTCGCTGCTGCGCTATGGCGTCGACGAACCGTTGCTCTTCGTCGGCCATTACTGGCGCAGCGGCAAACCCGAGCCGATCCGGCCTAACCTCGCGTGCCTGGATTACAGCGCGGTGCTGTACGGCAAGCTGGTGGCCTATCGTCTGGATCAGGAAGCACGTCTGGATCCGCAAAAATTTGTCTGGGTCGATGTCGAGCGGCCGGAGGTGCTGCAATGAGTGCGGTCGCGGTATTACGTCTGCCATTGGCGGTGGACTTGAGCGGTTTCGTCAAACTGCTGCAGCGCATGCAGGTCCCGCATCGCGTCAGTGAGGAGGCCGGTGAGCAAGTGCTGTGGGCGCCTGCTGAAATCAGCGAAGACGTGCGCTCGCTGTACGAGCGTTTTCCGGCCGGCGATCCCGATCAGCAACTGGACATTACGGTCGGCGAGACCGCGAAGCGTCCAGGCTTTGCCGAACAACTGAAACATGCCAAAGCCACTGGCTTCATCCTGCTGTTGAGCCTGATCGTTGCCGGCCTGACATTCCTTGGAGAAAACCTGGAAACCCTACGCTGGCTGACCTTCCTCGATTTTCGCGTGATCGGCGAGTACATCCATTTCACTCCGTTGGCCGACAGCCTTGCGGCAGGGCAGTGGTGGCGACTGGTCACGCCGATGCTGATCCACTTCGGCATCCTCCACCTGGCCATGAACGGCATGTGGTACTGGGAGTTGGGGCGGCGCATCGAATCGCGCCAGGGCAGCATCAACCTGATTGGTCTGACGCTGCTGTTCAGCCTCGTCTCCAACTATGCGCAATTCGTCTGGAGCGGCCCGAGCCTGTTCGGCGGATTGTCTGGCGTGTTGTACGGCTTGCTCGGACATTGCTGGATCTTCCAGCTGCTGTCGCCGAACCCGGCCTATCGCCTGCCGCGCGGCGTGCTGGTGATGATGCTGGTGTGGCTGGTGGTGTGCATGTCCGGGCTGATTTCCATGATCGGTTTCGGCCAGATCGCCAACGCCGCGCACCTCAGCGGGTTACTCATCGGATGCTTCACCGGTTTGTTGGGCGGTTTGTATAACCGCCGTAAACTGGCCGTCTAAAATTTTTGTTTCAGTAAAGAGCACGGAGACCCTGATGTCCTCTTTCAACGACATGATCAGCAACATCACCCCGGACATCTACGAAAGCCTGAAACTGGCCGTGGAAATCGGCAAATGGTCCGATGGCAACAAACTCACCGCCGAGCAGCGCGAGCTGTCGTTGCAGGCGATGATCGCCTGGGAAATCCAGAACCTGCCTGAAGACCAGCGCACCGGTTACATGGGCCCGCAGGAATGTGCGTCGAAGTCGATCGAAGTGCCGAACATCCTGTTCAAGTCGGATGCCATCCATTGATCGAGATTGGCCGCGGTGCAATCAGCAAAATGTCGGCGCGCCTGGACGGGCCGAACGTGCAGTACGCGTTTCGTCTGGATGACGTCGAGGTGCCGGTCAATCCGTTGATCGGCAGCACCCTGCGTCTGGAATTTCTCGGGGCGATCCATTGCACCCATTGCGGGCGCAAGACCAAAACCAGTTTCAGCCAGGGTTATTGCTACCCGTGCATGACCAAACTGGCGCAGTGCGACCTGTGCATCATGAGCCCGGAGCGCTGCCACTTTGACGCCGGCACCTGCCGCGATCCCGTGTGGGGCGAGCAGTTCTGCATGACCGATCACGTGGTCTATCTGGCCAACTCTTCGGGGATCAAGGTCGGCATCACCCGCGCGACGCAGTTGCCGACACGCTGGCTCGATCAGGGCGCCAGTCAGGCATTGCCGATCATGCGTGTGTCGACGCGCCAGCAGTCCGGTTTCGTTGAAGATCTGTTTCGCAGCCAAGTAGCCGATAAAACCAACTGGCGCGCGCTGCTCAAGGGCGACGCGGTGTCGGTGAATCTGCCACAGGTGCGCGATCAGCTGTTCGAAAGCTGCGCCGAAGGCTTGCAGGGCCTGCAGGAGCGATTTGGCCTACAGGCAATTCAGACGATTGCCGATGTAGAACCTCTCGAAATCCGCTATCCCGTCGAGCAATACCCGGCGAAAATCGTCAGTTTCAACCTGGACAAGAACCCGATTGCCGAAGGCACGCTGCTGGGGATCAAGGGCCAATACCTGATTTTCGACACCGGCGTGATCAACATTCGTAAATACACGGCTTATCAGCTCGCCGTGCATCAATAAGGATTCCAGCATGCGCACCGAACAACCGAAGATGATCTACCTCAAGGACTATCAGGCGCCCGAGTACCTGATCGACGAAACGCACCTGACCTTCGAGTTGTTCGAGGACCACAGCCTGGTTCACGCGCAACTGGTGATGCGCCGCAACCCCGAGCGTGGCGCCGGCCTGCCGCCGCTGGTACTCGACGGCCAGCAACTGGAGCTGCTGTCGGTGGCGCTGGCGGACCAGCAACTGAGCGCGGCGGACTATCAGGTTTCCGACAGCCACCTGACCCTGCACCCGACCAGCGAAACGTTCACCCTCGACACTAGCGTGCGCATCCACCCGGAGACCAATACCGCGCTGGAAGGCCTGTACAAATCCGGCACCATGTTCTGCACCCAGTGCGAGGCCGAGGGCTTTCGCAAGATCACCTATTACCTCGATCGTCCGGACGTGATGAGCAAGTTCACCACCACGGTCGTGGCCGAACAGCACAGCTATCCGGTGCTGCTCTCCAATGGCAACCCGATCGCCTCGGGCCCTGGCGAAGACGGCCGGCACTGGGCGACCTGGGAAGACCCGTTCAAGAAACCGGCCTATCTGTTTGCGTTGGTCGCCGGTGATTTGTGGTGCGTAGAAGACACCTTCACCACCATGAATCAGCGCACCGTCGCGCTGCGCATCTATGTCGAGCCGGAAAACATCGACAAGTGCCAGCACGCGATGAACAGCCTGAAGAAGTCGATGCGCTGGGACGAAGAGGTCTACGGGCGCGAATACGATCTGGACATCTTCATGATCGTCGCGGTCAACGACTTCAACATGGGCGCGATGGAGAACAAAGGCCTCAACATCTTCAACTCCAGCGCCGTACTGGCCCGCGCCGAAACCGCGACTGATGCGGCACACCAGCGCGTCGAGGCGATCGTCGCCCACGAGTACTTCCACAACTGGTCGGGCAACCGTGTGACCTGCCGCGACTGGTTCCAGTTGTCGCTCAAGGAAGGCTTCACAGTGTTCCGCGATGCCGGTTTCTCTTCGGACATGAACTCGGCCACGGTCAAGCGCATTCAGGATGTCGCTTACCTGCGCACCCATCAATTCGCCGAAGATGCCGGACCGATGGCGCATGCCGTGCGCCCGGACAGCTTCATCGAGATTTCCAACTTCTACACCCTGACCGTGTACGAAAAAGGTTCGGAAGTGGTCGGCATGATCCACACGCTGCTTGGCGCCGAAGGTTTCCGCAAGGGCAGCGATCTGTACTTCGAACGCCATGACGGCCAAGCGGTGACCTGTGATGACTTCATCAAGGCGATGGAAGATGCCAACGGCGTCGACCTGACCCAGTTCAAGCGCTGGTACAGCCAGGCCGGCACGCCGCGTCTGGCGGTGAGCGAGTCTTACGATGCCGCGGCGAAAACCTACAGCCTGACCTTCCGCCAGAGCTGCCCGGAAACCCCGGACAAAGTGGAAAAGCTGCCGTTCGTGATTCCGGTCGAACTCGGCCTGCTCGACAGCCAGGGCAACGAAATCGCCCTGCGCCTGAGTAGTGAAGCGTCGGCGCAGGGCACCACCCGGGTGATCTCGGTGACCGAGGCCGAGCAGACGTTCACCTTTCTCGACATTAACGAGCAGCCGCTGCCATCGCTGCTGCGCGGATTCTCCGCGCCGGTGAAACTGAGCTTCCCGTACAACCGCGATCAGCTGATGTTTCTTATGCAGCACGACAGCGACGGCTTCAACCGCTGGGATGCTGGTCAGCAACTGTCGGTGCAGGTACTGCAGGAACTGATCGGCCAGCAGCAGAAGGGCGAAAGCCTGCAACTCGACCCGCGTTTGGTGTCGGCGTTGCGCACGGTCTTGTCGGATGAGTCGCTGGATCAGGCGATGGTGGCAGAAATGCTTTCGCTGCCGGGTGAAGCGTATCTCACCGAGATCAGTGAAGTGGCTGACGTCGAGGCGATCCACATCGCTCGCGAGTTTGCCCGCAAGCAATTGGCGGAAGGTCTGTTTGAGGCGCTGTGGCTGCGTTATCAGGCCAACCGCGACCTGTCGAAGAAAACCCCATACGTGGCCGAGGCCGAGCACTTCGCCCGCCGCGCGCTGCAGAACATTGCTTTGTCGTACCTGATGCTCAGCGGCAAGCCGGAAGTACTGGCGGCGGCGCTGGAGCAATTCGAAAGTGCCGACAACATGACCGAGCGTCTGACTGCGCTGGCGGTGTTGGTCAACTCGCCATTCGAAGAGCAGAAAGCCCTCGCGCTGGCGAGTTTCGCCGAACACTTCAAGGACAATCCGCTGGTCATGGATCAGTGGTTCAGCGTCCAGGCCGGCAGTACGTTGCCGGGCGGGCTGGAGCGGGTGAAGGCGTTGATGCAGCACCCGGCGTTCAATATCAAGAACCCGAACAAGGTGCGGGCGCTGATCGGTGCGTTTGCCGGGCAGAATCTAATCAACTTCCATGCGGCAGATGGTTCGGGTTATCGCTTCCTTGCGGATCTGGTGATCGAACTCAACGGCTTCAACCCACAAATCGCCTCGCGCCAACTGGCGCCGTTGACCCGCTGGCGCAAATACGACAGCGCGCGTCAGGCATTGATGAAGGGTGAGCTGGAGCGGATTCTGGCGTCGGGGTCGTTGTCCAGCGATGTGTATGAAGTGGTGAGCAAGAGCTTGGCCTAACCCGATCAAATGTAGGAGCTGTCGAGTGCAACGAGGCTGCGATCTGTTGATTTTGAAGATAAAAAGATCGCAGCGTGCCGCAGCTCCTACAGGGGCGGTGTGTTTTTTCAGCTTCTCAGGCAGTGCCCTGTAGGAGCTGTCGAGTGCAACGAGGCTGCGATCTGTTGATTTTGAAGATCAAAAGATCGCAGCGTTCCGCAGCTCCTACAGGGGGTCAGCCTCTTAGATCAAACCGATCCAGACTCATCACCTTCGTCCACGCTTTGACGAAATCATTAACGAACTGTGTCTTCGCGTCCGCGCTGGCATAGACTTCGGCCAATGCGCGCAGTTGGGCATTGGAGCCAAACACCAGATCCACCCGGGTCGCCGTCCATTTCGCTGTCCCGGTCTTGCGATCACGTCCCTCGAACTCATCGGCATCCCGTGACGTCGGCGTCCACTCGACACCCATGTCCAGCAAATGGGTGAAGAAATCATTGCTCAGCGTGTCGGTTTTATCGGTGAAGACACCATGCCTGGTCTGCCCGACATTGGTATTCAACACCCGCAAGCCACCCAGCAGCACGGTCATTTCCGGCGCCGTGAGGGTGAGCAATTGCGCCTTGTCGATCAGCAATGTTTCAGCGGCAACCGTGTATTTGCCTTTGCTGTAGTTGCGGAAGCCATCGGCGATCGGTTCGAGGAAGCCGAACGATTCGACGTCGGTTTGCTCTTGCGAAGCATCGACGCGGCCCGGTGAGAATGGCACCGACACCGAGTGCCCGGCGTTTTGCGCCGCTTTTTCGATACCGGCATTGCCGGCCAGCACGATCAGGTCTGCCAGCGAGATCTTCTTGCCACCCGCTGCCGCGCCATTGAACTCGTTCTGAATGCCTTCCAGCGTACTCAGCACCTTGTCCAATTGCTCGGGTTGGTTGGCCTGCCAGAACTTCTGCGGCGCCAGACGCAAACGCCCGCCGTTGGCGCCGCCGCGCTTGTCTGAGCCTCGGAAGGTCGAAGCGGCCGCCCACGCGGTCGAGACCAGTTGCGATACCGATAGCCCCGAGGCGAGTACTTTGTTCTTCAACGCCGAGGCATCGCTGTCATCGATCAGCGGGTGCGTCACGTCGGGCAGCGGGTCTTGCCAAAGCAACTCCTCTTGCGGCAATTCCGGGCCAAGGTAACGGGAGAGGGGGCCCATGTCACGGTGGATCAGCTTGTACCAGGCGCGAGCAAAGGCGTCGGCGAGTTGATCGGGATTGGCGAGGAAGCGCCGCGAGATCTGTTCATACGCCGGGTCGAAACGCAACGCCAGATCGGACGTGAGCATGGTCGGCGAGAGTTTTTTGTTCGGATCGTGTGCATGGGGGACGGTGCCGGCACCGGCGCCGTTTTTCGGTTGCCACTGATTGGCGCCCGCAGGACTTTTGGTCAGCTCCCACTCGAAACCGAACAGGTTTTCCAGATAGTTATTGCTCCATTGCGTCGGCGTAGTGGTCCAGGTGACTTCGAGGCCGCTGGTGATGGTGTCGGCGCCCTTGCCGGTGCCGAAGGTGTTTTTCCAGCCCAGACCTTGCTGCTCCAGGCCCGCCGCTTCTGGCTCGGCGCCGACATTGTCAGCAGGGCCGGCGCCGTGGGTTTTGCCGAAGGCATGGCCGCCGGCAATCAGCGCCACAGTTTCTTCATCGTTCATGGCCATGCGGCCGAAGGTTTCGCGGATGTCTTTGGCGGATGCGACCGGGTCCGGGTTGCCTTCAGGGCCTTCGGGGTTCACGTAGATCAGACCCATCTGCACCGCGGCGAGAGGATTTTCCAGATTGCGCTCACCTTGATCGGTGCGACTTTCCTCGCGGCCATGCAGATCCGGTTCCGCCACCAGCGTGCCGTCGCCGGGCTCTTGCACCGGGCCATTGCTCTTGCCATAGCGATTATCGCCGCCCAGCCACTCGGTTTCCGAGCCCCAGTAAACGTCTTCATCCGGTTCCCAGACATCGGCGCGGCCACCGGAAAAACCGAAGGTCTTGAAGCCCATGGATTCCAGCGCGACGTTGCCGGTGAGCACGATCAGATCGGCCCAGGAAATATTGCGGCCATATTTCTGCTTGATCGGCCACAGCAGGCGCCGTGCTTTATCGAGGCTGACGTTGTCCGGCCAACTGTTAAGCGGCGCAAAGCGTTGCTGGCCTGAACCAGCGCCGCCACGGCCGTCGGCGGTGCGATAGGTTCCGGCACTGTGCCAGGCCATGCGCACGAACAGCGGGCCGTAGTGGCCGAAGTCAGCCGGCCACCAGTCCTGGGAGTCGGTCATCAGCGCTTTGATGTCTTGTTTCAGAGCTTGGAAGTCGAGGCTTTTGAAGGCTTTGGCGTAGTCGAAGTCCTGGCCCAGCGGGTCCGACTTGGGTGAGTGCTGGCTGAGGATTTTCAGGTTGAGTGCATTCGGCCACCAGTCACGGTTTGTCGTACCACCACCGGCGGCGTGGTTGAACGGGCATTTCGATTCGTTTGCCATGTTCGGGTCCCTATCAGGTCGTCTACGGCCGGCTCGTGCCGACTTCGGACTGGTAAGGCTAGACCCGAGTTGGCAAGTCAGCTAATAGCCCGACTATTGGACACCGATAGGCAAACTCTCTCATGGCGCAATGCAAGAGCGGCCCCAGAGTGCGGCAGCTCCTGCATGGGTTAGCTGGATTGGGCGGCGTCGTCCTCGGGTACTTCGTCGAGGATGTCGTCCTGACCAGGCAATTGGGTGATGACGCTGAAGTCGGTGACTTCGACCGCGCCCTGGCCATAACCCAACAAGTGGAAGGAGAACGCTTTGCGCGGTTGCGGATTGTCGAAGCTGAAATCCATCTCCAGGGGTTGATCGGCCGTGGCGACCATCTCCGCCGGCAACCCGAGTTGCACGTCCTGTTCGAATTCTTTGGCCTTGAGCTGGATGTACGCGGCTTGCTGCGGATCGACTGAACGCACGGTCAAACGCACGCGAGTGTGCGAGCCCTTGGGCATCTCCAGATATTGCGCGCCGATCAGGTTGTCGGCCCAGTCATCCTTGATCTGCGCTCGCAGCGGGATGATGTTGGTGCTGCCGAACTGGTAACGATGATTAAGCGGGGTGCGCAGCAACGACAGATCCAGTGCATCGGCTCGCGCGGCAATCTGCCGGGCCGGGTGACCGCTGTAGTTGCCTTTGTAGATGGCGCTGTCGGCGATGAAGCCGGGGCTTTCGTAGTAGCGGCAGCGGCGCGGCATATCGCACTCGGAGAAAATCCCCTGACCGTTGTGATAGCGCAGCTTGCCGTTGGTGAACGACATGATCTCGCGCCCGCTGTCGTAGTCGCGGAACAGCGAACGCCCACTGAGCGCGGAGGGCACCGGGAGGTCGAAGTAATCGAGGATCGATGTGCTCAGATCGACATGGCCATAGACCCCTTTGTTAAGCCGCGGCAGCTGTTCGTGCTCTGGCGCCAGCGTCAGGTTGAAACCCCACGAAGAGGCCAGACGCACGCCATCGATGCCGTGAGACTCGTCGGAGGTGATGATCACCAAAGTGTTTTTCAATAGACCTTGACGTTCGAGGCCACTGAGAAACCGATCCAGCGCATCATCGAGATAGCCCACGGCGGCTTTCTTCGGCGTTTCATAGCGTTGCAGATAGTCTTCCGGCGCGGAGTAGGGTTGATGCGTGCCCACGGTCAACAAGGTCAGCATCCACGGCTGTTTTTGTTTTTTCAGTTGGCCGACATAGTCCAGCGCGCCTTCGAAAAACGCCTTGTCATCCTTGCCCCATGGAAATTCCAGATAGTTGCTGTTGGTGAACCATTCCACGCCATGCGTGGCATCGAAACCGATGTGCGGCATGATTTTGTCTTTGGCCATGAAGCGTAGACCGGCGCCTTGCAGGTAATGGGTGCTGAAGCCATGATCACGCAGCTGCGCCGGCAGGCAGGCCTGATTGCGATCGTTGAGGGTGAGCATTTCCACGCCTTTGGGCGTGCCATTGTTGAGCTTGTCGTAATCGCCGCAGAGCATCGCGTACAAGCCGCGAATGGTCTGGTGGGTGTGCAAGACGTAATCCGGCGTATTCATGCCGCGCTCGGCCCAGCGGCTGAGGTTGGGCATCAGGTCTTCATGATAGCGGCTGCCGATGGCCTCGCGATTGGCACGAATGTAGGCGCCGGGGATGCCCTCCAGCGCGATAATCAGCACGTTGCGCGCCTGACCCGGCGCGGTCAGCAAGGACTGGCCGTTGAGGTCAACGTCAGTAAGTCCCGCCATCGCAGGCGCCGGCTCTTCGACATCGCCATCGAGCCATTCCTCGGCCTGAATCTGCAGATCGGCGACCTCGGCGGCGAGCAACTGGTGGGGCAGGTTGTACTGGCGCCAAGGGTCTTCTTCGCTAGGCCATTGGTTCTGCATGGCCCAATGCGCGGCGAACAACACCAGCGGCACGCTCCAGAGTGTGCGGGGCAGGGAGGTGCGCGGCGTTCCACGCGCGGTCAGTTGGGTCAGTAGCCAAAACGCGAGGGCGAAAAACAGCGTAATGCCGATGGCCGGGTGAGCGAGGCCGCCACCGGCGGAGTTCTCCACGAACTGCGGGTCGATCAGGTAATGGAAGTCGGAAGGCGTCGGCAATCGGCCTACCGCACTGACGAGTTCAGCTGTCGCTATGGCCAACAGCGCCCAGAACAGCAGTACCGGCAGCGCCAGCCACCACGCGCGGCGATGCAATACCACCAACAGCAAGCTGCCGACAGCCAGATCCGACAGATACCCTGCCGGCGTCGACCAACCTAATGCCGCACGCAGGCAGACCGGCACGATCAGCACCAGAAATACTAGAGAGAACAGGCGGCCATGGGGCTGTCGTAACCGATGAAAAAGAGCGCTCACAAAAAAAAGACCTTCCAGCCATTAAATCGTCATAAAAGTGTGGGCGATGATACCAAGGGTGGGGGCTCGGAATGTTCTGAAAATGTTTGAATGGTGTTGCGTCGCGACGACGCTGAAATCGCTTGCAGGGCAAGCTCCCACCGGAGGCCCGGATCATGCCCACATCGGCGTGCTATGCATATTCCATAAAGATATTTAATTTCTATTTTTTATAGCGATAGAGTCGGGCTTTTCAGCACACCACTTTCTGCTGCGAGGTTGTCATGGCCACACCGTTCAAACGTTCCGCACTGACTCTGTTGGCCGCGTCTCTGGCAGCGAGTGCGCTGTTCAGCACTGGCGCGCAGGCTGAAGGCGAGATCAGCATCGCCCAGCAATTCGGCATCGGTTATCTGATTCTCGATGTGGTGCGCGATCAGCAGCTTATCGAGAAGCACGGCAAGGCCCAGGGTCTGGACATCAAGGTCGACTGGAACAGCATCTCCGGCGCCACCGCGATGAATGAAGCATTGCTCACCGGTTCCCTCGATGTAGTCTCGGCGGGTGTGCCACCGATGCTGACGGTGTGGGATCGGACCAAGGGCAAGCAGAACGTCAAAGCCATCGCCGCGCTCGGTTCGATGCCTAACTATTTGCTGACCAATAATCCGGACATCAAGACGTTCAAGGATTTCAGCGACAAGGATCGCATTGCCGTGCCAGCAGCGGGCGTGGGCTTCCAGTCACGCACCTTGCAGATCGAAACTGCCAAGCAATTCGGCGATGAGCAATACAAGAAGTTCGACAACATCTCGGTCAGCCTCCCGCACCCCGATGCCACGGCGGCGCTGATTGCCGGCGGTTCGGAGATCAACTCACACTTTTCCAGCCCGCCGTTCCAATACCAGGCACTGCAGAATCCCAAGGTGCACAAAGTCTTGAGCTCCTACGACATTCTCGGCGGTCAGGCGACGTTCAATGTGCTTTACACCACGGAGAAATTCCACGATGAAAACCCGAAAACCTACAAGGCGTTCTACGACGCCCTGACCGAAGCCGAAGAGATCATCAAGGCCGACAAACCCGCTGCGGCCCAGGCTTACATTCGCGTCGAGCAGTCGAAGTTACCGCTGGCGCTGGTCGAACAAATCGTCAAGGACCCGGAAATCGATTTCACGGTCGTACCGCAGCGCACGTTCATTTATGCCGAAAAACTGCAGGAACTTGGCGTACTGAAAAACAAGGCGGGCAGCTGGAAGGATTACTTCTTTGAAGAGGCACACAGCGGCTCGGGTAGCTGAGGCAGAGAGATTTGCAGGGATGACCCGCCAGAGCGTGCCCAGAGCATTGCCGGGTAACGGTTGAGCAGGCGGGATACGTTAAATGAAGCTCAATGAAAAGGGCGGCTTGATCATCAAGCCGCCCTTTGTTGTTTAAGACCGTCAGCGATCAATGCATCTTGCTGTGATCGTGGCCTTCCATATTCGTAAGCGCGCGAACCGGTGCTTTGACCTCGATGGTTTCTTTCTCGCCCTTGGCGTTTTCCACGGTCAGGGTCAGTGGCACGCTGTCGCCTTCTTTCAACTGAGCCGTCAGGCCCATCAGCATCACGTGGTAACCGTTCGGATCCAGCTTGACGGCTTTGCCCGCCGGCAGCTCGACGAACTTCACCGGGCCCATGCTCATGACGTCGTTCTTCATGGTCATTTCGTGAATCTGCACGTCCTTCGCCACCGGGGTAGCAACACTGAGCAATTTGCTGTCGCTATCGGCGGTGACGGTCATGAATGCGCCGCTGGCGGTCTGGGTCGGCACGGTGGCACGCACCCAGGCGTCGTCGATCCGAGTCTGCGCCGACGCTTGAAACGCCAGGCCCATCAGTGACAGAGCCAGCGCGGCGCGTTTGATCTTGTTGCAAATTGGATGCATCAGCAAACCTCCATAACGGTGAGCAAATCTTCCGTGCATTCTTCTGCCGAAAGTGAAGTGGACAGGCCCAGGCGCAGACCGCCGCGGGAGTCGTACACGTAACTGGTGGACGTGTGCGAGATGGTATAGGTGTCGCCGGCCGGGACTTTCTCGTAGAACACGTCGAATTCCTTGGCGGTGGCCTTGGTTTCCTCAACCGTGCCGTACAGCGCAACGAAGCTTGGATCGAACGCTTTCATGTAGGCGTCGAGGATTTGCGGCGTATCGCGTTCTGGGTCGAGGGTGATGAAAATCACCTGCAAGCGATCGCCGTCCCTGCCCATCAGTTTCTTGATTTTCGCCGCGCGGGCGAGCGTGGTCGGGCAGACCGCCGGGCATTGCGTGAAGCCGAAGAAAATCATCGGCATCATGCCGCGAAAGCTCGACAGCGACATGGTTTCGCCGTCGGTATTCTTCAGCTTGAAGGTGCGGCCGAGGATCTTGTCGCTCAGATCCTTGCCGTATTTATACGACAGTTCGCCACGGGTATCGCAGCCGGCAAGCAGGCCGAGACCGAGTACGCCCATTCCCGCAAGCACTTTGCGCCGAGTCAACAAAGCCGTCATCTGATACCGCCCTTTGCAGCCCGTCAGCCGGTACGACTGGCGGGGGGTTAACCGTAAAAGCGGCGCATGATACCAAACTGAGACCAGACGACGGCCGCGGATCGCCGCGCGGCGTCGGACAGCGCGACAAAAGGTGTAAGTAAAAATGACATGAGCCTGCCGACGCGGTGGTTCTGGCGAGGCGTCACAAGCTCGGCGGTGGAATTTTTTTGAACGCGCTCAAGGGCTCGTTGCTCAATTGATTACCCACTACGGAGGATTGCGCCATGAACGAAGCCACCAGTTATTTCTCGATAGGTGTCGCTGTGATCATTCTGCTGGTCGACCTGTGGGCGATCATCAGCGTGTTTCGCAGCCAGAAGTCGGTTGGCACCAAAGCCGCCTGGGCGATCGGCCTGATCGTCTTCCCGGTGCTGGGCCTGATCGTCTGGGGCATCGCCGGCCCTCGCGGGATCAAGGAAGGGCCGTCGTCTCCCGAGCACAGCAAAGGCTGACGACGCGTTATCGCTGACGCCGGCGCAGCGCCATGAAGGCTTGAAATGCTTCGGTGCGTTTGGCGTCGGCGCTGGCTTTGGCCTCGTTGAAATGCTCCCAGGTGGCGGCGTTTCGGCTGCTTTCATCAAAGAGTCGGTAGGCGATTTCCTCAAGCCTGTCCGCTTCGAAAAACAACGCGTTGATCCGTGCAGGCTCGTCGTCCTCGGAGGATGTAAATGAGTCGGTCGATGTGGTTGAAATCATGATGACGCCTCCTTTGCAGCTTTCTGCGGCCGTTTCACGCGGCTTCACTCATGCGATTGAGATCGGTCTGTAAGCCGAAACGGCGGATTCCGGTTCTATTACTAATAGCCAAAGGAGTCGGTTGCCGCTGGAAAAATTCAACGTAATTGCTGAGCGGATGGTTTTTCGCCGAGCAGCATCAGGATCAATAAATCGCTGCGTTCGGCGGTTCATGCAGGGCCGGATTACCATTTGTCCGGAGCGAGGTTTTTTTGATGAAACCTTGGGCCTGCTGCGCGTTTCCACTTAATTAGAACCCTTGATTCGTGCGGAGGTGGAACCATGAAAGCCGTTGTATTTCACGCAGTAGGCGACATCCGCCTGGACGAAGTGCCGGAGCCGACGTTGCAAGCGCCGACGGACGCCATCGTGCGGATCACCGCATCGGCGATCTGCGGTACCGATCTGCACTTCATCCGTGGCAGCGCGCCCGATATGCAGCCCGGAACGATTCTCGGCCATGAGGCGGTCGGCATCGTTGAGGCGCTCGGCGAAGACGTGCGCAATTTGCAGATCGGCGACCGTGTGTTGATTCCCTCGACCATCGCCTGCGGTAATTGCTCGTACTGCCGCGCCGGTTATTTCGCCCAATGCGACGTTGCCAACCCCAACGGCAAAACCGCCGGCACGTCATTCTTCGGCGGGCCCAAAAACACCGGCCCGTTCAATGGCCTGCAGGCGGAAAAGGCGCGCATTCCCTTCGCACACATCGGCTTGATCAAACTGCCGCCGGAGATTACTGACGACCAGGCCATTGCCATGTCGGACATCTTTCCCACCGCCTGGTTTGGCGCGGAAATGGCGCAGATCAAGGATGGCGACACCGTGGCCGTGCTCGGTTGTGGCCCGGTCGGTCTGTTCGCGATCGTCAGCGCCAGATTGATGGGAGCGGGCAGGGTATTCGCCATCGACTGCCTCGACGACCGCCTCGCTCGGGCACGTGAGCTCGGGGCAGAATGCATCAATTTCGACAAGGAGGATCCGGTCAAGACCATCGCGCGTCTGACGGCCGATATCGGCGTCGACTGCGCCATCGATGCCGTGGGTATCGACGCCGATCATGCGCATGATCACGGCCAGCAGCGTTCGCAATGGCAGCCGGGCGACGAGCCTTCCCAAGCGCTGCAGTGGGCCGTCGAATGCGTGGCCAAGGCTGGCACGATTTCCATCATCGGTGTCTATCCGGCAGGGTTCGACAGCTTCCCGATCGGCGCGGCGATGAACAAGAATATCCGCATCAACATGGGCAACTGTCACCACCGCAAATACATTCCCAAACTGATCGAGATGACCCTCGCCGGGCGCGTCGACCCGTCACGGATCCTGACCCAGGACGAGCCGCTCACGGACGCGATCTCGGCGTTCAAAGCCTTTGACACCCATCAATCGGGCTGGATCAAGGTCAAGCTCGAACCCGGCGCCAACGGTTCGACTGCAAACGATTAAGCAAAGGCGACGTCGTTGCCGAAGCAGACCGTTGATCCTGCGGGAATACCGACAAGCAGCCACCGATAAAACACTCGCCCGGCCGCGCAAAGCGGCCGGCGTCAATAAGAAGGGTGATGAAGATGAATTGTCTGATTTGTGTCGGCGCGGCGCAGCGTATTCACTGCTCCGGGCCTTGGGAGGAGCGAGATTGCCCGGACTGTGGGCGCTACCGCATTTCCGACGAATTGATCCTGTCGATGATCGACGAAGGACAGATCTTCGACATCAACAGAACCCGTCATTGGCTGGAGAATCAGCGCGCGGAAGTGGCCATCCCGTCGATTGAAACCAGCAAGGCTCTGCTGATGACCTAATGCGCAGGCGTCAGGAGTGGATCGTCGAGGTCACTGAATGCGCGTCCATATGGGGCATTTCGATCGAATGTATCAGGCCGCAATCAAGCGCTTGTTGCGGATTGATGATCCGCGGCGCGGCGATCAGGTATTTTTCCGTCTCCAGTGGCTCCTGAGCGTCCACGGTGCGCTCGGCGACAATGCGCGCGTACAAGTCGAGGTCGTAATCCAGGCTCATCGCGTATTCGGACATGCGCGAGTGATCGACCGAACCCTGTACGTGCCAGTGAAACGGATGAAAAAGAAACTTGCTATGGATGCAGGCCGAACGGTGTTCGCCGGCAAGAAAAATGATATTGCCCATCGATTCGACCGTGCCGAGATTGTGCGTGTGCACCGGGATCGGTAGCGAAAGCAGATAGTTGTACAGAGTAAAACCGTAACTGCATTCACCGCCCATGGTGGCGATGTTGACGATCAATCTGGATGCGTTTTGCTGAACCGCTGCCGAGGCCTTTTCGATCAGTTGGCCGCAGGTGGCCGAGTTGATCGGGGCGGTGAAGTTGATGACGTGAACAGGCATGAGTCACCTCGCAAAAAAAAGGGTGGGGCACCTCGTTTGGTGTGAGTTGATAAGGCTAGCTGAATGTGCGGGCGGGGCGAGCGTCTCAAGAGCCGCGTTCGCAGACCTGACGGCTATGCGTGGCCGTGGAACTGCGCTCCGATTGCCCACTGCCTTGCCGGTGTTCATAGCAGGCACCTTGCGTGGCAACCCGCTCATTGCGGCCGGTTGTCGACGTTTGCGCGCGATGTTCAACAGGGCTATCACTCAACGCGGCGCCTGGCAGTGAAGTCGACTCACACTCGTGAGCCGCTTCTTCGGCTTTCTCCGGACGCGCAGCGCAACACGTATGTTCGATGATGCTTTCCATGATTGGCCTCGTTGGTCATGAAAAAGGGGCAGCAGTGCCGCCCCCAGGGTTGCGGCTTAAGACTTGCGTCCGCCGCTGTGGCTCGACTGGCCACCTTTTTTGCCGGCTTCCGAGGCCTTTTCGCGGTCATTGGCGAAGTTGCCGCTATTGCCGCCGCCCGATTGGCCGCCTTTCTTGCCGCTATCAGAAGAAGCTTTATCATTGCCCTGATTTTTATTACCGGTAGTCATGATAGTTCTCCAACATTAATGAAGGTTCACTGCCGTCCGTAAACGCTACGGACACTAATTCCGATAACCGAAACCGCTAGATCGTTTGGATTGTTTTTGCGTGTCCCGACAAGCGGTGCTGCCATCAACTCTGTGCATCGCGGTCGCGGTCCGCTGGACCTGGCTGAACTCTTGCGCCGCTCTGCTTTGAATCGGTTTCGCGGCTGGCGCGCTGGTCATCGGTCAGGCCGTCCTTGCGATCATCGATCTGCAACTGCTTGTCAGCGATATCGGTGCTGTGTTCGGCGCGTGATTTAGTATCGGTCATGAAAAATCTCCCTCTGAGCAGCGTTCAAGCCGCAGCATGATTGAGTAGCAAATCGTGGATGATGCACACCGAGCCATCGCTCGCGGCGGTGGTGGCGCTGTAATCGATCTGGTTGTAAACGCCGCCATGGAAGTCGAACCGTTGTCCGGCCCAGCTGCTGTCGAGTTGCATGGCGGGTGTCGAGGCGGTGACGCCATTGCTGCTGACCGCCACCAGTACGCGTCCGGCCGAGTTCACATTGATCTCCACTGTGAACGGCACATTGAGCGCGATATTGCTGGCAATGGTGCTATTCACCGGTTCCGCCTGATTGAAGGTCTGGCGAAAGCCCCAGGTGATGCGGTTCTTGTTCCAGAACACCTTGATTGCCGGGCTGTCGTCGCCTTTGACGTGCATTTGCGCAATCACCACTTTTTGCGCGGAATTGACTTGCAGCAACGTCATGGTCTGCCGGTTAACGTGCGTCGCTGCACTTTCCAGCGACCAGTAGATCGGCTCCTTCCACTCGCAACGGGTGCGATGCGTGCTTTTGCTCGACGCCCCCAACGTCGGTGCGCTGAAGCGAATGCTGCCATCCGGCAGGCGGCTGACCACTTCAGGCAAACGGCTCAGGGCGTCGCTGCCCATCAGTTCGAGAGCCACTGGGTTGGTGGCGGAAACCGCGACAGGGGTAGTGATCATCAAACGGCTGATATCGACTGGCATGAGTACCTCCAGAGGGTTGTACAACGAGTTCGAAATGGCGAGCTGCGCTGAGAGTCATAAGCCGAACGGAAACGTATCTTCCTCGTGACTCGACGACTGAGTGGTGTTCAGCGCGGTGATTGCGCGAGTCTCGGCAAACCACAGCCACGCATCGAATTGCTCGCTCAAGGTTGCATCGAAGTAGTGGCTTTGCCGCTCGGTCTGCGGGCGGTAGATCACGCCAATGGCACGCTCCAGGCGCCGGTCAGACAAGGCTTCACGCAGGACAGCGTGATCGTCGTCGCGCCAGTCATACAGCGCTCGCGGTATGTCGGCTTCGGCGCAGGCCCGTTCCCAACTGCGCGGCAGAGCGGGAACGACCTGCTTGATGCGCATCGGTTGATCCCAGTCATCGGCGGCAGCGACGCTGCCGTGGTCCGTGCCCATGCCAATCAGCACGGCGGCGCGCCCGAGTGCTTCGCGACATAACTGGCCCAGCGTCAGCTGACCGCTGTCGCCCATCTCCGTGGCCCGCGCGTCGCCGATGTGCGAGTTGTGCGCCCAGACGACCACTTTGGCGTCGCGTTCCTGTCGCGAGCGCAACGCTTGCAGGGTCTCGAACATATGCCGGTCGCGCAGGTTCCACGATTCGCGGCTGCCTCGGTACATCGCCCGATAATATTGCTCGGCGGCATGCACCACTCGCGCATTCTGCGTGGCGTTGAACAAGGCTTCGCCGTCGTGTTCCATCGCGGTCAAGCGTTGCCCGAGCAATGCCTGCAACTGCTCAAGCACGGCTTCTTCGCAGGTGGCCATGCCGCCCACTTCGGTGAAGTGCCCGTACAACGCCGGCTCATCGTGCCAGGGCAGCAAACAGGCATAACGCTCACGTGCTTCGCGTGCCATTGTCGGGTCAGTGTCTTGCAAATAGCCGAGCACCTCGCGAATCGAGCTGCGCAAGCTGTACACATCGAGGCCGCGAAACTCCACGCGCTGCGTGGCGGCCTGAGTCTGGTTGTACTCGAACAACCAACGCGCGAATGCCTGCACGTCGGTGTTACGCCACATCCACGTGGGGAAACGTGAAAACGCCGCGTCGTGCCAATGCGCGGGTTCGCGGCCGCGCACGCAACGATCGATCTGGTCGGCGTCCGGCCAGTCGGCCTCAACCGCCACCACGGAAAACCCATGGTGTGCGATCAAATGCCGGGTGATCGCCGCCCGCGCCTGATAGAACTCATGAGTGCCGTGACTGGCCTCGCCAATCAACACCACTTGCGCATCGGCGTAGCGGTCGAACAGCGCGGCAAACTCGGCACTGTCAGGGTCGGGCAGCGGTTCGGCGTGCGCCTTCAGAGCGCTGACTAAAGTGTCCATGGTCGATCCTCCTGGCGAGCATCATTAGTCCCGCCGACGCGAGCGATTGACCGCCAACAGACAGCCGCCGACCAACAGCGCCGCGCCGGCAACCAGCCACGCCGAAGGTTTCGCGGGCTGGCGCCAGCCACCTTCGACACGCCGCTGACCGCTGGGCGGCGCGAAAAGATTGCCATCGGAGGTCTGCGAAGCGGGCAGACGTTTAATGGCAAACCGTGTCAGCCAACCTGACACTTGCGGGAAACCCGGCATAAGAAAATGCGCCGCGCGGGCCACGGTCGCGGCGGCGCCGACGGTAGTGGTGGTTCTCGGTTTGATCGCGCATTCGACCATCGCCGCGGCGACGCGATGCGGGTCGTAGACGGGCGCTGGCGGCTTCAGCGCATGACCGGTGTAGTTGGCGCCGTCGCGAAAACCCGGGGTGTCCATGACGGCGGGATAGATGTCGCAAACGTGAATATCTGGCGATCCGACCAGTTCGCCGCGCAGGGCTTCGGTCAAACCGCGCAGACCATATTTGCTCGCTGAATAAGCGGCGGCGAACGGCTGCGCCACCCAACTACCCAGCGACAACGTATTGATCAGCACTCCGCGTTTCTGCGCCTTGAAGTACGGCATCGCCACATAGGCGCCACGCAGATAGCCGAGCAGATCGGTTTGCAAAACCTGTTCGTGCACCTCAAGCGGCGTCTCTTCAAAATTGCCTACCGCGCCGACTCCGGCATTGTTGATCCAGATATCGATACGGCCATCACCGAACTCGGCGGCCTGGGTTGCCAAGGCCTGCATTTGTTCGCTGGACGTGACATCGGTGCGCACGGCCATTGCCGCAGCGCCACGTTCGACGCATTCATCAACGACTTCGGCCAGCGCAACTTCGTCGCGCGCGGCAAGCACCAACCGCGCCCCTTGGTCGGCGAAGGCCTGCGCCGTTGCTCTACCGATGCCGCTGGAGGCACCGGTGATGACCACCAGTTTGCCGGCCAGTGGCGACGTGCGCTCGCGCTGCGTCTGGCGATAATTGTCGATCGATTCTGTGGCCGAGGGCGCACGTTCGGCTTCGGCGCGATACGGGACTGCGCTGAGTTCCAGACGCAAACCGTCATCCAGAATCAACGCCAGATTATCGATCGTGCCGGCGCGCCGGTTGGGGTAGATCGGCTCGCCGGTCGGGTCGAGTTGATCGTAAATGAAGTCCTGTCCCTCGAGCCAACCCACTGCAGTCTGCAATTCCGGGCCCAGGTAATATTTGCCATCAAGAAAAAAACCAGGAAATTGCGGAGCGCGCTCGACGCTTTCAATGACGTAACGTTCGCCAGGTTTCATGCCGGTTGCTGGGGCGATCATGGGTAATCCTCCGTGGGTTGACTCTGGGTAGAGAACGGGGATTTGGCAGGGGTTCCATCCGAAAGAGGAACGGACACGCCCCGGCGATCAGACCGCTGCGGTTTCCTCGAGCAGAAGATCGGCGACGTGAAACAGCGCTGATCGCTTGGAGCGGGGCTGTTGCAAGACTTGATCGAACGCGGCCAATTGCCGGTCGGCGCTGCTGCCCTTGGCGATTATTTCGCGCAGGCGTGGGAACAGGGCTGGCAGGTGCAAGGCGTGCGCGGTCTCGCCAAAGCGCTGCTCGGCGAGCGCCAACCACTGCTCGATCCTACATGCGCCGTCAACACCCACGATGAAACGGCCATGAATGCCCCAGCGCTTGGCCCGCCAACGGTTCTCTTCGAGGATGGCTCGGGCCGTTGGGTCATACGTCGAGCCGGGCCGTGCTTGCGCGCTGGCGTGCGCGACCAGGATGCGAAAAAACGCAGCGAGTGCCAGCGCGTCTTCCACACGCGGGCAAGCGTCGGTCATGCGCAACTCGATAGTCGGGAAGCGTGCCGCCGGGCGGACGCCCCACCAGCATTCGCAAGGCTGAGTGATGGCGCCAATGCGCGTCAGCTGCGCCACATATTCGTCATATTCATGCTGATCGGCGAACAGCGGCGCAATGCCCATGCGCGGCCATTGATCACAGTATGTCTGCCTATAACTCATGAAGCCGCTGTCAGCGCCATCCCATAACGGCGAAGAGCAACTGAGCGCGAGCAGCAGCGGCGTCCATGGCAGCACTTCATTCATCACGCGGACGCGATCCACAGACGCGGTCACCTCCACATGCACATGCAGACCACACAGCACGCTGCGCCGAGCGACGTGGCCGTAGGTCTTGAACAGATGCTGAAAGTGCGCTTCGTCGGTGGCGAGTTGTTCGCGCCAATCCGCCAGCGGATGGCTGCCAGCGCAGAGCAAGCCCAAGGCGAACGGCTGCACTGCATTAATCAATCTGGCGCGCGCATTGCGCAAGTAATCTTCGGCCTCAATGAAATCACTGAAGATCGGCGAAGCCACTTCGATCTGACCCTGAAACATCTCCGTCGCAAACGCTGAGCCCAGCGCCGCTCTGCATGCTTTGATCACCCTGGGTTCCGGGCTGCCGACCATCCTGCGGGTTGTCAGGTCGGTGAAAAAATATTCTTCTTCAATGCCAAATCGCGGTTGGGCCATGTGGCTTGCTCTCAGGGCTGAAGCTTTCGGAGTCAGTGTTTTTACTGGGAGCGTTCTGAGCCATCAGTGGTTCAGGCGAATTGACCGGATGCACTGCGGGCGCCGTTCGTCCTTTGCATTGCACTTGCAACCCGATGGTTATTCCAAAGGATTCGATCCACGCGATTTGGAGGTAATCATGAACAATTCATCGCGCCCAGATACGCCGCTCGAAGAAAACGTGAACCCGAATGATGACGGCTTCGTCCTCGGCACTGCCGGCCGCGACGAAGACCCGAATGCCACGACCGACGGCAACCGGCTACCGGAAAGTGGCGAGGTCATGACCCCGGACGATACTCGTGGGCTGCCCGGTTACCCTGGGGCTGAAGAGAGTGCGCCATCACGCAAGCCCGGCGACGCGGCCAAGGATGACGCAGCGTCGGCGCAGGACAACGAAGGCGCCGATTGAACCCGTTCAATTACCCTTGAGCGTCGTTGCGCGGTGGTTTGCGCTCGCTGGAAACCGGCTGCAAATGTCCCTCGCGGTCGAGGTGATAGCGCTGCAGATCGCGCGCCAGAATCAGTTGGCCGTGATAGTGGGTCGCCGCTTCGTTGCGCACATCCTCGATCGACGGGCTCTGCGCAGGATTGGCCTGGTACCGCGCGCTGAAGTGGGTCAGCACCAGGTTGCGCACACCCGCCGCTTCGGAAAAACCGGCGATGGCAGCGGCGCTGGTGTGGCCGTAACTGGCGCGCGTGCGGTCGATCGCCGCTTGCACGAACGTCGACTCATGGACGAGCACATCCGCTGAAGCCGCCACGTCGGCTAGCAATTCGGGCCGGTCGTTGTCGCCGCAGACAATAATCCGCCGGTCGGGACGGGCCCTGAGCAGATAGTCCCGCGCGCGCAACCAGTCGCCGCCATGCTCCACGTCCTGGCCGTGAGCGAGTTGCCCCCACAGCGGGCCGCGCGCGATCCCCTCGGCATCCAGACGTAGCACATCGAGGCGCGGCTCGGGATCGGATTCGGTGAAGACATAGCCGTGGCACGGGACGCGGTGTGACAGTTCGACGGTCGTCACGTGGACGTTGCCGTGACGCCACTCGCTCAGGCTTTCCACGGCATGCAATTGAATGTCGAACGACAGGTGCGAGTGAGTGACCGAAAGGCTCAGCGTGAGCCAAGGATGCAAGGCTGCCGGCAGGACAATGTCCAGCGCTCGGGTGCGCCCGGCCATGCTGGCGCTCGCCAGCAGACCCGGCAACCCCAGACAGTGATCACCGTGAACATGGGTGATGAAAACCGCGCGCAGCTCGTTCAACGACAGGGGCGTGCGCAACACCTGATGCTGCGTGGCCTCGCCACAATCGATCAGATACCAGCCTTTGCCCGAAGTCTCGATCAAGGCCGTAGCGCTGACGTTGCGCTGGCGCGTCGGCGCGCCGGCAGAGGTGCCAAGAAACAACAAGTCCACGGTGGTTCTCCATTGCCGCAAATCGGTGGGGATGCCCATATCGACAACGCATTTGGCGCTCGGTATCCATGCGAAATGACCACGATCACATCAATCGCGGTGAATTTTTACGCGCTTCCAGGCCCTAAATTTCAACAGATGATTTCGAGGCGATACACAAGGAGGCAGAGCATGTCACACAGCCAGGCGCAGCCGCCGCGCGCGGTAGATCAAGCACAGGAGACTGACACCGTCGAGTTGCTGAGCCGATTGTTGATGGCCCGCGGGCCCGGTGGCCAGGAAGATGAAGTGCGGGCGATTTGCCTGGAGCAGCTGCAACAGCATTGCGACGAATGCTGGACCGATCCGGCCGGCAATGTCATCGGTCTGCTTAAGGGCCATGAGGCTGATCCGCAGGCGCGCCATGCTGTACGGATCATGGGACACATGGATGAAATTGCCATGGTCGTCAAACGCGTCGAAGCCGATGGCACGTTGCGCGTGGTCGCGCTTGGCGGCGCCAATCCGGTGAACTTCGGGGTGTGTCCGGTCGACATTCTTGGCGACCGCGAAACGCTGCCGGGTGTGCTGTCGTTCGGCTCAATGCACGCGACCACGGGCTCGCCGCAAGGGCAGGATGTGCTCAGTGGCGCGGTGCATTGGGAAGACGTGCACGTGATAACCCGCCTCGATACGCAAACCTTGCAGCGCTTGGGCGTGCGCCCCGGCACGCGGGTGGTGTTGAGTCAGCATTGGCGCGCACCGTTTCGTGTCGGCGATGCGATCGCCGCGCATTTTCTCGATGACCGCGCGCCGGTGGTGGCCATGCTGCAAGCGGTGGCGCAACTGCGCGAACGTCGTAGCCAGTTGCGCTACGACGCTTATTTCGTGTTCACCACACTCGAAGAAGAAAGCAACGCCGGCGCCATGTACGCCGCTTCGCACTTGCCGGGCGACATCACCATTGCCGTCGAAGTCGGCCCGGTCATGAGCGAATACGCCACGCGACTGAGTGTCGATCCGATCATCGACAGCGGCGATCAGAAGGGCTACTACTCGCGCGGCGTGGTGGCGGCGCTGGCGGATGCAGCGAGGCGCGGCGGCTACGATCCGCAGTTCGCATTGCTGGTGGATTTCGCCTCTGATGCCAGCGCGGTGATGAGCGCGGGCATCAGCGCCCAGGCCGGTTGTGTGGCGATCCCGACGGAGAACACCCACGGCTTCGAATTGGTGGTGGACGGTGCGATTGAAGCGTGCGCGGCGACGTTGGTGGAGTATCTGACCGCCGCGCAAGCCATGGGCGAAGAGTAAAGGCCTACGGCGCCGTGGTAGCCACCGCGCCTTTGGCATGATTGCCTCCCTTGAACGCCAGCCCAAAACACAGCAGGACGATCAGCGCGAAGCCGGCCGGGAACAGCCAGATGCTTTGCCAGTCGTGACCGTTGGCGGAAGTGAAGTGGTCGGTGATCTGCCCGGCAATCCAGAAGCCGATCAACATTCCCAGGCCGTAGGTCGCCAACGTGATCAGGCCTTGCGCCGAACTGCGGAAGCGTTCAGGCGCTTTGGCATCGGTATAGATCTGCCCGGAAACGAAGAAAAAGTCGTAGCACACCCCGTGCAAGGCAATGCCGATCAGCAACATGAAAGCCTGGTCGCCATTGTTGCCGTAGGCGAAGAGGGCGAACAAGGCGACCTTGATGCCGAAGCGTTGAATGAACAACGGCAGCAGGAGCATGAACAGCACTTCGGATACCTGACCGATGGCCATCTTCGCCGTCGGGTTGGTCACACCGAGTTCGGCGAGAAACGGATTGGCGTTCTGGTAATAAAACGCCAGCGGAATGCAGATCAGAATGGACGCAAGGAAGAACACCAGATAGCTGCGATCCTTGAGCAACCCCAACGCATCAACGCCGAGCATCTGTTTGAGGCTCGGCGAGCCGCTGGCGGATTTCAACGGAGCGGTTGCCGGCAGGCTGAAGCTGTACAACCCCAGCAGCAGGGAGGCGAGTGCCGACATCAAAAAGGTGTTGCGCAACGCGCCGGCCGCGATGGCTTGCTGCGAATCCCAGGCAAACATGAAACTGATCACCAGACCGGCGACGATCCAGCCAACCGTGCCCCAGACGCGAATGCGCGAGAATTCCAGCGCAGGGTCTTTGATCTGCCGGAACGCTACGGCGTTGACCAGTGCCAACGTCGGCATGTAGATCATCATATAGGCCAGCACATAGGGATAAAAAACGCTGAAGTCCGCCGCCCGATACAACTGAAACAGCAGCACCGCGCCGAGCAGATGCAGCACGGCGAGGATGCGTTCGGCATTGAAGAAGCGGTCGGCGATCAGCCCGATGACGAAAGGCGCCAGGATCGCGCCCCACGACTGCGTCGAGAACGCCATGCCCACTTGGCTGCCGGTTGCCGACAGAGTGCTGGAGAGGAAAGTGCCGAGGGTGACGAACCAGCCACCCCAGATAAAGAACTGCAAAAACATCATGACGCTGAGTCGGGCATTCATTACGTTCATTTCAATCACCGTTTTATTGTTATGTCGGTAACCGCTGTTGAATCACTGGTCGCCAAGGCCCAGCAAGCGTCGGTTGGAGTGTTCGTCGGCGGTCACGCCAGCGAAATCGTCGAAGGCTTTTTCCGTTCGAGTGATCATGTGTCGTTCGATGAACGCCGCACCTTCAGCCGCGCCTTGTGCGGAGTCCTTCAGGCAGCATTCCCATTCCAGAACGGCCCAGCCGTTGAAGCCGTACTGGGTCAACTTGCTGAAGATCGACTTGAAATCGATCTGGCCGTCACCCAGTGAACGGAACCGGCCCGGGCGCTCGACCCAGCCCTGATAACCGCCGTAAACGCCAGAGCGCGCATCCGGCCGGAACTCGGCATCCTTCACATGGAACATGCGAATGCGCGAGTGATAGCGATCAATGAAGCCCAGATAGTCCATTTGTTGCAGCAGCAAATGGCTCGGGTCATACAGGATCGCGGCGCGCGGATGATGATTCACCGCTTCGAGGAAACGCTCGAAGGAGGCGCCGTCATGCAGGTCTTCGCCGGGATGGATTTCGTAGCACAGGTCGACGCCGGCCTCTTCGAAACAGTCGAGAATCGGTAGCCAGCGCTGCGCCAGTTCGGCGAAACCCAGCTCGACCAAACCGGCGGGGCGCTGCGGCCAAGGGTAAACGTAAGGCCAGAGCAGCGCGCCGGAAAAAGTCGCATGGGCGTTCAGACCCAGACGCCGACTCGCGCGCGCGGCCAGTTTCAACTGTTCGATCGCCCATTCCGTGCGCTGCTGCGGTTTGCCGCGCAGCGCTTCGGGGGCGAAGTCATCGAAGAGGCTGTCGAACGCCGGATGCACTGCGACCAACTGGCCTTGCAGGTGCGTCGATAATTCGCTGATCACCACGCCGGCGCGAGCGCAGACGGCAATCAGTTCGTCGCAATACTGCTGATCGTCGGCGGCGCGCTGCAGATCAATGTAGCGCGTGCCCGACGTCGGCAACTGGATGGCTTTATAGCCTTGCGATGCGGCCCATTGCGCGATGTTTTCCAGCGTGTCGAAAGGCGCCTGATCCGAAATGAATTGCGCGAGAAAAATGCCAGGGCCGCGCAGGCCGGTGGTGCGGGTTGCTTCGTTGTTCATGACGCTGCTCCTGTGGGCAGATCGGGAATTTCGCTCCACTTGGCTGCGCCGTGATGGTTGATCAGTGCGGTTTCGATGAACGCCATGCCGCGCCATCCCGTGTCGATGCCCGGCACGCCGGGTGCGCCAGGGCCGTTCGATCCTTTCAGGATGGCCTGCGCCAGATCGCCATAAAGATTGGCCATGGCTTCCAGATAACCTTCCGGGTGCCCGGCGGGCAGGCGCATGCGCTGGGTCGCCGCTGCGCACAGCCACGCTTGGCCGACCCCGGAACGCAACACGCGCATGGGTTCGTTCAACGGCCGGTGAATCAGGCTGGCGGGCTCTTCCTGGCGCCATTCCAGTCCGCCCTTGTCGCCGTACAAACGGATCTTCAGCGGATTCTCTTCGCCGGCGCAGACCTGACTGGCAATCAACACGCCGCTGGCGCCGTCGCTCATCTTGAACAGCATCGACGCATCATCGTCGAGCTGCCGGCCGCTGACGTGCGAGCCGAGCATCGCGCTGATGAAGCGGATCTGCTGACCGGCGACGAATTCCGCGAGGGAAAATGCATGGGTGCCGATGTCGCCGATGCAGCCGCCAATCCCGGATTGCTCGGGGTTATCACGCCAACCCGCCTGTTTGTTGCCTTGCCCGGCAACGTCGGTGCTGAGCCAGCCTTGCGGGTATTCGACGAGCACTTTGCGCAGCTCGCCAATGGCGCCGCTGGCGACCATCTCCCGCGCCTGCCAGACCATCGGATAGCCCAGGTAGGTATGGGCGAGGCCGTAGATTCGCTGGCTGCGGGCAACCGTGTCGCGCAAGGCCTGCACTTCGGCCAGATTGAGCGCGGCGGGTTTCTCGCTGAACACATGGAAACCGCTGCGCAGGGCCTGCTCGGCAATCGGCGCGTGCAAGTGATTGGGTGTGACGATAACCAGCAATTCCATGCGCTGATCGGCCGGCAGCGCACTCTCGGCGGCGAGCAGGGTTTGCCAGCTGTCATAACAGCGTTCCGCTGGCAGGCCCAAGGCGGCGGCGGTGCGCTGATTGTTCTGCGGATCACGGCTGAACGCGCCGCACGTCAGGGCGAAGCGGCCATCGAGGCCAGCCGCCTGGCGGTGCGCTTGCGCGATGAAAGCACCTTCGCCGCCGCCGACGAAGCCCATTCTGATTTTTCGTGCAGCAGCGTTCATGGCGTTTTTCTCTTTGGATTCAGGCATGACACGGTTCATGATGTAACCGGTTACATCGTTGGCGAAATCTAGGCTCGATCTGCGCGGCTGTCAAACGCTGTTGAAGGTTTTGGCGTTGCTCGGTGTTGCGGTAAGCTCGGCGCCTGATTGCACTGAAAGCACGAGGTGGTCTTGTCCAATATCCGCGAAGTAGCTCGGCTGGCCGGGGTTTCGGTGGCGACCGTGTCGAGGACTCTGACGTCCCCGGAGCGCGTCTTGCCGCAAACCCGCGATCGGGTCAACGCAGCTGTCGAGCAAGCGGGGTATCGTCCAAATCTGATGGCGGTGCAATTTCGCTCACGCCGCACCGGCAATCTGGTGATTTTGGTGCCGACGATTACCAACACGTTTTTCGCCCGTGTCATCAGCGGCGCGCAAAAGGCTGCGCAGGCGGCCGGTTACCGGTTGTTGCTGTGCGACACCCAGGGCCGCGAAGAACTCGAGCGACAGTTCGCCGATCTCGTGCATGCGCATCAAGCGGATGGCGTCATCCAGTTGCGCGCCTATGATCCTTTCGAACATTCCAGCCCCGGCGCGGACCTGCCGCCAATCGTCAACGCCTGTGAAGTGAATCGGGAAGGGCGCTTTCCGACCATCAGCCTCGACAACTTTGCCGCGGCCAAAGCGATGACCCAACACCTGCTGGCGCTGGGGCATCGACGCATCGGACTGATCAAGGGTTCGAAAGGCAGCCCACTGACTCGCGAGCGTTTGGCGGGGTACGAAGCGGCGCTGCACGAGGCCGGCGTGCCGTTCGACGAGGCGCTGGTCTGCCACGGCAATTTCAGCCTCGACGCAGGTTTCGCAGGGGCGGCAACGATGTTGGCCTTGGCGCAGCGGCCCAGCGCATTGTTCTGTGAAAACGACGAAATGGCCATCGGTGCCCTGAAACGCCTCAAACAAGAAGGCCTGCGCGTTCCGCAAGACATCTCTGTGGTGGGCTTCGACGACATTCCAATGGCCGCGTACTGCGACCCGCCGCTGACGACCATCGCCCAACCGGCGGAAACCTTTGGTGAAAAAGCCGTCGAGATGCTGATTGCGCTGATCGAAAAGCAGCCGTTGCCGGCGCGCCATATCGTGCTGCCATTCGAACTGACCCCGCGCAGCAGTGCCGCGCGCTGGAGCGAGGCCGGCGACTGACGCATTGCGAGATTGTCCCTTTTGAGTTGACGGTGAAACGCGTTTCAGCCGATTTATCCCTCAGCGTTGCGTCCGTAATCTGTACCCAACTTGAACGCAACAACAAACTTCAAAAACTCAAAAGGGATGAACACCATGACCACGCCAACCTACAACCGCCTGAACAAAGACGACGCTATCGTGCTGCTGGTTGACCACCAGACCGGGCTGATTTCGCTGGTGCAGGACTTCTCGCCGAACGAGTTCAAAAACAACGTGCTGGCCCTGGCTGATCTGGCCAAGTTCTTCAACTTGCCGACCATTCTCACCACCAGTTTCGAACAAGGCCCGAACGGTCCGCTGGTGCCGGAACTGAAAGAGATGTTCCCGGACGCGCCGTACATCGCTCGCCCTGGCCAGATCAACGCCTGGGACAACGAAGACTTCGTCAAAGCGATCAAAGCCACCGGGCGCAAGCAGATCATTATTGCCGGTGTGGTCACCGACGTGTGCGTAGCGTTCCCGACTTTGTCGGCGCTGGCGGAAGGCTTCGATGTGTTTGTGGTCACCGACGCCTCCGGCACCTTCAACACCACCGTGCAACAAGCCGCGTGGAGCCGCATGACGCAGGCCGGCGCACAGATGATGAACTGGTTCTCGGTAGCCTGTGAGCTGCACCGCGACTGGCGCAACGACATTGAAGGCTTGGGTAATCTGCTGTCGCAGCGGATTCCGAACTACCGCAACCTGATGAACAGCTACACGGCGCTGACTGCTCAGCAGAAATAAGCCGAGCCGAGCGAAAACCAAAGCCTGCCCTCAAAAGCAGGCTTTTTTTCGTATTAAAGTTCAAGTTGCCCAATGAATATCGCGAGGTGATGTAATGGGCATCTTCTTTCGAACCTGTGTACACCGCGAGATGGGGAACCAGTTCGTTTCGGTCTTTTCCCGCCCATGGATAAAAGGCGGAAAAGAGAATTTCATGGGTTTTGAGGACAGCTTTGGAGTCGATCGTTTTTTCTTGGCCAGATAGGCGAGGGCGTCTTCGAGACTGGCTCCAAAGGAGAGATGCTCAGACTCTTTGACTTCGATAGGGTTTTTCAGTTTGAGCGAGTTTTGAAGATAACCTTCAGTGTCGAAATCGCCGAAGGGGTCGAAAGTCATGCGCTAAGCCGCCTCTTGGAGCGTCTTTTCTCCTCAAGGTAGCGTCCTTGAAGAACCATGATTTCTGTCTTGTTCAGGACGCCTTTGCGCTTCAGGTTGACGAGCAACTGCTCAACCGCATCCAGCTCGACCGCATCGCCAGCCAAAGCTGTAATGGTCACCGCCATCCGGCTCAAACTGTCACGTTCAGCGGTCACCTTGTGCTTTTCGGCGAGCTGACGGACCTCGCTTGCTACGCCTGCAGTGTCTGAACCCGTCATGTGACCCCCCTTCTTTTGTTAACCACAGCGTAGCATGGTGCCGCAGCAGCAGATTTATCAGTCAGCGCCGTAAATCAGCTTGGCCGGCAACCCCTCAGTCGAAACCGGCAGCGAGCAAACCGCTGACGCGTGACACCAGCGTGTCGACGGCGAAAGGCTTGGTCAGCACTTGCATCCCTGGCCCGAGCTGGCCGCTGCCGATCACTGAATTTTCCGCATACCCGGTGATGAACAGGGTTTTCAGTTGCGGGCGGATTTGCCGGCCCGCATCGGCCATCTGCCGGCCATTCATGCCGCCCGGCAAGCCGACATCGGTGATCAGCAAATCGATGACCGCGCTCGAGCGCAATACTTCCAGTCCTTCGACGCTGTCGGCGGCCTCGAGCAGGTTGTAGCCAAGATCCTTGAGCACATCTTTGAGCAGCAAGCGCACCGAGGATTCATCGTCGACGACGAGGATGGTTTCGCCCGCGCGGGCGTGCGCTGTGGCTGTGCTGTGGATGTCATCGCGAGGGCGCTGCGCCTCACCGCGATAGCGCGGCAGGTAAATGCACATTTCGGTGCCCTGACCGACTCGTGACTGGACACGCACCTGGCCGCCGGATTGTTTGGTGAAACCGTAAATCATCGACAGCCCCAGCCCAGTGCCTTGGCCCAACGGTTTGGTGGTGAAGAACGGGTCGAAAGCCTTGGCGATGACGTCGGCGCTCATGCCGGCGCCGGTGTCTCTGACGCACAAACACAGGTATTGCCCTGCAGGGATGTCCAGCGCGCGTGCCGATTCGCTGTCCAGCGTGCGATTGGCAGTTTCCACGGTTATGTTGCCGCCATCGGGCATGGCATCACGGGCGTTGATGCACAGGTTCAGCAACGCGTTTTCCAGTTGACTGGCATCCACCAGGGCCGGCCATAGATCGGCTGCAGCGACGGTGTTCAGGCGGATGCTCGGGCCGACGGTGCGCTGGATCAGCTCGGTTATGCCGGCAATCAACGAGTTGATTTCCGTGGGCCGTGGATCAAGCGTCTGACGTCGGGAGAAGGCCAGCAAACGATGGGTCAGGGCGGTTGCACGTCTGGCCGCGTCCTGGGCAATCAGCATGTATTTGTCGACGTCGTTGAGCCGGCCCTGGGCGATGCGTTTGTCCATCAGTTCCAGCGAGGCGCAGATGCCTGCCAGCAAATTGTTGAAGTCATGCGCCAGGCCTCCTGTGAGTTGGCCGACGGCTTCCATCTTCTGCGACTGGCGGAGCTTTTCCTCGGCTTGCATCAGCTCTGCGGTGCGCGCCGATACCCGTTGTTCGAGGGTGTCGTTGAGCGCCTGCAAGGCAGCAGTGACCCGGTCACGCTCGGCTTCGACATTGCGCCGGTCTTCAACATCGATCAGCACGCCGGGAAAGCGCATCGGCGTGCCGTCCTCGGCGCATTCGACGCGGCCGTTCGCTTCGATCCAGGTGTAATTTCCGTCCGCGCCGAGCACGCGATACTGGTGCGAATAAGCACCGCCGCGGGCAATCACTTCGTTGATCGCGCAGGTCAGGCCATCGCGGTCGTCGGGGTGCACGCTCATCGCCACTTGCGCCAGGCTCAGACCATCGCGACCCAGTGCCGGATCGAGGTTGAAGACTTGGGCAAACGCTTCATCCACCGAAAAGCGATCCGAGGGCAGGTGCCAATGCCAGGTGCCGATGATCGCGCCCGCGGCGAGGGCCAGTTGCACGCGTTCGACGTTCTCGCGCGCGACCGCTTCGCTGATGCGCAAACGCTCCTGCGCATTGCGGCGCTCGGTGACGTCGCTGAAGAAAATTCCAATCTGTCGGTGCGCCGGGTCGCCGACACGAACGGCGCGCACATCGAACCAGCGTTCAAAGGTGTTGGCGTAACTTTCGAAGTTCGCCGGCTCACCGGTCTTGGCCACATGACCGTAGGTTTCGAACCAGAATTTTTCCAGATTGGGCGCGAACTCGGTCACCCACTTGCCGCGCAGGTTGACGCCCGCCTGGCGTTCGAAGGCCGGGTTGGCCTCGACGAAGAAGTAATCGATGGGGTGGTCGTCGGCGTCGAATTTGACGTCGACGATGGCGAACGCCGTCTCGATGGTTTCCAGGATCGCGCTGAAGCGCTCTTCGCTTTGGCGCAGTGCGGTCTCGGCACTGCGCGAGCGGGTGAGGTCGAGCATCGCGCCGATCATGCGCTCCGCCTGACCCTCGGCATTGCGGATCAGATGACCGCGATCGAGCACTTCGGCGTACGAGCCGTCATGGCAGAGAAAGCGGTATTCAGCGCTCCAGGTGCTGCCGGAGCCGTCGATCGCCGAGCGAATCGAACTCGTCACGCGCGCGCGATCCTGCGTGTGAATCTGCGCAAATCGCCAGTCGCAGGTTGGCTCGATGGCCGTGGGCGCAAAGCCGTACGCCTGTTGCAGGGAGTCGTTCCAGATGACCTGGTCGGTTTTCAGATCCCAGTCCCAGACGGCGTCGCACGTCGCCTCGACCGCCAGGCGCAGGCGTGTGACCTCGGACTCAAGCTCCGCGCGAGTAAGCTGTTTCAGGATCTCCACTCCTCATGGCGTATTGATGATTTGCTGTGCATTGGATCTGCGCCTGTCACGAACACCTTCTGCTGCACACGCTGACTGACCCATGGACACGGGGCGTCCACTTTAAGTTGCACGCCGGCCCCGTGTGCGCGGTTTTTATATCGTCTCGCCGTTGTCCAGACGCTCAGACAAGATTCTGTATAGGTATTTTGCGCAGGATTTAAGCGGATCGGGCACCCGATTTCGTTTTCAAGGAGCGCTGTTGCCGATTCAGAATCAACCGCCGAACGTTGGATAGTCCACGTAACCTTCAGCGCCACCGCCATAAACGGTCGCCGGGTTCAGCGCATTCAGTGGCCAGCCGTTGGCGATTCGCGCTGGCAGATCCGGGTTGGCCATGAACGGTCGGCCGAACGCGACACAGTCTGCCAGCCCGGAATCAAGCAATTGCGCGCCGGACTCGGCGTTGTAGCGGCCGGCATAAATGATCGCGCCGCTGAACGTATCGCGCACGGCCTGACGAAATGTCAGCGGCATCGCCGGTGCGTTGTCCCAATCCGCTTCCGCAATCGACAGATACGCGATGCCGACGTCTTCCAGCACTTTGATCGCTTCGATATACGTGTGGTGCGGATCCTCCTCGACCAGGCCCAGGTAAGTCCGCGCTTCGTCGGTGGTGGTGAACAGCGGGGCGAACCGCACGCCGACTTTTTCCTTGCCGATGCACTCGGCCACGCCCGACACCACTTCGCGCAGAAAGCGCAGGCGATTGTGCAGCGAGCCGCCGTATTGATCGTCGCGCAAGTTGCTGTGCGCCGAAATGAACTGGTTCACCAGATAGCCATTGGCGCAGTGCAATTCGATGCCGTCGAACCCGGCGTCCATGGCATTGCGCGCCGCTTGAATATAGAGCTGCACCATCTCCTGAACTTCGTCGGTGCTCAACGCGCGCGGCGCCGATGGCGCAACCAGTTCGCCTGCGCCGGGGGAGGTTTCGATGAATACACTGACGCGATCCGTGGCCACCGCCGAGGCCGACACCGGAGCCGCTGCGCCGGGTTGCAACGCGGTGTGGGAGACTCGGCCGACGTGCCACAACTGGGCGAAAATCAGCCCGTCGACGGCATGCACGGCGTCGGTGACTTTGCGCCATCCGGCGATTTGCTCGGCGCTGTGGATGCCCGGCGTCCAAGCGTAACCCTGGCCACGGGGTTCGATCTGCGTGCCTTCGGTAACGAGCAATCCGGCGCCAGCGCGCTGTTGGTAATACTCGGCCATCAATTCATTGGCGACGTTGCCCGGTTGCGTACTGCGCTGACGGGTCAGCGGCGGCAGGACGATGCGGTTTTTCAGGGTGTGATGGCCCAGCGTTGTGGGCGAGAAGAAACTGCTGTTATTCATGGCTTACCTTGCAAACTGTTTATTAGACCAGTCGACTATTAATCGATCGTAAAAAAACGCCGGGCGACGCGCGCTCGGCGTTGGGATGAGTTGGAAAGTGAAAAGATCAGCCGAGCATCTCCAGCAGTTTTTTCGCGACAGCGGCGGAGCTCGCAGGATTCTGGCCAGTCACCAGTTGCCCATCGGCGACTACGTGTACCTGCCAGTCAGCGACTTTCGAGTAATACCCGCCCAGACGCTGGAACTCGTCTTCGATCAGAAACGGCACCACGTCCGTGAGGCCGACCGCCGCTTCTTCGGCGTTGGTGAAACCGGTGACTTCGCGGTGCTGCACCAGCGGTTTGCCATCTGCGGTGAGGACATGGCGCAACACGCCCGGCGCATGGCAGACAAAACCGTGGGGCTTGTTGCTGCGGTCAAACGCTTCGATCAACGCGATCGAGTGTTTGTCTTCGGCCAGATCCCACAGCGGGCCATGACCACCCGGATAGAACACGGCGTCGAAGTCGTCGGCGCTGACCTCGGCCAGGAGGCCGGTGTTGGCCAAGGCTTGTTGCGCGGCCGGGTCTTTGCGGAAGCGATCGGTTTCGGCGGTCTGCGCACCAGGCTCGTCGCTTTTCGGGTCCAGCGGCGGCTGGCCACCGGCCGGTGAAACCAGGGTCACTTGTGCGCCGGCATCTGTGAAGGCGTAGTAGGGGGCGGCAAATTCTTCCAGCCAGAATCCGGTTTTCTTGCCGGTGTTGCCGAGTTCATCGTGAGACGTCAAAACCATCAGGATTTTCATGGAGCACCTTTTCGTGGGTCAGATGTGTGGGTCAGGTGTTTCGACTGGCGAGCAATTGCGCATCGTCGACAGCGGTCAGAAAACGTTGTGTCGGGGCGCAGGATAGATCGCAATTAGACCAGTCGTCTAGTAAATTTTTTCGCGGGAGGTTTTTAATCGGCAGGTGTGGCAAACTTCGGTTCCTTCCTATAAACGACTGGTCTATTGCCTGGTAATCCTGCGCCTCATGAAACCAACCTACGATGACACCCGCCAACACTTGCTCGATACCGGCCACCGGATGATGGCCGAGAAGGGCTTCACCAGTGTCGGCCTCAACGAGATCCTGCAAACCGCCGGTGTGCCCAAGGGGTCGTTCTACCACTACTTCAAATCCAAGGAGTTGTACGGCCAGGCTTTGCTGGCCGACTACTTTGTTTGCTACCTCGCCGATATGGAGCGGCGCCTGACGCTGCCGGGGCTCAGCGCTTACGAGCGTCTGATGGATTACTGGCAGGGCTGGCAGAACCGTTGCACCCTCGAAGGGCACGGTGATGAATGTCTGGTGGTGAAGCTTAGCGCCGAAGTTGCCGACTTGTCGGAAGCGATGCGCCTGACCTTGCGTGATGGCGCCGAGCAAGTGGTGGCGCGCATCACGCTGTGCATCGAACAAGGCCAGGCGGACAACAGTTTGCCCACACGCGATGCCCGGCATCTGGCGGAAACCTTGTATCAACTCTGGCTGGGCGCAAGTCTGCTGAACAAATTGCAGCGCACCGGGCAGTCGCTGCAAACCTCGATGGCGATGACCCGGCAACTGTTGGCCGTGTGAGCGTCGGCGCAGTCGTGCGCTGGCATCATTGAGCCGCGCTCAGGCCCTCGTACCACTCAGCGTAGGGCGTGTTGGTCACTTTGTAGCGGTTGAAATCCGGACTGCCGTCATCCCACCACACCGGCCCCCTTTCGCCCAAGGCCACTTTGGCCTTCTGCACGTCGGCCCGCGCTGATTTCAGCGCGGCGGCATCGTCGTCGTGCTTCGCCTCCTTGACCGCGCGCCGCGCCGCCATCAATTCAGTCACCAGACGCTGACGCTCCGCAGGCGCCAGCACTGGATTGCTGCAACGCCAAAGTTGTTGCCTGACCACAAAATAACGCCCGTCGGGCGTGGTGGGGTACATGGTTGAACATCCCTCGTTGGCCTCGGTAAGCCTTTTTAACACCGTTCGCCCAGCCATGGGATTGATGAACCTGATTCATGACTCCATGAGACACGAGGTCGATAGTCGCAGCGCCTGCGCGGGTTTAACGTAGCCGATCACTCACCCGTCAGCAGGAGCTTGGCGATGACAGTCTGGCTTTGCAATATCGCGGCTCACCACAACGCCCTTGTGGGAGCTTGCCCTGCAAGCGATGCGATGCAGGCGACATCCGTAATGGCTGATGCACCCCCATCGCTGGCAGGGATAGCTCCCACGAGTTCGCACCCGCTTCGTAATGCGATTGCTATCCGCCGTCTCTTGCTGACGGCCATGGCACTGCTGCTGACAGCCTGTGCTTCTTCAGAAAAAGGTTCGACTTCGATGAAAGTTTCTTCTGCAACGATTTCCGAGGGCGCCGCTGCCGTCTCGCCGGCATTGGCCCATAACACCGATGCGCTGTTGTTTGGCGAAGTGTGGAAACGCCCGGGGCTGTCGCCTCGCGACCGCAGTCTGGTGACGGTCGCGGTATTGATCGCGCGCGGGCAAACCGCCGAGATGGCCGCGCATTTCAGCCTGGCGCTGGACAACGGCGTCACGCCGCTGGAGTTGTCCGAAACACTCAATCATCTGGCGTTCTATTCCGGCTGGGGCAATGCCGCGGCGGCGCTGCCGATTGCCGCAGAGGTGTTCGCCGCGCGCGACATTCGCGTCGAGCAACTGGCGCCGGTTGCCCCGTCGTTACTGCCACTGGACGAGGCCAGTGAAGCGGATCGCGTGCAGCGCGTGAATTCGGCAGTGGGTTCTGTGGCGCCGGGCCTGGTCGAGTTCACCACCAAGGCGTTGTTCCGTGATCTTTGGTTGAGGCCCGGTCTGGCGCCGCGCGATCGCAGCCTGATCACGGTCAGTTCGCTGGTGGCGAACGGGCAGGTGGCGCAGGTCGGTTACCACCTCAATCGCGCGATGGACAACGGCTTGAGCCAGCCCGAAGCCGCGGAAATGATCACCCAACTGGCTTTCTATGCCGGCTGGCCGAATGCATTTTCGGCCGTGCCGGTGTTCAAGGAAGTGTTCAGTCAGCGCACGCAAGGCTGACTGAATGGGGCGTCAGGCCGGTGGCGGCAAGTGCGCGATCAGCTTGTCCAGCGTGATCGGATAGTCGCGCACCCGTACGCCGGTGGCGTTGTAAATCGCGTTGGCAATCGCCGCCGCCGCGCCACTGATGCCCAACTCCCCAACCCCTTTGGCTTTGAGCGGCGTAGCGTAGGGATCGACTTCATCAAGAAAGATCACCTGCTGATGGGGGATGTCGGCATGTACCGGCACTTCGTAACCCGCCAGGTCATGATTGACGAAAAAGCCCAGGCGCTTGTCCACCTGCATCTCCTCCATCAGGGCGGCACCCGCACCCATGGTCATGCCGCCGATGATCTGACTGCGCGCTGTCTTCGGATTGAGGATTCTGCCCGCAGCGCAGACGGCCAATTGGCGGCGCAGGCGAATCTCGCCGGTCGCTGCGTTAACAGCGACCTCGGCAAAATGTGCGCCGAAAGTCTGTTGTGCGAAACGTTGCGCCAGATCGCCGTATTCCATGCGGTCCTCGCCCAGCAGGTCGCCTGCGGCAGCCGCCTGAGCCAAAGGAACCTGGCGAGTGCCATCGTGCACTTCACCGTCGACGAATTCAGCCGTGTTTGGATCGAATCCGACGGCGCGAGCGACGGCTTCGCGCAGTTTGACGCAAGCGGCGTAGACCCCGGCAGTGGAGGATGCCGCGCCCCATTGCCCGCCGGATCCCGACGACTCGGGAAAACGCGAGTCACCGAGGCGTACCTCGACTTGATCCAGATGCACCCCCATCATCTCCGCGGCGGTCTGCGCGATGATCGTATAACTGCCGGTGCCGATGTCGGTCATGTCGGTTTCGACGGTGATTGTGCCGTGCCGATCAAGGCGCACGCGCGCCGCCGATGCAGTGGTCGGCGCGCCCCGGATTGCCGACGCCAGACCGAGGCCGATCAACCAGCCATGCTCCAGACGCTGGCCGGCAACGGCGTTGCGCTGGTGCCAGCCGAAGTGTTCGGCACCGGTTTGCAGACACTCGGTGAGTTGCCGTTTGGAGAACGGCCGCGAGGGTTGTTCCGGATCGACCTGAGTGTCGTTGAGCAGGCGCAACTGCAGCGGGTCGATCTGGAGTTTTTCCGCCAGTTCATCCATGGCGATTTCCAGCGCCATCATGCCCGGCGCTTCCCCTGGCGCGCGCATCGCCGAGCCTTCGGCCAGATCCAGCACAGCCAGATTCAGACGGGTCATGCGGTGGGCACCGGCATAGAGCAAGCGAGTCGAGGCCGTCGCGGCCTCGGCGCGACCGCCAGGCAGGTTGCCCGACCAACTCTCATGGCCGATGGCTGTGATCAGACCGTCGCGGTTCGCACCGAGACGAATGCGCTGGAGGGTGGCGGGGCGATGGGTCAGGTTGTTGAACATCAACGGGCGCGGCAGGGCGACTTTCACCGCTCGGCCGGCGTGGCGCGCGGCCAATGACGCCAGCACCGCGTCACACAGAATCGTACCCTTGCCGCCAAAACCGCCGCCGATGTAAGGCGATATCAGACGGATATCTTCCTTGCGAATGCCAAGGGTTTTCGCCAGGTCGCGCACGCCCCAATTGATCTGCTGAATCGACGTCCACAGCGTCAGCGAACTGCCGTTCCACTGGGCGATGGTGGCGTGCGGCTCCATCATGGCGTGGGACTGATCCGGCGTGCTGTAGTGCTGATCGATTTGCATCGGCGCGGCAATGAAAGCGCCTTCGAAGTCACCAATCTGCGTTTGCGGCGGCGGCCCGAATCCGGCGGGCGGTGGCGGTTTTGCCGAGCCCTTGGCGGCGGCAAGGTCGAACGCGCCGGGTTCGGCGGCATAGGTGATTTCAAGCAGATTGGCGGCCGCCCTGGCTTGTTCAAATGTCTGCGCAACGACAATCGCGACAGCCTGATGGTAGTGATCGACCTGGGGCCCGGCCAATGCGAGCGCCACGTAAAACTCGCCTTTGGCTAAAGGCCCGGCATTTTCGTAGGTGACGATGGCGATCACCCCGCTGGCTTGGCTTGCGTGTGTCGAATCGATCGCAGCAATCCGCCCCTTGCCGATTCCGGCACCAACGATATAGCCATAGGCAGGGTCGGGCACCGCCGCGTGTTGTTCATAGGCGTACGTGGCGGTGCCAGTGGTTTTCAGCTTGCCATCGATGCGGTCTGTGGGTTGGCCGATGACTTTCAGCTGATCAATCGGGTTAGTGCCGGCCGGCGTGTCGAATTTCATCTGGGATTCCCTTGTCTGGCGGGCTGATGGCGAACGTCCAGCGCCCCCGCGCCTGCGCCCGAACGCCATATCTGCAAGAGACTAGGCCATGCGAGCGCCGCTGATAATGCACCGTATCAGGATGGAATCATGAGCACTGCTCAGTAATCCTGATCAACATGACAAATAAGAATAAGTGTCAATTACATCTAGGCCGGTATACCATGCGCGCCGCCTCGCTGGCGGCTTTGCCCTTCGTTATGGCCTATTCGTAAAGGTTTCCACTTCATGCGTCGAACTCTGCTTTCCATTTGTGTGCTGCAGGCGTTGTCTCCTTATTCGTGGGCCGAACAGGCCGCTGCGACTTCTTCAGCGCTGGAACTCGAGGCCACCGACATCGTCGGCGTGGCGGATTACGAACGCGCGGACGGCCCGGTACAGGGTTATCGAGCGACGCGTTCAGCCAGCGCCACGCGCACCGACAGTTCGATTCATGAAACCCCACAATCGATCAGCGTCGTCACCCGGGATGCGGTCGAAGATATCGGCGCCACGCGTTTGCAGGACGCGCTGGATTACGCCGGCGGCGTCGGCCGGGCGAATAATTTCGGCGGGCAGGGATTGACCACCTTCACCGTGCGCGGCTTCACCACCGGTGAGTTTTATCGCAACGGGTTCCCGATCAACCGCGGCTACCCGAACATGCCCGATGCCAACACCATCGAGCGCCTGGAAGTGCTGCGCGGGCCGGCGACGATGCTGTATGGCCGGGGCGATCCCGGTGGCACATTCAATGTCGTGTCCAAGCAACCGCTGGCCGAGCGCACCGTCACGCTGGGCAGTCAGTTGAACGATCAGGGCATGCAGCGCGGCACGCTCGACGCGTCCGGCCCGCTGGACGAAGAAGGGCGTCTGGCCTATCGACTGAACGTGGTGGGCGAGGGCGGCGATACTTTCCGCGATCACGTCGAGACCGAGCGCTACGGTATCACCCCGGTCTTGAGCTGGCAGGCGACCGACGCCACCAAGCTGATTTTCGAAGGCGACTTCATGCGCAACAACGCGCCGCTCGATCGTGGCGTGACGCGCTATCCGCGACAGATCGGCACGGCTTCGCGCGACACCTTCTTCGGCGAGAAAGACGCCGGCAAATTGCATAACGACAACAACATGGCGCAACTGCGCTTCGAACATTTGCTCAACGATGACTGGACCCTGGGCGGCGGTTTCCAGTGGCTCGACGGCTCGCTTTCGGGCAATGCGATCGAGGCCAACGGCATTGCCGCCGACGGCCGAACGCTGGGGCGCAACTTCAACTATCGCAAGCTGGAGTGGACCGATAAAGATACCCAGCTCAACCTGACCGGCCATTTCAGCACCGGCAGTTTGCAGCACACGTTGCTCACCGGCATCGAATACGAAGACTACGATTACCAGTCAATCATCCAGCGCTCGAGTGGTGCGGTTGGCGCCTACCCGATCGACATTTTCAATCCGGTCTACGGCCAACCGCGCCCGGCGTTGACCCGCACGCCGACCCACGACAAGGAAAATCTCAAGACTTACGCGGCGTTCGTGCAAGACCAGGTGGCCTTGACCGAACGCCTGAAAGTGCTGGCCGGGGCGCGATTCGAGCGCTTTGAACATGACTATGAAACCTACGTGCCGGGCGGCAAAAGCTGGCAGGCCAGCGACAACGCGGTGACCCCGCGTCTTGGCGTGACTTACGACCTGACCGACACCCTGGCGGTGTATGCGGACACGGCGCGCTCGTTCAAACCCAATACCGGCGCGAGCCGCGTTGGCGGAGGCTTCGCGCCGGAGAAAGGCAAGTCCTACGAGATGGGCATCAAGTGGGAGGCACTCGATCAGCAGTTGAGCGTTGACGCCGCGATCTACCGGATCGAAAAGCGTAACGTGCTGACCACCGACCCCGTGGATTCGACCTTCAGCGTCGCTGCCGGGGAAGTGCGCAGCCGTGGTTTCGACGTCAACGTCGCCGGCAATCTGACTCCCGAATGGCGGGTGATCGGCGGCTACGCCTACGTCGATGCCGAAGTGACCGAGGACAACGTGATCCGCTCCGGCACCCGACTGATGAATATTCCGAAAAACAGTTTCAGCCTGCTCAACGTTTATGAGTTCCAGGACGGCGCATTCAGAGGCCTCGGCCTCGGCACCGGGCTGAAATATGTCGATGAACGCGCCGGGCAAACCGCCAATACCGCGTTCTCGATGGGCAGCTACACCGTCGTCGACTTGCTTGGCTTTTACAAGGTCAACGAGAAAGTGCGGCTTAACCTGGATCTGAAGAACCTGTTCGACCGCGACTACGACGAGGGCGCGTTCGGCAACGTCTACGCCTATCCTGGGGCACCGAGAACAGTGCAGGTGGGAATTTCCTATACGTTGTAGATACGCCGCAATCGCCGTTGAACACCTGAGCCTGAGTCTGGAGATATTGTCCCTTTTAAGTTGACGGTGAAACGCGTTTCAGCCGATTTATCCCTCAGCGTTGCGTCCGTAATCTGTACCCAACTTGAACGCAACAACAAACTTGAAAAACTCAAAAGGGATGAACACTATGACCACGCCAACCTACAACCGCCTGAACAAAGACGACGCTATCGTGCTGCTGGTCGACCACCAGACCGGGCTGATTTCGCTGGTGCAGGACTTCTCGCCGAACGAGTTCAAGAACAACGTGCTGGCGCTGGCGGATCTGGCCAAGTTCTTCGACCTGCCGACGATCCTTACCACCAGCTTCGAACAAGGCCCGAACGGCCCGCTGGTGCCGGAACTGAAAGAGATGTTCCCGGACGCCCCGTACATCGCTCGCCCTGGCCAGATCAATGCTTGGGACAATGAAGACTTCGTCAAAGCGATCAAAGCCACCGGGCGCAAGCAGATCATCATTGCCGGTGTGGTGACGGATGTCTGCGTAGCGTTCCCGACCCTGTCGGCGCTGGCCGAAGGCTTCGATGTGTTCGTGGTCACCGACGCCTCCGGCACCTTCAACACCACCGTACAACAAGCCGCGTGGAGCCGCATGACGCAGGCCGGCGCACAGATGATGAACTGGTTCTCGGTAGCCTGTGAGCTGCATCGCGACTGGCGCAACGACATTGAAGGCCTGGGTAATCTGCTGTCGCAGCGGATCCCAAACTACCGCAACCTGATGAACAGCTACTCGGCGCTGACTGCTCAGCAGAAGTAAGCCGACGCGAGCAACAACCAAAGCCTGCCCTGAAAAGCAGGCTTTTGTCATTTGCCGAGCGCTCCCTATCTAGACAGCGTGCAGGATGTCAAAGGCCAGCAACTCGCTGATCCAGCGCGCCTGTTGCGTCAGCTCCTGCACCTTCGCATCCGGTAAGGCCTGTTGCGCGTGGGCGAGTTGCGCCAGAGTCTTTCGCTTGTGCCGCAGTTTGTGCTGCCACTTGGCCAGAAACGCCGGGCTGCGGGTGCGCATCTGCAAGGGGCCGAAGTACAACTCCAGCTCGCTGTAGGTCACCGACTCGGCGCGTTCGGCGACGATGATTTCGTAATGGAAACGGCCTTCCTGCAGGACTTCTTCGTTGAGGATGCGGTAGCCGTTTTGCATCAGCCACAGGCGCAGTGGTTGCTCGCCGCCGTTGGGTTGCAGGATCAGCCGTTCTGCACCGCTCAGGTGTGCTTTGCCATTGTCGAGGATGTCGCGAATGGTCTCGCCACCCATGCCGCACAGGCTGATTGCGGTGATGTGATCTTCCGGCCTGATAGCCGCCAGACCATCGGCCAGGCGCACGCTGATGCGTTGCAGCAGATCATTGTCGCGCACGGTGCGTGTGGCCGCGTGGAACGGCGTCGACGCCACTTCGCCAGCCACCGCCGCGCTGATCAGCCCGCGGCGCATCAACGCCACCGGCAAATAACCGTGATCCGAGCCGATATCCGCCAGCCGCGCACCGGCCGGCACGTGGGCAGCGACGCGCTCAAGGCGAATGGACAACGTGTTTTCGTTCAACGACAACCCCTGTTCACTGGCCTGCCGCAGTGTGCGAGCAGGCAAAGGGGTGCGACTCTGGCGAGCGACGCGTGGCCTGTCAAATCCTGTCGACCAAACAGCGCCCGTTGGCGCGATGAATTGCCAACGGGCGCGGCCACCTAGCCTGCGAGCGTGGCGTTGTCGATCACGAAGCGATATTTCACATCGCGCTTGAGCAGGACGAGGAACGCGTCGAGATCGTGCGGGGCGGCGACCGTGTTGAGGATCAGGTCGAAACTCATGATGCCGTGATCGCTGTTACGTTGTGCCGACAGACGCTCGCATCGATAGCAGGTAATCTGCCGCTTCTCTTACTACAACAAAAAGCAGGAGTCATTGATGCAACCAATCCGTCTCGGTCTGGTGGGGTACGGCAAGATTGCCCAGGATCAACACGTCCCGGCGATCAGCGCCAATCCCGGTTTCCAGTTGGTGGCTGTGGCCACTCAAGGCAAACCCTGCGCGGGCGTGGAAAACTTTCAGTCGTTGAGCGAGTTGCTGGAGAACGGCCCGCCGGTCGATGCGATTGCCTTCTGCACCCCGCCGCAAGGCCGCTTCACCCTGGTCCAGCAAGCGCTCGCTGCGGGCAAACATGTGCTGGTCGAAAAGCCGCCCTGCGCGACGTTGGGCGAGGCAATGGCGCTGGTCGATCAGGCGGCGGCACGGGGCGTCAGTGCGCTGTTCGCCTGGCACTCACGCTACGCGCCGGGCATCGAAGCCGCCCGCGACTGGCTCGCCTCGCGCACCCTGCAAAGCGTGCAGATCGAGTGGAAAGAGGACGTGCGCAAATGGCACCCCGGTCAGGCGTGGATCTGGCAGCCGGGCGGTCTGGGCGTGTTCGATCCGGGCATCAATGCCTTGTCGATCGTCACCCATTTGCTCGCGTTGCCGCTGTTTGTCGAATCGGCTGAATTGCGAGTGCCGAGCAACTGCCAGTCGCCCATTGCTGCGTCGATCAAAATGTCCGACGCGCGTCACCTCGATGTCCGCGCAGAATTCGATTTCGACCATGGCCATGATGAACTGTGGAGTATCGAAGTTCGTTGCGCCGAAGGGGTCTTGCGCCTGGATAACGGTGGCGCGTTGTTGAGCATCGACGGTGTCCGCCAGCCAGTCTCGGAGGAGGGCGAATACGCGGCGGTGTATCGGCATTTCCAGCAACTGATCTCTGACAAAGCCAGTGATCTGGATCTGCAGCCGTTGCGCTTGGTGGCGGACAGTTTCTTTGTTGGCAGCCGGGTTTCGGTCGAGGCTTTTTTCGATTAGGGATGACGCAGCGTTCGCAACCGTTCGTCCCGCGCCGGGCACTTGCACGGCGCGTGCATTTCTCATGTTCAGGCACGGATACACCGTGCGACGAGCGGAGAACCTGAATGGATATTGACGAAAAAGCGCCGGGCAACCAGTCGCAAAAGCCAGTGACCCGCCCCACGGACAACGAGACCGGTCACGATCATCAACGCAAAAATCCCGAGGTGCCGCTGCCGGCGGACGATGAAGCTCCGGTGGAGGAGGAGATGAGTGATGTTGACGCGGCAAACTCGGTAACCACCGAACATCCCAAGGATCAGTGACTGGCTGAGCGGTATATTTTGCGAAGAAGAAACCGTGGCAGCGCCGAACAGCGCTGCCACATTTCGTTCATCGCGGATCTTGTTGTTTATCCGTGACAGCGTTATCGGTTTCCTGGCGCACCCGCTCCGGGTCCAGGCCGGTGCTGTCATCGTCCAGCGGAATTTCTCCTTCATTGTCCGGCAGCTCATCAACGCCAGCATCTTTGCTTGGGTCCACTTCCGTGCGGCCCGGGCTCAACGGGTCGGGTGATGTGGGCATGGGGTCATCCTGGCCAGTGCCGCCTTGCATCTTGGTTTCGTTATTCATCTCACACCTCGCGATGCCCGCTGTTTGGGGCTGTACAGGTTGGAGGCGACGCGGATTTGAGCCGTTCGATTTTTCGACATGCCGGTGGTCGGCTGATGAGGTAAGCGAGGCGCGAATGACTTTTTCTGAATTTCCTGCGCGGCACTCGCTCAACAGTACGACAGCCAGACGAGAGGGAAAAACCATGAGCGGTTCATTCAAGGTGGGTGACAGCGTGCGCTGGAATTCCGAGGCCGGCGAGATACACGGCAAGGTGACCAAGGTGCATATCAAAGATGTCGAGTTCATGGGGCGGCACCGGCCGGCCTCCAAAGATGCGCCGCAGTACGAGGTCAAGAGCGACAAGACCGGCCATCTGGCGATGCACCACGGGGATGCGCTTCATCGTATTGGATAGCGGGCGTTGTCAGAAACGCCCGAATGAAGGCATGCAACGACCACGATAAGCCAGGTAGGAGCTGCCGAAGGCTGCGATCTGTTGATCTTGCTTTCGATCAAAATCAAAAGATCGCAGCCTTCGGCAGCTCCTACACCGGTCACAGCGCCTACACCCGCCAGTTCAAAGCCTCGACTGGGTTCACCCCGCGTGAGTATTGCCAGGCAACGTCAGCCTGATGGAAGGCATGCAACGATCACGATAAGCCATGTAGGAGCTGCCGAAGGCTGCGATCTGTTGATCTTGTTTTCGATCAGAATCAAAAGATCGCAGCCTTCGGCAGCTCCTACACCGATCACAGCGCCTACACCCGCCGGTTCAAAGCACCGGGTTCACCCGTGAGTATCGTCAGGCAACGTCAGCCTGATGGAAGGCATGCAACGATCACGATGCACCATGTAGGAGCTGCCGAAGGCTGCGATCTGTTGATCTTGCTTTCCATCAAAATCAAAAGATCGCAGCCTTCGGCAGCTCCTACACCGATCACAACGCCTACACCCGCCGGTTCAAAGCACCGGGTTCACTCCGCGTGAGTATCGTCAGGCAACGTCAGCCTGCTGGAAGAAGCCATGTAGGAGCTGCCGAAGGCTGCGATCTGTTGATCTTGCTTTCCATCAAAATCAAAAGATCGCAGCCTTCGGCGGTTCCTACACCGATCACAGCGCCTACACCCGCCGGTTCAAAGCACCGGGTTCACCCGTGAGTATCGTCAGGCAACGTCAGCCTGCTGGAAGAAGACATGTAGGAGCTGCCGAAGGCTGCGATCTGTTGATCTTGTTTTCGATCAGAATCAAAAGATCGCAGCCTTCGGCAGCTCCTACACAAAGCGTGTCATGCCAAGACAGTCAGCCATGCCGACAGCAGCAGTAACAGCGCCAACCCTGCGTTCATGCGTTTGAACGCTTGGGCTGATTTGATCAGCCGCGCGCTGCCCACGCCCAGCAGCGCCCAAAACATCATGCATGGCAATGACACCAACAGAAACGCCAGCGAATACACCAGCAGCCGCAACGTCTCATCGCTGCCGCCAACGAACACGCTGACCACCGCCAACGCCATCATCCACACCTTCGGATTGATCAGTTGCAACGTGGCCGCGCCGATGGCGCTGAAGCCATCGTCCTGGGTATCTGCCGGGTTCAGCGACGGCGGGGCGCTGCGCCAGATCTGCCACGCCAGCCAACTCAACCAGAGCACACCGGCCCAAGCCATGGCTTGCTGCACACGGGGAAAGCGCAGCAGTGTTTCACCGGCGCCGAGCCCCACCACCAAAACAATCAGCGCGGCTGCGGTGCAGGCGGCCAGAATGATCGGCAGCGTGGCGATCAAACCCTGCCGCGAGCTGTGGCTCAGCACCAGAATATTGGTCGGGCCAGGAGTAATCGACGCCACGAATGCAAACAGCAGGAAGGGTAACAATGAAGCCATGATCCGGATTCCCTGAAAATCAAAACAGGGCGCCATGATCGCTAACCGGCAGGCATCAGTCTGGAAGGTTTGAGCAGCGCTTGCGGTAGTCCGCCGGCGTCAGTTGATAGGCGCGCCGGAACCAGCGCCCGAGGTGACTTTGGTCGGCGAAGCCCAGCACGCTGGCGACTTGTGCTGGGGTTTCACCACGCGCGAGCAATTGTCGCGCCTTGGCCAGACGCAGCTGGATCAGGTAGGCGTGGGGGGCCAGACCGAAGGCAGTCTTGAACGCGCGGGTCAGCCGAAAGCGATCCACGCCACATACTTTGGCCAGATCATCCAGGCCGATATCTTCATAGGTGTGCGCGTGCAGATAATCGCGCGCCCGTTGCGCCACCAGCGGCAGGCGCGGATCGAACCCCCGCCGCTTGCGCCAATCGAGATGGCGCGTCAGCGAACCCAGCAGACCATCGATGGCAGTCTGGCGAACGATGCGCAAGTCGCCCTCATGCAGGGCATGGAAGGCCTGACTGATGGCAGTCGCCAGGCGCGGATCCTGACTCAGGGTGTCGGCAAAACCAGGCTGACTGTTGGCGGGCGCCTGCTCGAACAGCGCATGCAGTTCGCGCTCCAGCCACTGCGGGTCGAGGTAAAGCATCGAGTACGTGAAGCCGTCCCCGGTCGGCGCATGGCCATCGTGAATTTCCCCAGGCTCGAGCAAAAACACATTGCCCGGCGTACTGCGATGACGCACGCGGCGGCAATTGAACTGCTGCACGCCTTGTTCGGTCACGCCAACCAAAAAGCTGTCATGCCAATGCGGGTCGTAGGCATGCCCTTGAAAATGAGCACGAATCGATTCGATCCCGGTATCGACATCCTGGGACAGCTCGATCCAGTTGCGTTTATCCACGGGAGGCTCCAGGGCTCGGCTGCGAAATGTTCGGCCCCATAAAATACCGCGCAATGGGGCAGGGCGTTTAGAAGATTTGTGCAGAATGGCGAGCCCATAAGGCTAGACTCGACACTCTACAAACCTCAGCGACAGGTGCAGTCCATGACCGATCAACGCACGCGATGGATCTTGCACACGCTGCTTGCCGTCAGTCTGGCGCTGACCGCAGGCTGTTCGAACCGCAAACATTACCCACCCTCAGGCGTTGGCGACAGTTGTTACGCCAAGGCATTGCCGACGGTTGGCGAAGGAGGCCTGGCGTGGGGCTCGAGCCTGAACATGGCGCGGCAGAAATCAATGAACAACTGCATCCGCTATGCCGGACGCTCCGGTGGCACGCCGGCGACCTGTCAGGTGGTGTTGGCCAAGTGTAAATAGCTTGTGTCAATTATTAACTGCATCAATAACAACCATTGACTCAATGAAGTTCTCATATCAATCCGTCGGCGTAAGATCGGCTCCATTCCCAACCACTGAAACCGGAGCACATCATCATGAAACGCCAAACTCTCCTCGCCGTTGCATTATCGGTTTTCGCACTCAACGCCTTTGCGGCGACTGAAACCGATCCACTGTTCAGCGACGCGGTGGCTGCGACTGAAACCGATCCACTGTTCAGTGACGCGGTGGCCGCCGACGGTTCTGATCATCTGCAGGGCAATCGGGTTGCTGAAGGTGGGGCGGATCGCTTGATCGAGCGTCGTGCCGTCTGAATGCATTCACTCACCGCAATTCTCGATGGAGAGCCCGGCCCAGACAGCCGAGCTTTTTTATGCCTGAGGCAGGCGCAGTAGGTCTGAAGGTCCACGCCTGCGCTAGGCACTCGCCGGTGGTTTGGCCAGTGCAATCCCGGCCGCGCCCAGACGCTTGAGAATCTCGAACAGCAGATCACTCTTGGTCACCCCGACGATCCGCGGGCTGCCCACATATCCGGTCACGGTCAATGTAATCCCGTCCGGCGACAACTTGCTGAAGCGCACGAACGATGCGGGCTTGTCGAGGATGGTTTCGTTTTCGTGATAGGCGTTGAGCAGCAAGTCCTTGACCTCCTCGGGATCGATATCCAGCGGGAACATCAACTCCAGCGATGCGACGCCCTGGGCACTGCCGCCGAGCGTAACGTTACGCAGATTCTGCGAGATCAATTGCGAGTTCGGCACAATCACAATCGAGCGATCGCTGAGCTGGATTTCCGTGGCGCGCACGTTGATTCGCCGGATATCGCCCTCGACACCGCTGATACTGATCAGATCACCCACCTTGACCGGCCGCTCGGTCAGCAGAATCAGGCCGGAGACGAAGTTCTTGACGATCTCCTGCAGACCGAAACCGATGCCCACCGACAGCGCACTGACGATCCACGCCAGATTCGTCCATTGCACGCCCAGCGATGACAGCGTGAGCAGAATCACGAACGCATAACCGATATTGGAAAACAGCGTGCTCAGGGACGCGCACATGCCGGGGTCCATGTCGGTCTTGGGCAGAAACTCGTTGTCCAGCCAGCGCCGCAGCGCACGGATCAACCAGATGCCGATCATCAGCGCCAGTACGGCGTTGAGCAGATGCGCCGGAACGATGTTGAACTTGCGCAGCCCGGCACCGCCGAGGATGGCCATGATGTTGGTCGCCAACTGCCCGAGCGTCGTGCCGATGCCGCCGACGAACAGCGCAATCACCGCCAGCAACAACAGCGCTGCGCGACTGAAACCCGAAAGCAGGATCGAGATCTGATCGAGCCGGCGATCGCCGACTCCCAGCAACTGCTTGAGCGCCTTGCCACTTGCATGTTTCGGCGAAAAGGCGTGCTCGCAGCCGTCCTTGATCACCTGAATCAGCAGGTAAAACCCCGACAGCACAATGAACGCCCAGACCACTTCATAGGTGATGAAACGTGCCAGCGATACGTAACCGGTGAGCAGTGCGATGGCCGATACAAACATCGAAAGCGCGGCGATGGTGTACATCACGCCGACAAATGTACTGTTGGCTTGCGGGTCGTTGGCGGCGACTAATCCCTTGCGCACTCTGCCGACGCGCAACAGCAAGGTCACGATGATCACCATCACCGCCATCGAGGTGACGCCCCGGCCGGCAAGGACGATCTGACTGCTCATGCCAGTGGCATTGCACACTTGCACCAGCGTCACCAACACCAGCAAGGTTGCGGACAGCACGCGCGGAAAGCGCTTCAACGCGTGCGCCACCTGATCGTGAATGCCAGGCAGCCGCCACGACGGATGATCAATCGACAACAATGCGCGGCTCAGCCCGGTGATCAATACGCAGGCGTAAACGGTCTTCTCGAACTCCTCGGAAAACGTCGACAGCACCGGCGTCAGCGGCGCGTGGCGGGTGAGGGCGTAAAACAACAGATGCAGGGCCAGGGCCGTGGTAGCAATGGTCGCCAGCGCTGAAGCGAATGCCAACGCACTGCGGCGCAAACGCCCCTCTGGCACACGGTAAATGCATAGCCACGTCAACCCTCGGTCGGCCAAGCGCCGTCCCGATGTCCAGATCAGCAGCGCCAATGCCAGTAATGCCAGCGTATGAAAATGCCGGCCTGGCGCCCAAACCCTGTCCCAGGCATCCGCCACTTGCTCGACAAAAAAGCTGAAACGTTGACGATCGTCGCGCGACGGATTGAGCAATGGCGCCCAGAAACCGGGACTCAATACACTGTGCGTGCCGAGCGTCAATTCGCTCTCGAGCAATGTGCGGCGGATACCCGCGATCTGCTTGATCAGGTCCGCCGCACTCTGTTTGAGCGCAGCGAGGTTTTTCAGCGCCGTGTCGACCTTGTTTTTCTGCTCGGCCAACGATGCCCGTTGCGCGACGATATCAGCTTGCTCCGCCGCCACCTCCGTCCCCGGCGCCGCCCCCAGAACCCCCAACTGCACCGTCAATTGCGCCTGCTGTGGCAGCAACGACGCCGATAACTTATCGACGTCGAGAATAAACGCCTGCACCCGATCCTGCGGCCCTTCGAGCTGGTTGTAATTGTTCGCGGCAGAGATCTGTTGTTTCAGGCCGTCGAGGCGTTGTTGCAGAACTTGGAGTTCGCCCTGTGAAATCACTGGCAGCGGGGCGGCGGCAGTGGTGGCGGGTGCCAGCGGGTCGGCCGCCCACAGTGTCGAACTGCCGCCCGCGCTCAGCAGGAATGCGACGAAAAACAACGACTTCAATATTGTACGCATGGGCGGGACAAACTCGGCCTGATTACACAACCTAAGAGGTTAGGTGATCAGGCCGGACAGGACGGAAAAGTTTCAAAGGCAGGTGGTGTCCGGGTCGGGAAACGCGCCTCCTTCGATGTGGTAGACGGTCGGTTCGGCGGAAAAATAACGCTCCAGCGCCAACATGAACACGCGATGGTCTTCGCTCGCTTCGAAGCCTGGGGTGTGGTCCTCTAGTGATCGCCATTTGACGATCAGGTTGAAGACGTCCGGCGTTTCGATCCCTTGTGCGAGCACATGGCCCTTGTAGCCTTCGGCACGGGTCAGCAAAGACTCGACTTCGGCAAAGGCTTGTCGGAATGGCTCGATGCTGTTCCGGTGAATGGGCAGTATCGCGATTTCATAAATCGTCATGGTCTTCTCCAGCGATTCATACGGTTGGAAATGGCAGTCAGGCAGTGGTCGACGGGACGACGGCGATGGCGATTTTTCCCTGCAGCCCATTGTTGGCTGTCTCCAGCCGGGCATGGGCAAGCGGTATGTCAGCGAGTGAGTAGACAGCGCCGACATGCGGGCGCATTTGGCCGCGCTCGACCAGTGCGCTCAATTCATCGAGCTTGCCGCGGTTCTGTCGGGTGAACACGAAATGAATACTGGCGTTCTTGCCCCAGGCTTGAATCAGGCTCTGCGGCTGGGCGGTGTCGACGATCGTCACGATGCGACCCAGTTGGGAGAGCGCATCCGAACTCCGTGCCAGCGTGCTGCCGCCGATGGTGTCGAATACCACGTCGACGCCTCGGCCAGCGGTTTCGCGCAGAATGACCTCGACGTAGTCTTCTTTTTCATAATCGATGACCACATCGGCACCCTGGGCGCGTGCGAACTCGAAGTTGACTTCGCGCACCGTGGTGAACACGCGAGCGCCCATCGCTTTCGCCATCTGAATTGCCACATGACCCACGCCACCCGCACCGCCGTGCACGAGAATGCTTTCGCCGACCCTCAATGCCGCACGTGTGACCAGAGCCTCCCAAGCTGTCCCACCCACCAGCGTCAGGCTTGCCGCTTCAAGATGGCTGAGTGAAGAGGGCTTCTTGCCGATGATGTTTTCGGCGGCGACGTGATACTCGGCGTAACTGCCGGGGCCGTCGAATATTTGTGGGGTGTACCAGACCTCGTCGCCTGCGGCGAACGCAGTGACCCCCGGCCCGACGGCTTCGACAACGCCCGATATGTCGTGGCCGGTAATGCTCGGCAGTGGCACCAGGTCGGGGTAATCGCCGCGTCGCACCTGATAATCCAGAGGGTTGATCGAAGTGGCATGGACCCGGACCAGCACTTGGCCTGCCTGGGGCACGGGTTTGGGCACGTCGCGAAGCTCGAACGAATCAGGGCCGCCAAAGGCTTTCAGCATCAACGCTTTCATGATGTCTCCTCGTATCGACAAAAAGGGATATCGAGATATCTCGATATCATGCAGTAAAAAAATCTACAGCTCTTTTCCTATGATCTCGGCCAGAACACGGATGTTGGCTTCATTGCGTTTGTAGTAAGTCCACTGACCGATGCGCCGGACCTCAACCAGGCCCACCCGTTGCAGGGTCGCCAGGTATCCAGACACCGTGGACTGAGACAACCCGATACCTTCTTGAATACTGCTGACGCAAACTCCCACCGTGTGCACGTCTCCCTCATCCTGCGCAGGAAAGTTGTTGGCGGGATCCTTCAACCCCTTCAGGATCTGAAGGCGTGTCGGGTTCGAGAGGGCTTTGAAGATTTCGAGTAGGTCCATGGGCTTGAGGATATCGAGATTTAGCGATATGTCAATGCGGGATTTCATGAATGTTTTTCAGCCTGCCCACGGCAATCAAGTCTGCGGCAAAAGATAAATGAGTTCGGGTACCAAGGTGTCCGCTTTTATTTCGAGCAGAGCCAATGTGACAGGAAGCTTGAATCGCCGGCGGCCGGCACTGCCCGGATTCAAGTAAAGACGATCGTCGCGCCATTCGATCAGGGGTTTGTGGGAGTGGCCGGTGATGATGATCTTCGGCCGGCGGTCGAGGAGGGCGGGAACATCGGCGATGTCGTGGGTAAGCAGCGCCGGCCATCCATCAAGATCGAGGGTGAGATGGTCGGGAAGGTTTGTGGCCCAAGCAAGGTCGAGGTCATTATTGCCACGCACGGCGTGCAACGGCGCTACATCCGCCAGTTGCTGAAGAATGTCGGCGGCACCGATGTCGCCGGCGTGAAGAATGAGGTCGACGCCCTGAATAGCGCTCAGGGCTTCGGGGCGCAGCAGGCCGTGAGTGTCGGAGATAATGGCGATTTTCATGGGGCAGAGATTAGCAGGTGAACCATGCGCTGTGCGGCCACCCGGTCATGCTGCCTTCTGGTTCAAACCTTAGTCCGAGTATTTCCCGACGTGGTATTTCCACGGCAAGTAATCGACATAGACCGTACGCCGGGCTATCCCGTTTTCGTCCACGCCAAACCCGGGCATTTTTCGCAGGTCCAGTTGCAAACATTGTTGCGTGAACGTTTTTTGCAGTGCCGGATCCGGGTGGAATTCGTCAGGACGGGCAGCTTTCTGTTCAAGCGTTACATCGCAACTGTCGACCTGGCCATTTGCGGTGGCAGTGAGTTTGAAGCGAACTCTGCCGAACCCATGGGTCGATTTCCCAGCCAACACGTTGTCCCAAAAGAAACGACTCTGGCTTTCTCTCGTCTGGTCTTTCAGGCCATCAGCTTCGGTTGGCGTGCCACCGGAGACTACGAAGGGCGCTACGATTTCGACCGTGCCGTCGAGCGGATTCTGCATGTTCTCGGGCAGCGCGCTCCAGACACTGCTCCAGCACACATCCGTTAAAAGCTTCGATAAGTCGGATTGGCCTGGCGCGTCGGCCTGCGCTTCGCAGAGCAAGACATTGCCCTGCCGATCGAGCTTCATTCGCAGCTTTGCGCTGCCTGCCAAGCCCTTGCTGTTTGCCTTGAAAATACTACGTGCCAGGCTGCTGCGTAGCATCCGAACATAGCTGCGCAGTTCCATACGCTTTATTTCTGCAGACATGAGGTACATCGGCGCCGACTTGCCGCCACTGTCCATGTAGGCCTCCAATCTCTGATCGAACGTCAGCTTCTGACAGCCAGTGAGGGCGAACAAGGCAGTGACCAGCAGAGGGATTTTCAGCCGAAGGCCGGTCATTGATTTCAGATTGATGGGCGACACCTATTCTTTCCTTGAAATGACACGAAAAACCATCTTGCTGTGAGAGTCAGTTTGCCGCGCGTGGCGGCGCGATGACCGTCGATGAATAGTTGGATCGGCCGGGAGCGGGTTTTATTGAGCCGTGGGGGGTGGGACGTCGTTGGAAATGGCCTTTCACGGAGTTTGCAGCCGGGCAATAGCGGGCGCTTTTGACTGACCGTTTGGATGTGGAAAATGTCGGTTGAACGGCCATTTGCGGCCGTCCGGCAGTGATTACATTCGGCAGCGGAATGACCGCTCGTCGCCTCATGAAAGCGCGTAAAGGTCGGTGTTCGGCCATCCATTTAGCGATGGATCTGCATGCGAAAAAAATTGCCATTTGCTGTAAAGCTATTTCACAAATAACTGATCTTTCTGGCATTTCACGCCTTTTTTCAGACCGCCATTCGAAACTTTCTCATCTGTCAAAGCCCTGAATTTGTCATTGCTGACGATCAAATATCTGTCACTTTAATTTTGATGAAGGCCGTTTTTTTCTAGCCAATTGCGAATTCCTACTACCTTCAAATGGGCGCTGCCGTTCTACGACAAAACCTCGTTTGAACTGGCTCACGAAGGCTTTATTGCGCCGTTGCCATCGACAGTCATAAAAGGCGGTTCGGGCAATGTCATTTGGGATCCTGCCATCGGGTGATGCGACGTAGCGGTTCTGAGGGCACGATTAAAAACACTGTGCCTTGAGTGCTGAATACTCTTGTCCTGCTGCCAAAGCGGATTTCTCAACTTTTAAAAAGGACGCCGAAATGAGCACGGTGATGAACAAGGTCAAACATGAATTCATGAAGGTGCTTCCACCCACCATTTTCTTTTTCGTAATTTTGCACATAGTCGCATTGATTCGTGCGCTCATGATCAAAGGGTCGGGGGTTGATCTGCCGGTCTCAGCCTCGGTGCTGATTGCGTCCCTCATCCTCGGAAAGTCTGTGCTGGTCGCGGATATGCTGCCGTTCATCAACCGTTTTCCCGATAAGCCGCTGATCTGGAACGTCATCTGGAAGACGCTCATGTATGCGTTGGTGGCGCTGATCGTCCACTATCTGGAGCGACTCTACGATTACTGGAAAGAAGCGCCCAGCTTCATGGACGCGAACTCTCTGCTATGGGCTTCGATGAACTGGCCTCGTTTTTGGGCGGTGCAGATATTGCTCATCACGCTGATATTCATGTACTGCGTTATCGCCGAGTTGGCCCGTGTAATCGGAAAGGATCGGCTAAAGGTGATGTTCGTCGGGCCGCTTCCCCCTATACAACGCTAGAGTGTCGAACGAACATCCATGAGCCGCCACTATCGGCCAGAAGCATACGTACACATGGGAAAAAATCTGCTGACGACATCCTACGCAGGCGGATCAAGCAGCACCCAAAGTTGAGTAATTTTTCCATCGATGACTGTCGCTACATCGACGCCAGTCACCATGACAGGTCCATCTACAGGTCCCGCTTGCCAACGCAGGTAGCCGAGCCCGTGATGGCCGATAGCGGCGCCCAGCGGCACGAATGAAAAATCTTCACCAAATTGCTCCAGCAGGGCGCCCGCGACATCGGCGATAGACGCTTGCCCGCGGACAGTCCCAGAGGGTTCGTACATTATCGCTGAGGTTGAAAACAGTTGGCTCACCGCTTCAATCCGTTTGGCTGCATTACGTTGGTTGAAGACTCGGTCGAGGTTGGCGCGAAGCACTGTATCGAAATCAGGTTCGAAGGTATTTGAGGTGGAGTCGGTCATAGGGCACCTGTAGACAAGAGAGAATATTCAGCCGTGTTTAACGAGGTTGAGGCCCGGTAGCGGCCCGCCTGGAAACTGGGCCAGAGCGCCTTGTTGCAGGCCGCCCAAATCGATCCCGAAGTAGCCCAGTCGAGTAATCAGATCAGCGACTTTCTGCTTCGCCTCAAGGTGCTCGCCGGAATAGAACAGCACACGCTTGCCGCCTTCTGCTGCGGGGTTTTCCAGCAATGCCGGCGCCAGATGATTGAACGCTTTCACCAACTGCGCGCCAGGCAGCATCCGCGAGACAACGCTCGAGGAAGACTCACCATTCAAATCGAAAGGCTTGAACAGCGGCGCTTCGATGGGATTGTTGGTGTCCACGACTACACGCCCTTCCCAAGGCCCGAGAGGCCCAACGGCGGCGGCGATTTTCGACCAGTTCACGGCGAGAAACACGATGTCCGCCTGACTGGCTTGCTGCACCGTGACTGCATGCGCGAGCGGACCCAGTTCGGCAATCAACGGCTCCAGACTTTCTGGCCCACGACTGTTGCTGATGCTGACCTGCAAACCGGCACGGGTAAGTAACCGGGCGATGGCGGTTCCAATGGCTCCCGCGCCAATAATGCTGATGTTCATGACGACCTCCTTAGGCGGTGAAGCCGCCATCGACCATTAATTCAGCACCGCTGACAAAGCCGGCCTCGGCACTGGCCAGGTAAGCCACTGCGCCAGCGATATCCCGGCCTTCGCCATAGCGACCCACTGCGATGTTGGGGCGTACGAAGTCGGCAACCGGGCCATCGGCCGGGTTCATGTCGCTGTCGGTAGGACCGGGGTGCACCGTGTTAACGGTGATGCCGCGCGGGCCGAGATCGCGCACCAGGCCACGGCTGAAACCGGCCACTGCGCCTTTGGTCAAGGTGTAAGCAGACGCTGTAGCAAAGGCTGCGTACTGCACCATCGAACTGCCGATATGGATGATGCGACCGCCTTGACCCATGTGCTTGAGCGCCTGCTGGGTGGCGACAAATACGCCAGTCACGTTCACCGCAAGAATGCGTTGGAAGTCCTCGAAAGCGATGTCTTCCGGCGCGCCCAATACACTGATGCCGGCATTGTTAACCAGAATATCGATGCGGCCAAAACGCTGGGCGACCTCATTGACAACAGCGCGCACGGCATCGGCATCACCGGCATCAGCGCGTAGGGCCAACGCTTGGCCACCAGCCGCGATGATTTCATCGACCACGGTTTCAGCGCGATCAGCGGATGCGTTGTAGGTAATCGCGACGGTGGCGCCGTCCGCGGCCAGGCGTTTGGCGATGGCCGCGCCGATGCTGCGTGAACCGCCGGTGACGATTGCGATTTTGCCGGTGAGAGAACGGTTGTTGGCGGTCATGGAGTAAGCCTCGTGTGTGTTTGGTGAGGCTATGAGACGCTTTTAACTCTTTCTTCAGTAGTGGGTAGTGACTAGTATTACTTTCAACTAAAACTTGAAGATCGCCTCTATGGAAACGTTCGGAAATTTGCTGTCCTTTGTGCGCAGCGCCGAAACCGGCAGCTTTTCCGCAGCGGCGCGGCGCCTGGGCTTGACCCCGGCAGCGGTCAGCCGAAACGTGGCGCAGCTGGAAGCTAACCTTGGCGTGCGGCTGTTCCAGCGCAGCACGCGGCGCGTCACACTGACCGAAGCGGGCGAACGCTTTCTCGGCAATGTGGAGGGGGGATTGAACAGCGTCCAGGCCGCTATTGCCGACGTCACCAGCAACGCCGGCGAGCCTACGGGGATATTGCGTATCGCTGCGGCGCCGGGATTTGCACGGGACATTTTGTTGCCATTGATGCCGGCTTTTTTGCAGCGTTATCCGCGGATTGTTCCTGAGTGGCATCTGGAAAACCGCCAGGTTGATCTCGTGGCTGAAGGGTTTGACGCGGCGATTGGTGGCGGCATCGAGCTGGCGCCCGGACTGGTGGCTCGGGATATTGCCCCAGCTCATTTGGTTTTGGTCGCAGCGCCGGCGCATGTGGCTGGACGGGGTCGCATACAGCGCCCGGATGATCTGCAAAAGCTTGATCATCTGGCCATGCGCTCAGTGCAAACCGGCAAAGTCAGAACCTGGATGCTGCAGGGCCCCAAAGGGCAAAAAAGCCCTCTTGATCTGGCGCCTCGCTTGTTGGTCAACGATCCGCAGGCGCTCTGTCAGAGTGCGTTGCTGGGTTTGGGTGTGGGACTCTTGGCGATTCCGGATGTGTTGCCTTATCTGGAAGATGGCAGGCTGCAACGGGTACTGCCTGATTGGTATGTTGATGCGGGCCAAATCGCACTCTACTTTTCCAGTCAGAAACTGCTACCGGCTAAAACTCGGGTGTTCGTTGATTTCCTGGTCTCCCACTCCAGAGAACACAAATGGACAGAGCGGTTCTCTGCCCGTCTGTGAACCGCGCTGAGCCGGCTCATTAAGCATAAAACTCAGGAGGCCAGGGCGTGGAGCCCTGGCCGATACCCGATATCACTTCTTCTTGGCGGGTTTTTCTGCCTTGTCTGATTTCTTGGACTTTTCAGACTTGCTCTCAGCTTTCTTCGGCTTCTCGGACTTGCTATCAGCTTTCTTGGCCTTTTCTGGCTTGCTGTCAGCTTTCTTCGCGGATTTTTTCGGTTCGGCGTCTTTCATCTTGTCTTTCTTGTCGGAAGATTTTGAAAGCGCCGAGGCTGCCGTGGATTTCTTCGCGGGTGATGATTTTTTGTCTTTCAGATCCTTGCTGGCTTTCGAAGCGTCGTCTTTTTTACTTTTCTTCTCGTCTTTAGCCACGTTGACCACCTCTGGAAGCATGCCGATATTGGCAGATTGCCTGTGGAAATATTCACAGGCTGATCATTAGGCGAGCGCGCTCTCAAGCGGTTCAACTTATATTCCGACGACCCCGTCAAAGGGTGGTGATCTGCCCATTGCGATCCAGTTCATACACCTTGTTGCCCTGCAATTTTTCCTTCAGCCAGCGCTCGGCTTTGCCGAGCGGACGTTGCCGCGCCCACAGCAGATCCACGCCGATCTGCCAGTCCGTGTGCGGGTAAGCCGAAAGCTGCAGTTCCACCAATTCACCCTTGGCCAATTCGCGCTGAATCAGCTGCCGTGGCAAAGTCGCCCAGCCGAGGCCGGCGCGGACCATTTCAACCAACGCCAGATAACTTTCCGCTTGCCACAGCTGGGTCGAGCGCAGGTATTCACTGCTGGGCAACTTGCTGGCGTGGGCGCTGAAGGCGAGACGCCGATGCACGTGCAGCGTTTCAAAGCTGATGTTGTCCTGTTGTGCCAGCGCGTGCTCGGGGTGACAGACGTGCAGCATGATCAGTTTGCCCAACTGCTGGAACGCCAGTTCTTTGGGATAGCCCGGCTGGGAGAAGGCCACACCCAACACCGCCTCGCCACTGCTGACCAGTTCGCTGACGTCGCCGTGCACCGGGTGGCGGATGATCAGGTCGACGAAAGGGAACGCCTGCTCGAACGCCTTGAGCACCGGCATGATCGGCCCATACGGCGTTTCAATCGCCAGCGTCAGGCTGGGTTCGACGTTTTCCGAGAGGCTATCGGCGTGCGCTTCGAAGGTCATGCAGCGCTCGAGTACCGCTTCGGCCTGAATCAGCAGTTTTTGACCGCTGGGCGTGAGGGCAGGGCTGCGGTTGGTGCGGTCGAACAGGTCGACGCCAAGGTCGGTTTCGAGGTTGGCAATCGCTGCGCTGATGGTCGATTGGGTCTTGCCCAATTTGCGCCCGGCGGCGGAGAACGATCCGCTTTTGACCACTTGGGCAAACATCATCAATTGATCGAGTGAGAAGCGCAAAAGGGCAGACTCCGAGGGCGAGTATGTTGGGGTGAACCGTTGCACAAATAGCAGATTGCGTTGCGCTTATGCCATCGAAAAAAGCGATGGTTGCTAATTTGTTTCATCGCTAAAAACGCTCAAAGATGGCCCGGCGTCTAACACTCTCCGGGCCCTTCGTCGGGCTTGGAGACGTCTGCGATCACAACAATGCCGCACCTTCAGGAGCGCGTGAAATGACCACACACAGCATTCATCCGGTGGACGAGATTTTGCCGCTGCGACAGTTGCTCACCTTCGGCTTGCAGCATGTTTTGGTGATGTATGCGGGGGCGGTGGCGGTGCCGCTGATCCTCGGCAGCGCGATGGGGCTGACCTCGGCGCAGATCGTTTTGCTGATCAACGCCAACCTGCTCACGTCAGGCGTGGCGACGCTGATTCAGACGCTAGGTTTCTGGAAGTTCGGCGCGCGCCTGCCGCTGATCCAGGGTTGCTCGTTCATTGCGCTGGCGCCGATGATCATGATCGGCAAGGAGTTCGGACTCAGCCAGATCTTCGGGGCGGTGATTGCCGCAGGTTTCATCACTATTGCCCTGGCACCAGTGTTCAGCCGCTTGCTGCGGTTCTTCCCGCCGGTGGTGATCGGCAGCCTGATCACCATCATCGGCATCTCGTTGATGCCCGCGGCCGCGATCTGGTTGGGTGGCGGCAATCCCGATGCGGCGGATTTCGGTCGTCCCGCCAACCTGTTGCTGGGCCTGGCAACGGTCAGTGTGACGCTGGTGATCTACGCCAAATTCAAGGGTTTCATCGGCAACCTCAGTGTCTTGATCGGTCTGTTCGTCGGCAGCCTGATCGCGGCGGCGTGTGGCATGACCCAGTTCAGCCGAGTGAGTGAAGCGGCATGGTTCGAGCTGAGTGCGCCGATGGCGTTCGGCGCGCCGGAATTTGCCCCGGTGCCGATACTGATCATGACCCTGGCAATGCTGGTGATCATGGCCGAGACCACCGGCAACTGCCTGGCGATCGGCAAATTGACCGGCAAGCCGACCACCCAGCAAACCCTCGGCAACGCGTTTCGCGCTGATGGCCTGTCGACGATGCTCGGTGGCCTGTTCAACAGCTTTCCCTACAACGCCTTCACCCAGAACACCGGTCTGATTGCGCTTTCGAACATCAAGAGCCGCTTTGTCGTCGCGGCTGCCGGGGCAATCATGGTGCTGATGGGCTTGTTCCCCAAGCTCGGTGCGTTGATTGCCGCGGTGCCGACACCGGTGCTCGGCGGCTGCGCCATCGTCATGTTCGGCATGACTACGGTGGCCGGCATACAAGAGTTATCGCGGGTGCAATTCGAAGGCACGCGCAACGGCATCATCGTCGCAGTTTCGGTGAGCGTCGGCGTGCTGCCGATGTCGTTTCCGGCGCTGTTCGAACATGTCGGGCCGACACTGAAACTGGTCCTCGACAGCGGGATTTTTCTCGGTGCAATCACTGCCATCGTGCTCAACATTTTGCTCAACCCCTCGAAAAAATCGACCGACCCCGTCGGCGCACCAACGGCCGAACTGGCCGACTGATCTGCTTTTTATTTCACTGCCAAGGAGTTACCCATGAACCAATTCACTCAACTCGTTCCGGCTGGCGTCAGCGATCTCGATCTGGCGTTGCTGCGCCAGACCATAGCGCTGTCACAAGCGTCGAAACAGCGTGGCCGCCATCCGTTTGCGGCGCTGGTGGCGGACCGCAACGGCAAGGTGATTGTCGAAGCGGGGAACAATTCGATGCCGCCGGAAGGCGATCCCACCCAGCACGCTGAGCTGGTGGCAGCGGCGGCCGCAGCGCGGCTGCTGACCCCGCAAGAGTTGGAATCCTGCACGTTGTACACCAGCGCCGAGCCTTGCTGCATGTGTGCCGGCGCGGTGTATTGGACGGGAATCGGGCGGGTGGTTTATGCGTTGTCCGAGCACGCCTTGCTGGGGCTGACCGGTGATCATCCCGAGAACCCGACGTTCTCGTTGCCATGCCGCGAAGTGTTCGCCAAGGGTCAACGCAAGGTCAGTGTGTTCGGGCCGATGCTCGAGGCTGAAGCGGCTGAGCCGCACAACGGCTTCTGGTCATGAAACGGCGAACGCCGCGTTCAACAGCCAGCCGGCTATGCCAGCGGCAATGACCACCAGCCATGGCGGCAACTTCCAGAACATCAATGCCACCAAAGCGACGAGCGCCAGGGCAAAGTCCTGCGGACTGAGGATCGCGCTCGTCCACACGGGGTTATAGAGCGCCGCCAGCAGCAGACCGACGACGGCCGCATTGACACCTGCCAATGCGGCCTGAGTGCGCGCGTTGCGCCGGAGTTGCTCCCAGAAAGGCAGGGCGCCCATCACCAGCAGAAACGACGGCGCAAAGATCGCCAGCAAACAGATGATTCCGCCGGCCCAGCCGGAAGGCGCAACGTTCATCGAGGCGCCGAGAAACGCGGCGAAGGTAAACAGTGGCCCCGGCATTGCCTGTGCCGCGCCGTAGCCGGCAAGAAAGGTTTGATTATCGACCCAGCCGTTCGCCACCACTTCGTTCTGCAACAGCGGTAAAACCACGTGCCCGCCGCCGAATACCAGTGAGCCGGCGCGATAGAAAGCGTCGACCAGCGCCAGCCATTGATCGGCGAAAAATCCGCTCAACAGTGGCAGGCCCAGCAGCAGCGCAACAAACAGACCCAGCCAGATCGCTCCGGTACGACGGCTGATCGCGATGGGCAAGGCGTCGTGCTCGACAGTGGTTGGCGATTTGAACAGCAACAAGCCGGCAAGTCCCGCCAGAGCAATCACGCCGATCTGTCCCCATGCGGACGGTGCAAGCACAGTCACACACGCCGCCATTGCCATCAGCGTTATCCGCGGCAGGTCGGTACACAGATTGCGCGCCATGCCCCAAACGGCTTGCGCCACCACCGCAACGGCGACGACTTTAAGGCCGTGCAGGGCGCCGGGCGCGAGCGCGGAGCCGTAACGGGAAATGCCCAAGGCGAACAGGATCAGCACAATAGCCGACGGCAGCGTGAACCCCGCCCAGGCCGCGAGCGCGCCTCGGTAACCCGCGCGGAGCAAACCCAGCGTCATGCCGACCTGACTGCTGGCCGGGCCCGGCAGAAACTGACAAAGCGCGACCAGATCCGCATAGCTGCGCTCGGTCAGCCAGCGCCGTCGCGTGACAAATTCATTGTGAAAGTAGCCCAAGTGCGCAATCGGGCCACCGAAAGAGGTCAGGCCCAGCCGCAGAAAAATCAAAAATACCGACCACGCACTGTAGTGCTCAACGGTAGGGCGCTCGGTCATGGATGGGCATTCCTGCTTGAATAATCGGGCTACGATAGCTTATTTGCGTGAATCTTCATCTGTGGGGACGACGGTGCGGCCTTGGAAATTGCCCATTCGCCCTCATAACACAAGCTGTACCCATTGCACCCCGAGAGGACGCACAGACCATGAGCACAACAACCGAAACTGCCATTCTTGCCGGCGGCTGCTTCTGGGGCATGCAGGATTTGCTGCGGCGCTATCCCGGTGTGTTGCAGACGCGTGTCGGCTACACCGGCGGCGACGTGCCGAATGCCAATTACCGCAACCATGGCAACCACGCCGAAGCCATTGAGATCGTTTTCGACCCGGCGGTGATCAGCTACCGTCAGATTCTCGAGTTCTTCTTTCAGATCCATGATCCCAGCACACCCAATCGCCAAGGCAATGATCGTGGCCCCAGCTACCGTTCGGCCATTTATTACCTCAGCGAAGCGCAGAGAGACATCGCCGAAGACACTGCGGCTGACGTCGACGCGTCAGGCCTGTGGCCGGGTCGCGTAGTTACCGAGATCGAATCGGCCGGGCCATTCTGGGAAGCGGAACCGGAGCACCAGGATTATCTGGAGCGCATCCCCAATGGCTACACCTGCCACTTTATCCGCCCGAACTGGAAACTGCCGAAGCGCGGTTGACCAGCCCGAACCCACGGCAGGGGCAGGGAAGCCCGATTTATCCGGACCTTGCTAGAAGCCAAAGGCACCTTCGCAGGCGGGTTATTGCGCGGTTTCCTGAATAGAGTGGATCGATGGATCTTGTAAGCGACTTGTTCAGTGTCGGTTCTTTCGCGCTACCAAGTCGCTGATTCCGAGCTGCTTTTCTCGCTCGACAATTTCCTGCTCTCTCTCCCGCACTTCTTGCATGTACATCTGAGCCGCAGGAGAAAGTGACCGCGCTTTCAACGATATAAAGCCATAGTGCGTGCGCAGCGCTTGGCTATCGATTGGCAAGGCCACCATTTCTCCAGCCTTCAATTCCCGCTCAAAAGTGTCCAGGATTCCCACAGCCAACGCGTTACTGTTCTCGAGGAATGGCACTATTTGCATGGGTACGTCGATTTCAATCGCCGGAACAAAATCTCCCGTGTGGATATCGTAAGTGCCGGCACATCCGAGCGACTTCGGCATCAGATGCTTGGCCAGTCGCATCGGAATGCGTGACGCCACCCACGGATAATCCAGCGTTTGCGCCAGGGTAACCGAACCTTGCGATACCAGCGGATGGCCCGGACGACAGAACAGTCGCCCCTGATGTTCACCCAATAATTCACAGGTGAATTCCTCGCGGCCTCGTAAGGTGCTGATTTCTGCAATCCCCAGATCCACCACGCCCGTTGCCACCCGATGGGCAACGTCACGCCAGCCGACGACATGAGCGGTGACGTTGATTTGCGGATGGCGGGCATGCAGCCTGGCGATACTGGCGTAACCGCAGGTGATACTCGGGTATGGACCCAAGGCCACTCTGAGCGCGCCGACTTCACCGCTGGCCAATAAGCCGATGTCCCGTCGCAGGTCTGCCTCCGCCATCAGCAGGCTCTGGCTCTTTTCCTTGAGCAACTGGCCGAATGCCGTCACCACCACGCCTTCCGTGCGGCGATCGAACAGCGTGACGCCGAGTTCATGTTCCAGCAGTTGAATGCTTTTGCTGAGTGCCGGCTGCGAGACGCCGAGGGCTTTGGCCGCCCGACCAAAATGCGCATGTTCGACAAGACTCAGAAACTGGCGTAAACGGCGCGGGGTCATACATAACCTTAATGTTATCGAAGCGATACGAAACGGAATTTTTCGTGATCGGCTGAGTATGCTATTTCTGCTTTCCGGGTCAAGCCATGCACCCCCAATTCCTGGCGCGGACACCGGTCATCAACAGCCTTTTGTATTCCGAGCGTAGGCACTAAAAAATGAATAATAAAATCCTCCACCTGGCTTTGGTCTTCTCGTTGGGCACCAGCCCGGTCGCCTTCGGCGGCGATGCCAGTGTCAGTTCGGCTGCTTCCGGTAAAGGCGGCCATTTCGACGACAAGGGCAAAGCGCCCTCGCTGCACACCATCGAATTGCAGAAAGCCCTGCGCACCAGTCTTCCGTTTGCAGATGAGCGCGACTTCGCCGAAGCCAAAAAAGGCTTCATCGCCGCGCCGACCTTCCAGAAAATCATGGGCGATGCTGGAAACGTCGCGTGGAACATGGGCAGTTACGATTTCCTGCTGGAGGGTAGGGACTTCGACAGTATCAACCCGTCTCTGCAGCGGCAGGCGGTGCTGAATATGGCTTACGGTCTGTACGAAGTGGTGCCGGACAAGATTTATCAAATCCGCGGCTTTGATATGGCCAACATCACTTTCATCAAAGGCGATACCGGCTGGATCGTGTTCGATACCTTGACCAGCAAGGAAACCGCGAAATCCGCGCTGGCATTCATCAATGAAAAACTGGGCAAACGTCCGGTTGTCGCGGTGGTGATTTCGCATTCGCACGCCGACCACTTCGGTGGCATTCGCGGCATTGTTGATGAAGCGGACGTGCGCAGCGGCAAGGTCGCACTGATTGCCCCGGCAGGTTTCATGGAACACGCGGTAGCGGAAAACGTGTATGCCGGCAATGCCATGAACCGGCGCACCTTTTTCCAGTATGGCGTTTTGCTGCCGCACAGCCCATACGGCCACGTCGATATGGCGATCGGGAAAAACGTCGCCATTGGCAATATCGGGCTGATCGAGCCCAATCGTTACATTGAGAAAGACTTCGAAACCGTGACTCTGGACGGCGTGGAGATGGAGTTCCAGAACACCCCCGGAACCGAAGCGCCGTCGGAGATGAACACATGGTTTCCGCAATTCAAGGCATTTTGGGCCGCCGAAAATATCACCGGCACCATCCACAACATCTACACCCTGCGCGGCGCCTTGGTTCGTGATCCGCTCGTATGGTCGAAAAACATCAATAACGCCTTGTATCGCTACGGGCAAACGGCCGACGTCATGCTCGCATCCCACAATTGGCCGCGTTGGGGCAACGCCCGGATCCAAGAGGTCATGCGCGCGCAGCGCGATGCTTATGCCAACTTGAACAACGCCGTGCTGCACGCGGCCAACCAAGGCGTGACCATCAACGAAATACACAATGTCTACAAGTGCCTGCCAGCCTGAAAAACAACTGGGCCACTCATAGCTATCACGGTTCGGAAGAGCACAATAGCCGCGCCGTGATCAACCGCTACCTGGGTTACTGGGACGCTAACCCTGCGACGTTGATGCCCTTGTCACCCAAGGATTCGGCACCGCTGTACGTTGAAATGATGGGCGGCGCCGAGAAAATCATCGCCAAGGGCAAAACATTGTTCGATCAGGGCAAGTACCGCGAGGCTTATGAACTTCTGAACAAACTGGTGTACGCCGAGCCGCAGAACAGCCAGGCCAAGGATTTGCTGGCCGATGTCTACGAGCAGGTCGGTTATCAGAAGGAGAGCGCCGGCGTGCGCAACAGTTTCCTGGCAGCTGCCCATGAATTACGCCACGGCATGCCCAAAGGCCTGACGCCAAAATCAACCGGCCCCGATATTCTTCGCGCGATGAGCACTGAGCTATGGCTTGAATACTTGGGTATCAGCCTCGATGGCTCCAAGGTTGCGGATCAGCATTTCGTCTTCAACCTTAAAACGCCCGACAATGGCGAGCAGTTTGCGGTTGAACTGAGCAATTCGACGTTGACCAGTATCAAGGGGCAGACCGCCGAAAAGGCCGACCTGACCATTACCCTTGACCGCACCGCGCTGGAAAACGTGATGGCGAGGAAAATCAGCTTCGATCAGCTCGTCGCGCAGGGCAAGGCCATTTTTGAAGGCAATCGCCAACCGTTCGAGTTGTTGATGGCGGCCATGACGCCGTTCACGCCTACCTTTGAACTGGTGCCAGGCACAAAAGAGTAATCCTTCAGCCGGAGGGCAGCGGCATCAGCTTTGGCTCTGATCGCTCGATTCACTTGCCGCTTGCCCCTCGGCATCCAGCTTCGCCCGCTCAGCCTTGCTGATGTACTTGGGCTTTTTCGGCGCCAGTTTGGCGCTGGCCTTTTTGGCCTTTTCCTTGAACAGTTGCTTGAGTTTTTTCTGGCGATTCATGGGTGTTGGTTCCGGTCAAAGGGGCGAATCCTGACGCATGGCTCGGGATCAGGCAACGTCAATTGCTTGCGCGGCGATAAAGTCGACTGCTGCTTTCTCGAGTATGGGTCAACGGGATGACTAGCGCCGACGTGGTTCGCTGAAATCGATCGCCGAACTGCTGCAATAAACTAAGCTCAACGACAACGTCCAGAAGGCACCAGATCACTTAAGAGGAAACCTTGCATGATCAAATCACGTGCAATGGTGGCGGCGATCGCGTCGCTTGCGCTGGTAGGCAGTGCGCTGACGTTGGCCGACCCCGGCAATGGAAAAGGCCAGGGCAACGGCAAGGGCAATGGGCAAAACGTCCAGGATCACGGCGGCCAGAAAGGTCAGGGCAACTCAGGCAAGAAGTCCGGCGGCAATCAGGGTTACCGGCCCGATATCGATCGCGGCAACGTGTTGGGGATCGTCGGTGGACACCGCGATTACTGGAGCCCCGGCCCAGCATTACCACCGGGCATTCAAAAAAATCTTGCGCGCGGCAAACCGCTTCCACCCGGCATCGCCAAAAAGCTTGATGGCCGCCTGCTCGGGCACTTGCCGCATTACGATGGATACGAGTGGCAGCAGGTGGGCACGGATCTGATCCTTGTCGCGCTGACCACCGGCCTGATTTACGAAGTGCTCAACGGCGCGTTTGACTGACAGATCCGTCGAATCACCGGCCATTACTGCGCGGCGCGACTGCAGGTTTCCCCGGTCGTCGCGCCGCGTGCCTGGGCTAACTCAGACGATTTTCAGGGCACTGAGCACGATCAGCGATTGCTCGGCGAACACCTGAGCGCGCTCGATCAGTTCGGCGATGTTTTCTTCGGCCGTGGTCAGCGTTTTGCCGTCCTTGATCAGCACCTCGTTTTGTTCGGCCATGACGCTCCAAGCCAGTTGCGCCCATTCCGACGGATGCTGTTTGCCCTGTCGGATCGACAACAGGAACAATTGTTGGAAGCGGCTGACCGTAACCCCACCGCCCGTGACCGGGCTGCTCAACACCTGAATGTTGGCGCTGAACAGCGCGCGCTCGCACAACTGCAGATTGAACGCGGCGCAGCGTTCGTACACTTGCGCCTCGGCGGCTTCACTCTGGCAGGGGGCCACAGCGCCCATGCCGACCAATATCGCGATGGCTTGCTCAAGATCGTCATAAGCCATCGGTGATAGCGCTGCGAATAACTGGCGCAGCGATTTCGCTTCGTAGTTTTGTGCGGCCAGCGCATTGAGTACCGGGCCGTAGATTTCCGGCTGCAGCGAGGCTTCTCCCGCAGGCCCGCTGACCGTGGACGCTACGCTTTCAGCCGCCTGGAGCAGGATGAACCGCGTATCGAGCATGCGCGAACGGCGCTCGGCGGCGCTGAGGCGGTTGGCACCGCGCACATAGAGGTCGCGGCGGAACGCCTGATTGACGAAATAATCGCGCGCCTGCTCACGCATCACCGGATGCTCGATCCCCGCGAGAAAGCTGACGCCCTCGGCACTCAGGTTGAGCGCATCAACCGAATCCAGCGGCACGGCTGTCGTCGCGTAATCAAGCTTGGCGGCGCTCAAGGCATCGACCATGTCGGCGAAATACAGGCAATGCCAGTCGCGATTGAAATACTCGTGGGCGACGTAATGGCGATCCTGGCCCTTGATGGTCTGCAGCCTGGCCCCCAGGCTCGGCGCGGCCAGGGCGTATTTGGGGTTGGCCGCCAGCAGCGCCTCGGAAAACTGCAATGCCGCGTCGATGCGCTGATCCGACCGCGTCGAGCCATTGGCAAAACGGTCGTGCAGGCTGAACAGTTGACGCAACGGCGCTGACGGCGACCAACCCGGCAAAGCGTTGTAGCTCACATACAGATGGCCGCCGGGTTTGAGCTGGCGGCGGACGAATTCGATGATCAGCTTATGGTTGTCACGGCTGACCCAACTCCAGATGCCGTGCAGGCTGATGCTGTCGAATTGCGGCAGATCCGTGCGTGCGAGCAGCTGTTCGAAACTGTCGTCATACAGCTTCGCGCCATTATTGCTGAGGTTCGCCAGTTCGATGGCGTGGGCTGCCTGGCCGGGGTGGAAATCGGTGCCGACGAAACCGGCGGGATTCGCGGTGGCGTGGATATTGATCGAGACGCCCTGACCGAAGCCAAGCTCGCAGTGATAACCGTCGTCGTTGTCCAGGCTGGCGAAGCCGCGCAGCAACAGGCAATAGCGCTGGAATACCGGATTGATCTCCCGGCTATAGCTGTAGGTGTAGCCTTCGTCGGTGAAATAACCTTCGTTCCAGGCATTGCTCATGGGTGCAGCCCCTTGAATCGCAAATGAAAGCCGCTCTTATAAAGGGTTCGGCGTGCGCACCACAAGCAGGAAAAACAGTTCGAACTCATTCAGCATCACAGCGTCCACCTTAGAGGCGATGTTCATCGCTACAGGTCGACAGCGTTGGCCGTGTCAATTGATAAGGAGGCGATCATGAAGAAAATTTGCGCATGTCTGGGAATCTGCAGTGTGTTGATGCTGCAAGGGTGTTTTCAGGATTCCGACGATGCCTCGAACAAAGAAAAGGACACCAGCAAGTCGTCCGTCCAACTGCAGCAGGACAAGTCCCAATAAAGTCTTGCGTGACGAGGGCGGGCGCCCTCGTCACGGTTCAATCAGCGGGCCGCATCCGACGGACGGCCATGCCCGATATGCTTGGGCCCCGCCAACGCCCACGCAATCAAGCCAAACAACGGCACGAACACGATCAACACGATCCATACGCCTTTATTGCTCGACTTCCCCTCACTCCTGCGCACTCGATTGATAGCCCAAAGCTCGATAAGCACAAGAACTACCGCCAGAACGATCCACACGGTTTCGATTTGCATTGGCTACCTCCTGATGGTCTATGCGTTAGGTGGCGTTGAGTGCGGCGGGTTCATTTCTTTTTGTCGGGGCCGCGCGTAGGCGGGCAGGGCAGTGGCATTGCGGATGCGCAATCGTCGCGGTCGCAAAAACCATTTACCTGCATTGGCCGCGCGCGCCTCAGGGTTTAAATTTCACTTCAGGGTCATTCACAGCTCGGGTGAAACATGAAAATCGGTGAACTGGCACAACTCAGTGGTCTGGCGCCGTCGCGGATTCGCTTCTACGAAGCCAGCGGGCTGATCAATTCGGTCGGGCGCAAGGCCAACGGCTATCGGGATTACGCCCCGGAGACCGAGTGGATTCTGCAGATCATTACCGGCGCGCAGTCGGCGGGATTCTCGCTGGACGAAATCCGCCAATTGCTGCCGCTGAAAGCGCAGGACTGGCAGCCCGACGAGATGCTGGTGGGGCTCAAGCGCAAGGTCGAGGAAATCGAAATCCTCCAGCAACGCCTGGCGCAAAACAAGGCGCAGTTGCTGCGGGTCATTGATGGCATCCAGAGCAAACCTGCCGGTGTCGCGTGTGCGGATAACGCGCAGTTGCTGATCAATCAGATGCGCGAAGAGAAAATCGCTGCGGGGAAATAGAAAAGTCTTAAAAGTCGCTTGACCTTAAAGTTGACTTCAATCTTATGGTTGTCTCACGCCCAATCGAGGACTCCTCATGAACGTGTTCGACAACCTGATGCTCCCCAACGGTTCGAGCATCAAAAACCGTATCGCCAAAGCCGCTATGGAAGAAAATATGGCCGACGCCGATCAAGCGCCTTCCGCTGAATTGATGCGCTTGTATCAGGCCTGGGCTGATGGCGGCGCCGGTCTGCTCATCACCGGCAATGTCATGGTCGATGGCCGCGCGATGACCGGGCCCGGTGGCGTGGTGTTGCAGAATGATCGGCAACTGGCCAAGTTCAAGCGCTGGGCGCAGGTCGGCCGTTCCGGCGGTGCGCAGTTCTGGTTGCAGATCAATCATCCCGGCCGGCAAATGCAAGCCAACCTAGGACAGAAAACCTGGGCGCCGTCGGCGGTGCCGCTGAGCATGGGCAGCCTTTCCAAACATTTCACCACGCCATACGCGATGACCGCTGAGGTGATCGCCGACGTGATCGGGCGCTTTGCCCGTACCGCGCAACTCGGCGAGCAGGCCGGCTTCACCGGAGTGGAAATTCACGCCGCGCACGGTTACCTGCTCAGCCAGTTTCTGTCACCGCTGACCAATCAACGCACGGACGAGTGGGGCGGTTCGCTGGAGAACCGTGCGCGGTTGTTGCTGGAGGTCGTCAAGGCTGTGCGCGCTGTGGTGTCTGCGCAATTTGCGGTGGCGGTGAAGCTCAACTCGGCTGACTTCCAGCGCGGTGGTTTTTCTGCCGAAGACGCCCGGCAGGTAGTCGAGTTGCTCAATGAGCTGGACGTCGATCTGGTCGAATTGTCCGGTGGCAGCTACGAAGCGCCGGCGATGCAGGGGGAGGCGCGCGACGGCCGCACGCTGGCGCGCGAGGCGTATTTCGTCGAATTTGCCCGCGATATTCGCAAAGTCGCGAGGATGCCGGTGATGGTCACGGGCGGCGTGCGCCGGCGCCCGATCGCGGAGCAGGTGGTGCAAAGCGGCGTCGATATGGTTGGCATCGGCACCGCGTTAGCCATCGATCCCAACCTGCCGCATGACTGGCTGCAGGGCCGCAACACCGCCCCAGAGTTACCGCCGATCACCTGGAAGAACAAAGCCATGGCGTCGCTGGCCAGCATGGCGGTGGTCAAGTTTCAGTTGCGCAAGCTCAGCCAGGCCAGACAGCCCAACCCGAAGGTCTCGCCGTTGCGCGCGCTGGTCCTGCAGCAGATCGGCAATGCGTTACGCACGCGTCAGTACCGCAAATGGGTCGCGGGACAATCAGCGTGATCGCGCCGCTAATTCCATAGTGGAGCTTACGACAACTAGGATCTCAACGAGTAACCGCCGATTGCGCGTCGACGCGAGCGCTTATCCACTCGCGGCTGTAGGCGAGCACGCTGTTCGCGAGCGCCGTGGGGAAGTGGATGAAACCGTGGGGCGAGTACGGTAGCGTGTACACCTCGACCGGTGCCGAGGCTCGCCAGCGCGCAGCCATGCTCAGCGTATCGTCGAGCAACGGATCCAGTTCGCCGGCAAACAGCAGCGCTGGCGGGAAACCATTGAAGTCGCCATACAGCGGTGACAACGGTGGTTGTCGACGCTGTTCATCGCTAAGGCCCGGCGTGAGCTGGCGCAGCGCCTCGACCATGCCGGGGCCGTCGAGCACCAATGTCTCCGGCGGCGCGTTGCGCACGCTCGGGGTTCCGCTCAAATCGTAGACACCGTAATACAGCAGCGCGCCGCAGATACGTTGCAGCAAATCCGGCCATTGTTTGAGCGCCAACATCGTCGCGGCGGCGAGGTGACCGCCCGCCGATTCGCCGACCACCACGACGGGCAAACCGGCAAACTCGGCAGCGGCCAACACGCCGCGCGCCGCGCTCAAGCAGTCCGCCAGCAGGCCTTCAATAGGCGTCGAGATGGCCAAGCGGTAATCCACCGAGACCACTGTAACGTCGCAGGTATTGACGATGGCGGCATTGAACGGATCGTTCATTTGCGCATTGCCGATCACCCAGCCGCCACCGTGAAAGTCCAGCACCACGCCTTTCGATTGGCCGTGCGGGCGAATGATCCGCACCGGCACTGTGCCGATGGTCGTGCGTTCAGCGGTCAGCTCGTGTTTGCGCAATTTGCCGTCCGCGCCGATCTGGCTCGCGCGCAACAGCGTCTGGATCAAGCGGGGCGTGAGGCGATTGCGAATCTTGAAACGCGGCAGCCAGGCGAGTTTGCGATTGAACGCACGCACCTGCGCCAATTCGCGCTCGCCTTGCGGCCAAGGTGTTTCGATTCCCGAGTGGGCAATGGTCATCAGCGGTTCTTCACCAGGATCGAAAAATTCAACGCCGCCGCGACGCACAGCCACGCCAGATACGGGAACAGGATCAAACCGGTGACCAGATCCAGTTGCAATGCGAGCACCACCATGGCCGCGACCACCAGCCACAGCAACGCCAGAATCACCATCGCCGCCAGCACCTGATGCGCGCCGAAGAACACCGGCGTCCACAGCGTGTTCAAGGCAATCTGCGCCGCCCACAAGGCCAGCACGGTCTGACTCCCCGGCAGCAGACTCAGGCGATAACCGGCCCATGCCAGCAACAGGTAAATAATCGTCCAGGCCACCGGAAAGGCCCAATTGGGCGGAGTGAAGCCCGGTTTGTTCAGCCCTTCGTACCACGGCCCCGGTTTGAACATCACGCCAGTGGTCGCCGCTGCGGCGCAGGCCAGAAGAAAAATGAAAAAAGTCATTGCCTATCCTTGGCTGTGTTCAGCCGGTTGAGAGTGATAAGCAAAGGACGCCCCGGCGCGCGAAAAGTTTGCCCGGAAATTCAAATCGCCCGGGGCTTGCATCGAGTGGGAACTAATTTCCTGACCGGAGCGTCAGGATGTTCAGTCCTTTTCCACTGACGCGGATGACCTCATGTACACCTATCACATCGAATACCGATTCAACAAAGAGCCCCGCACCTACCTGCTCGAACTCAAAGCGCCGCAACTGGCCGAACACGAAGCCGCAATGCACCTGCTGGAGTTGCACCTGGGCGACGCCGAAAACAGCCTGGTCATGCCCACCGCCGATTCCACCCCGGAACAGATTCTCGAACACGCCGAGCGGGTAGGGCTGACAGATATTCGGGTGGTCAGTCGGAGCAACTGAGCCAGATTTCCTTTTCGAGTAATCGATGGACTTTAGCGGCAGGGTGAATGACCCAGCGCATTCGCGAGCAGGCTCGCTCCTACATGTTTTGTGGATGCCAACAATCTCCAACACACCAAAAATCCCTGTGGGAGCTAGCCCTGCTAGCGATCAGGCCAGCACAGCCAGCATCCTCACTGCCTGACACACCGCCATCGCCCGATGGACAATTCACGCACCCCACGGCCCATTCGCGCAGGCATTTTCGGGCTGCGCGAATTTGTCATATTCGCTCTTCATTCAGTGCAGATAGTAGGCAGCCCAACGCTAATCGAAATGAGGCTGCACTGTGTTCCAACGTCTGCTGTGTTCGCTGTCCGTACTGAGCCTATCCATCGCCGCTGCCAACGCTGCCGAGCCCGTGCTGCTCGACACCCCGCGCCTCAAAGGCATGGACAATTTCCGTGATGTCGCCGGCACTACCACCGCGTATTCCACCGCCCACGACGGCACGATGCGCGCCGGGGTGTTCTACCGCGCCAACGCGGTGACGCCGACCGCATCAGACCTGGCGATCCTCAACGGCCTCGGCATCAAAGCGGTCTACGACCTGCGCACCCCTAGCGAAATCGCCGCCACTCCCGACACCCTGATCAGCGGCGCCGCTTACCAGAACATCGACATCATCGGCAGCACCACCTCCGGCGCAAACATCACCAGCATTTCCTTCAAAAGTGCCGCCGACGCCATCGCCATGATGGAACAGACCAACCGCGCCTTCGTCAGCGACGCCGGCATGCGCGGCCAATTCAACAAACTGTTCAACGAACTCGCCACCACCGACGGCGCGCAACTGTTCCACTGCACCGCCGGCAAAGACCGCACCGGCTGGACCGCCGCCGTGTTGCAGAGCATCGCCGGTGTCGACAACGCGACCATCATGGCCAACTACCTCGCGACTAACGACTACACAGCCGCTCGCGTCGCCGCCACGTTGAAAGCGATGCCCGCCAGTATGGCCGCCGTGTATGAGCCACTGCTCGGCGTTCAGGCCAGCTACCTTCAGGCCGGCCTCGACGAAGTCACCGCGCAATACGGCAGCATGGACAACTACCTCAAACAAGGCCTCGGCCTGTCGCAGGAAACCATCTATGTTCTGCGCGGCAAACTCGTCGAATACAACAGCCTGCCGGGTCAGGCCGGGCTGATCGGCAACGCCGCAGCCGGCGCCGAATTACTGCGCCAATTGCAAAACACCAACCTGTCCGGCACCTACAGCGCCTACAACTATTACCTGCAATCGGCGATCGACGCCGGCACCCTCGGGGGAGTCGAATCCCAGGTTGGTGGCCAAGTGCACGCCGACGCCGCCAGCTACCTGCTGCGCCAAAACGCAATGATCGAACAAGCCGCCGCGCCGTTCGCCAGCGGCAGCGATCTCAAAATCGGCCAATACCGTTTGTGGACCACCGCGCTCGGCGGCTACCTCGGCACCGACGGCTCGGCCCACGCCAAGAGCAGCAACGAACACAGCCAAGGCCTGATGGTCGGCATCACTCAACGCTTCAGCGAACAATTCAGCGCACGCGGCGGCTTCGGCTATAGCAAAGGCACGGTCGGCGGTGCGAGCGGTGAAGCCGATACGGACTTCACCTTCCTCAACGTCGGCGCCCGCTACGGTTTCACCAGCCTGGAACGCGGTCTGTTCGTCGATGCCAACGCCAGCGCCGGCTACATCGACTACGACAGCAAACGCGACCTCGGCGGCGGCCTCGGCACCGCGAAGGGCGACACCCACGGCAGCCTCAGCGGCGCAACCATTGCCCTCGGCTACCGCGCCCCGGTCAACGGCATGACCTTCGAACCAAGCCTCGGCTTGCGCATCAGCCATCTCGACCTCAACGGCTTTACAGAGAAGGGCAGCGAACTGTCACTCGACGTCGACGACAACACCGTCACCCGCCGCAGCGCCGTCGCCAACCTCAACGTCGCCTTCGCCCCCGTCGCGATGGGCGCATGGCAACTGATGCCCGGCGTACAAGTGGGTTACGAGCGCACACTGGGCGACAATCAAGTCGACAGCCAAAGCCACCTGCTGGGCCTCGACATCGAACAACGCGCCGCCTTCGACAACCGCGACCAATTCAGCGGCGGCGTCAACCTCATGGCCAGCCTCGGCGCCCTTAGCCTCGGCGCAGAAATGGGCGCCAACGGCGGCGGCGACAGCCACGGCTTCAACGGCGGCCTCAAGGCCAGCTACGCGTTCTAAACAGAAGAGGGGTCAAGGAAGACCCCAATCCAACCAACACCATAAGTTCTGTGGGTCGCTATCAGTCTCAATCACGCCAAAAATCCCTGTGGGAGCTGGCTTGCCAGCGATTTGGGCAACACAGCCAACATCGCCATGCCTGATCCACCGCCATCGCTGGCAAGCCCAGCTCCCACAGTTTTTGTGGAATGCCAAAAATCTCAATCACACCGCAGCTCCCTGTGGGAGCTCGCCGCTGGCGATGGCGCTTTTCGAGCCACCATCACCACAACAGACTCATCCCTCAATCCCGCCCGCGCAATTCCGCCGGACTCACCCCATAAGCCCCCTGAAAATACCGACAAAACCGCCCAACATTACTAAACCCAAACCGCAGCGCCACCTCCGTCACCGATCCGGCACACCCTCGTTTCAACACCTCATAAGCCCGCTCCAGCCGCACCTGGCGCTGATACGCCACAATCGACATCCCGACAAACCGCCGAAACCCCTCCTGCAGCGCCCGCTGACTCACATGGCTCAACCGCGCCAGATCCACACCGCTCACCAACTGCTCCGGATGCGCCTGAATAAACTCCACCGCCAACTTCACATGCCGTGGCGCAACCATCGCTGCCGGTCGCCGCAACGCCTCGGAAAAGTTATGCGGCCACGCCTCCAACACCGCATCAATCAACATCTCTCGCAACCGCGACGGCATCAGCGTCCCGCTATTGATCAACAGATCAAACTCAGTGCCCGTCGCCAGATCAATCAAAGCCTTGATACCCTGAAACGCCGCCGAATCCAGATTCACGCTCGGCTCAAACACAATCTTCTGCACAATCGGCCTGTCCAACAGCGCCGACAATCGCTCGGTCAACTGCTGCCGACTCACCGACATCCCGTGGTGCGCGTGATCATCCAGAAAACGCATCGAGCGGATATCAGCCTTGTCGATCGCCAATCCTACATGCGTCAGACCCACCGACTCCGTCGCGTGGTTAAACACAATCTTCCCCGCCGTGGGAATGACGAACGTGATCTCGTCCTGCGGATCGGGGAAACAAACGCTAAAGTCACCGTGATAATGCATCCGCCGAAAACTCACACCCTCATGCCGCCCATAAACACCGCCAATCATGATGTTCGACGGCAGTGGCGGGGTGTCGGCATAACGATTGCCAAACAGTCGGGCGAAGAGGGCACCGAAATCGTCCGAGCGCAGATTGTCGGAACGCAGAATGATTTGCTGGCGAACGGGAGTCGAAAACACCTTGGCGGCACCTTTGTTCTGGGGCTCTTGGATGGAGGCAGGTTAAGCGCCGACGAGGTTAGCAGAGGAAATATGACGGGTTTGTGACACTCAGAAACATGTCGTTACAGCGACAGGCCAGGTTTCACCGCCGCACACTCGGCAGGCCCACCACAACATGGCAACCTGCTCGCCACTGAATTTTTGCGCAAACAGCGGCGAGGCGCCCAGCACCTGACCCTGTTAACGTCACCTGAAAGAACTCATGGAGCCGCAATGCAACCCAACAGACTTCCCATCACGCTAACCCCGGAACTCGACTTCGACCAAGCCGCCGCCAGCGCCTTCGGCGAATCGCTGACCAGCGAATACACCCAAGCCACGCCGTTCCCGCACATCGTCATCGACAACTTCCTGCAAGCCGACGTCATCGCCAACATCCGCGAACACTTCCCGGTCGAACCGACCAACAACGAACAAATCTACGAGCGCGGCTACAAAGGCCAACTCAAACGCCAGATCAGCCCCAACGCCTGCAGTCCCTACCTGAAGAATGTGTTCAACACGTTCAACTCCGCGCCGATGCTGGAATTCCTCGAAAAACTCACCGGCATCCAAGGCCTGATCCCCGACCCCTATTTCGCCGGCGGCGGCCTGCACGAAACCAAAACCGGCGGCTTCCTCGGCGTGCACTCGGATTTCCGGCTAAACAAAAAGCTCAACGTCGAGCGACGGCTGAACGTGATTATTTACCTGACCGAGGATTGGCAGGAAGCGTACGGCGGCAATCTGGAGCTTTGGGATGTGGGAATGAAGAAATGCATGAAGAAGGTGCTGCCGATTTATAACCGGTGTGTGATTTTTAATACGGATAAAGATAGTAACCACGGGCATCCGGAGCCGTTGACCACGCCTAAGGGGGTGACGCGGCGTTCGATAGCGCTTTATTACTACACGGCGAGTGGGGCGGGCGGGGAGCCGGGGCAGAGGAATAAAACGCACTATAAGCCTAGGCCGAAGGATCGGTGGAGTTTGAAGTATTACTGGGATAAGTTTTTTAAGAGGAAGGTTTGAACATTTTACTCGGTTCCGCGATTTAGCGGATATATTGTAATTCTCCGAGCAGTGCTAACCAGCAGGAAGTTAATCTGCTGGTAGCTTTTTCGGATGCTGGCGGCTATTTAGGTTGCACTCGTCTTTCGAATGACATCTCCTCATTAAAACCGTCGGGTACAGGTTTAAACTCACTGTTTGGTGAGCGATAGCTCGATTGAAATTGACGAAGAGCTAACACATCAATCTCCCCAGTAATGCAGTAATCATGGTTCCCTCCCTTCACACGGAGAATGTCACGTTTCCAACGTTCTTTGTAAGGCGCTCGAATACGGCTGTCACCAAATCTTCGGTTGTTACATTGGATAATGTAGGCGTGAATATCTAGTGCGGCTGATTCGACTAGTGAATTAAACGTATCAGTGTCGGGATTCCACTCGGGAACAAAGAGCGCATCTACTTTGCCTCGCAAATCTGCTCTATAGCGAATGTTTGTCAGCTCGCTACAGATCATTACAGCGAAGCGAAAATCTCCATGCGAAATTATTGGTGGTGTACACCATTGTTGCTCTTGGGCAGGGCGCATGTTTAGACCTGCAAGGCGGTAAAGTTCCTGCTCTTCATGAAATGCAGGTTTCTGTTTATCTTGGCGATAAAGCATCAGCGAAGGGAAGCCAAGCCCGTCGTGTATCAAAGATGCCCAAACTTGGTGTCTAACTATTTTTTTGGGTGCATGTAAATATTCTACGCCCGTAATTAGAGATATTCCTCTCCTCTTAAGTTTGTCAGCGATTCTCATAAACCATTGTGGAGGTAATGCTAATTCTGGAAGAATTAGGTAGCTGGCCCCGTCGGGTCTGGAAATTACTTCATTGATCAAACGGTTTATTCGCTGATAACGTAAGCGCCCTTCTGGATCCGGTAGGCGAATGATTGCAGCATTAAAGCTTAAATCTTTGATTTCCCAGCTTGTAACGGCGATGGTTTGTTTGTATTTAGGTTCGCCATTTGGAATGTGCAGAACCGACTTTTTATCCTGGTATGGCATTTTGTGATCAGTGAAGTCGAATCCTCGCAACGCTTTGATCACCGCCGCAAAAGCTTTTAGATTGCTGGCTAAAAATGGTTGGGGTGCTACTAAATATAGTTCGTTGAGATTGAATGGGCGAGTCGCAAATGCTAAACCGGGTGGGAAATTTTGCTGAAGTTTCATCCACCCAGCTAACATATCATGACCATCCAGCATTTCGTCAGGTAGTAAACCATCAAGCTGAAATTTCAAAAGACTTTTTCTAGCAGGTATACCGCGCTGGCTAACCATTTCGGTAGGCAAACCCATAAATCGGAGAGGAATGTGCGCGAGATCTCGGCTAAATAATATGGCCTGAATTTTTTGAATATTTGTCGATGTGCTAATCCATCGGTTCAATGCAAGTGTCAACTGATGACTGCCGTAATGGCCTTTTTTTAGTTCGTAATCAAAAGTGCCCCAGGCTATTTTCCCGGTGCTTGAAAGCTTCGCAGGAAATGCGGATGCGATATTGTCAGTGAGCGCCTCTAGAAGAGATGACCAGCATCGTGAGATATCCCCGAGCGATATTTCTTTTTCCCTATCAAGTCCTTTTATCGTGAATTCGCAACTGGTTGAGATTTTTACAGCTAGATTGTTAATAGCTTTTATTATTCTTCCCAGATGTTCAAAGTCTTCGCAGGCCACTGCCATTCTCACTATGCGTGGAAGGTATTGCGAGAGTTCAAAAAATTTTATAGGAGTTAAAATGTGCTCAATTGCTGCCGCGAAAAAAGCATGCCTGTGTGCTTGCCATTCTTCAGGCGGTAAGTCGCGTTCGAATGCCTCATAGTCTCGTAAGTTCAGAGCAAATCCGGCTCGGTGTAGAGTCAAAGCGTCAGTTTTACGGAGTGTGTCAGCTTGTTCGCCGGTTAGACTTGTTGCTTTGAGTAGATCAGTTGCGACACTCTCTGGAGAGTCCGGTAAGTCGGGAAGTGAACGCCATTCACTTGCGCGTTTATTTATCTGTTCTGATATGGCGTTCGCCATGGCTAGACCCGTTGTTCCACTCAGAACGAATAATTTATTCTTGGAATTGTCGAAGGCGATACGGCAGCCTTTAAGGTATTCAGGTTCAAAAAGAATGCTGCGATCTTTTTGCTTTAGTAGTTCTTTGCCTCCATCTCTATTGAAAACCCATTCCCAGAATTGTTCGGTGGTCTTTACTTCGTTGGTGTTTTCCATTACTAACATTATGTCATCGACATAGCGCCCATAATACAATGGCACCACTTGCTGTTCGATGAACTGATCTAGTCTAATTAGGGCCGCGTTGGCGACTACTGCAGATGCCGGCAGCCCTACAGGTAGTCCTTTTTCCAATGGGGTGTTTTTAGCCCAAGCTAACAGGGAATTAATAAATATGCGGTTTAGCTTTGTCTGTGCCTCATTTAAGGTTATCCCGGCAATAGTATGGAAGTTTGTGTCAAGCATGAAATTGGGCGTTAGTTCATGATAGAAACTACTAATGTCTGCTGTGAGTGCGAGAACCTTTTTTTTATTTTCAAGAGCAGAGCTCATTGCATGGATTCCACCGTCTCTCCACTCGCGAAAGGGGCGAAGATAAGGTTTGAAAGACCCAAGGGCCCACGTATTGATCTTTTCGTGCCGGTTGCGTCGAAGCCGGCTGCCATAAACATTTTTACTCAGTTTTTTGTCAAATATTGACCCTACTTCTATCATCCATAAAGCTGATAAAACATGGAAATCTATGCTGCATTTCGCCATTAATCTAAATTCGGCGGTTGGTTTTGTACCCGCATCGACAATCGTGTCCCATTCAGCCTCTGACGAGGCAAATATTAACCCTTGCACTTCCGAAGAATTTTTGATCGGAGTGATTATTTGTTTAGGAACGAGGCACCACGTTCCGAGGAATTCAGGCTCCTGAAACCACGCTTCATCTGTTGAGTCAAGATGAGCCTTTAGCTTGGTAAGGTTCGTCGCGAGCCTGTCTTCGTAATTTGACAAATCCAGAAGCGAAGGATTAGTCGAGTAATAAAGGTCAACCTTTGCTTTTCGGTAGGCTAATCCCAATTTGGTGAGCAAGACAGTCATCAGCGTTCCTTCGTGATATTTACTTGAATTATTATGGAAATCAGTGAGTTAGATTTTTAAATCTCTGGTTCATAGGCTGTTCGAAAAGGCTGCATTCTTTCAATCATAATGCTTTAGGCAAACTGCCACCATATGGCTCTCAAGGAAATTTTTTAAAGCGGTTATGGCGACACCATCGACGTAGCAGTTTTCAAATTGGCGGCTAAGAACGAATACCACCGCAACCCCACCTTCACACTGAACTGCCTATCTCAGATCGGGCTGTCGTTGGAGTACCAGTATGTTTTCAACCAGAAAAAGGGATCATTCCTATTGTTAAGGAGTTGGATGTGACTAGATGTGACATTTGCGCACAGCCTTTGGGGGCGAAGTTTTGAATGGGAAACCTGGAAGCCAACAAATACCTAAAGAAAATACCCTGGAGGAAGTGGGCGCTTTCCGTGTTTCAACACAACGCAGCAGGCACGTTTAAATTACACAACCCGTTACGCCACAAAGGCTACAGCGCCTTGCGCCGATGCCTACGCGTACTCCAGAATCCGCCGGCATACGCGACTATGCAGCGGGCTATATCGTTTCCCCGTCACTGAAGAACGGTGATCGGGTTTGGTAGCCCGGTGTTAGTTGTACAGCCCACTGTCGTCGATATTTCTTTCTCGATTATGGTGGCCATGTATAGGGCGTCCTAGGGCGCGCCGGATCCTAACACCCGGTCTACCAACCTCTGCATGGCCGCCACCCTTCGTTTGGTAGCGAAAGGGTGAAGCCTCCTCTAAATGTGTTAGGAGCTTCATCTACGTTCAAAGTAACCCCATACCCACCGGACGCCGATCCGATCCCCTACGACCCAGCGCTCGAACCCCAGAACATAAAAGACGCTACAGATCGCGCCATCAATTTCTATCTCCAACCCGGCCCACTAAAACTCCCAATCCCTTCCCGCAAATCCAACAAGATCTTCCTCGTCGACCCCGCCGTGGACGATGAAACCTTGCTCGTCGAAGCCTGCGAGTCATTAGCCGCTGCCAGTGACATGGCGCGTGATATTGGCGATGGCATCGACCATTCTCAGCGTCGGGCCATGCTGATGCTGCATCAGGTGATCATGCTGAGTGAGTTGATGGTCAATCGAGTTCTGGATGGGCGTCGCTTGCCGAGTTAGTTGCGGCTTCGTGCATGGTTGCGTCGCGGACTCTGCGTAGGGCTGCCGTAGGCTGTGATCTTTGGCTTGGCTTTGATTTTGTTAAGGAGAGATCAAAAGATCGCAGCCTGCGGCAGCTCCTACAGGGGGGGCGTCGTTTTTTGGAGTGCCTTAGTTTGTGCGAAACCACAAACGTTTCGGCGGTGGGAGATCCGGCATCGTCGTGTGAATCAGTTGACTCGGAAAAGCTTCACGCCGGGGCGGTGCGGGAGCGCGATCTGAACGTAGACGTCAATTGCTCGCCATCACATCCCAAGTCCCCATCACCTGCGTAATCGCCGCTTCAATGCGCTCAATCGGCGTGTCGTCCCGAGCGAGGATGGAAATCCCCTGCAGGAAACTGTCGAACACCGTCGCCATGGCAGCTACGTTTGTGCCATCCGCCAATAGTCCTGCACTCACACCACGCTCGACACACGCAACAATCCCGGCGCGGGTTCGGGCGCGGGATTGGGTTAGGGCCGCGACGACGCCGGCGTTGTCCGGGCTCGGCGCGCTCATGACGCCAAGGGTCACCATGCAGCCCTTGGGGTGGCCGTCTTCGCATTGCATGCGTGCCGATTGGCGCAGGGCGGTTTCGATGGCTTGGCGTGGCGGCAGGGTTTCGTCCCACAGGCACTCGGTGACTTGGGCGTAGGTCGCCAGGTAGCGCTGCACGCATTCGTCGAACAGGGCTTCTTTGGAGCCGAACGCGGCGTAGAAGCTCGGCGCGGAGATGCCGCCGCCCAGTTCAGCTTTCAACAGGGCGAGCGAGGTCGAGTCGTAGCCGTGTTGCCAGAACAATTGCATGGCCTGGTCGACGGCGTCGTCGCGATCGAATGCGCGGGGGCGGCCGGTTCTGGCCATAGCGAAAACTCCTCAAAAAGTGATTTGGATACTAGTCGATACATAAGTCGTTGACAACGTACGGCGGATGCCGCCAGTATTTTGTATCGATCGGTATTTAAGTCTGCCATTTTGCGCTCAAGGAGTTTTCCGTGACACCTTCAATAACGTTATCCGCCGCGCCCAAACGCCTGCCTATTGGCGCGCTGCTGGCGCTGGCCATGACCGGTTTTATTTGCATCGTCACTGAAACCCTGCCCGCCGGGTTGTTGCCGCTGATCAGCGAAGGGCTGGCGATTTCCCCTTCGATGGCCGGGCAGATGGTCACCGCTTATGCGCTGGGCTCGGTGCTGGCGGTGATCCCGATGACCATCGCCACGCGCGGCTGGCGTCGGCGCAATGTGTTGCTGCTGACCATCGTTGGTTTTCTGCTGTTCAACTCGATCACGGCGCTGTCTTCGCACTATGGCGTGACGCTGGTGGCGCGCTTCTTCGCCGGTGTGTCGGCAGGCTTGGCGTGGAGTTTGTTGGCCGGTTATGCGCGGCGCATGGTCGCGCCGGATCAGCAGGGCAAGGCGTTGGCACTGGCGATGGTCGGCACACCGATTGCTCTGTCACTGGGCGTGCCGTTGGGCACCTGGCTGGGTGGCCTTGTCGGGTGGCGCACGACGTTTGGATTGATGTCGGCCCTGACGCTGATGTTGATTGTCTGGGTGCTGGTTAAGGTGCCGGATTATCCGCCGCAGCCTGCGCATCAGCGTCTGTCGCTGCGCCGCGTGTTGACCACGCCGGGCGTTCGGCCGGTGTTGGCAGTGGTGATCAGTTGGATGCTGGCGCACAACATTCTCTACACCTACATCGCCCCGTTTGTGGCACCGGCGGGTTTGGCGGATCGTGTCGATCTGGTGTTGCTGGTGTTTGGTATCGCAGCGTTGATGGGTATTTGGCTGACCGCGAAATTGGTTGAGCCGCTGCTGCGCAAGACCGTGTTGATGAGCCTGGCGATGTTCGCCCTGGTTTGCGCGATATTTGGCTTTTTGGGGCGCGTTCCGGAGGTGATTTATCTGGGCGTGTTCGTCTGGGGATTGAGTTTTGGCGGCGCGGCAACTCTGTTGCAGACCGCATTGGCGGATGCGGCGGGTGATGGCGCCGACGTGGCGTTGTCGTTGAATGTCGTGGCCTGGAACGCGGCCATTGCCGGTAGTGGCGTTGTCGGCGGCGTGTTGCTTGACCGCTGGGGCGTTGCCTCGTTTCCCTGGGCGATGGTGGCGTTAGTGGCGCTCGGGTTTGTGATCGCCTGGAATGCTCGGGCGCATGGCTTCAAGGTGGGGCCGCGTGGCGCGGGAGCGGCGGCGGTGGCTGGGCACTGAAGCCGGTTCGTTGATCACCGATCACCGACGGGCGTTTCTGCGCCGACCTCGCAACGCCACAGCTCTATCAACGGCTGGCTGCTGGTGGGTGGGCCAACCCAGCGGCTGATCGATTGGCATGCGCCGTCCACGCAGAGTTGGTAGTCGCCGGCTTCGGGGGTTCGGCCCAGTTTCAGGGGTTGCAGGGCCGGCAGGTGGCGCTGGAAATGCCAGCCGCCGTTGACCAGTCGGGCGTCGTCAGGGATTTCCATGCCGGCGCCGTTGCCTTGAACTCTGGCTTCCCCGAGCAACAGGCCTCGCGGAGTGACGCGATAATCTTCCTCCCAGCGAATCTTTTCGATGGTGTGGTTCCACGCCAGGGTGAAATGCGTCATCGGCAGTTGCGCCCAGACGCTGCCGGCCAGGCCCAGGCACAGGCCGATCATGCATTGGCCAAACCGGCGCGACGGGCGCGCCAGAGGTGTTGTGCAATTACCAGAATGCCCAATGCGAAGCCGATTTCGTCGGTCAGCGGCAGCGCCACGATCAGCAGTGCCCCCGCGCCAAGGCTCAAGAGGCGTTCCCAGACGGCCATTTTCTGTTGCAGAAAACCGGTGGAGGCGATGCCCCAGAGGCCGACCGCGAGGACGCTTTTGATCAGCATGTAGGCGGTCATCCAGAGGTTGTCGCCTTGCAGCATCAGCGCCGGATTGTAGACCGCCATGAACGGAACGACAAAACCGGCCAGCGCGATGCGCACCGCCCACAAGCTGATCTTGAAGCCGCTTTCCTTGGCGATCGGGGCGGCGGCGAAGCAGGCGAGGGCGACCGGTGGGGTCAGGTCGGCGAGAATGCCGAAGTAGAACACGAACATGTGCGACACAATCAGCGGTACGCCCAGTTCCAGCAGCGCCGGTGCGGCAATGGAGCTGGTGATGATGTAGTTGGGAATGGTCGGGATGCCCATGCCCAGCACCAGGCAGGTGATCATCGTCAGAATCAGCGAGAGCAGCAGGTTGTCGCGACCGATGGCGAGGATGTAGCCGGCAAAGGTCGAGGCGACGCCGGTGAGCGAAACAATCCCGATGATCACGCCCACCAGCGCGCAGGCGATGCCCACGGGCACCGCGTGACGCGCGCCTTCAACCAAGGCGTGCAGGCAGACGGTCAGGGTTTCGCGGCCGCCCTTGATGAACACGCACACCAGAACCAGCGCGGCAATGACCGCAAAAATCACCGCGATGCCGAGTTGGAAAAAGCCTGTGCAGAGCACGCCCAGCGCCACCCAGAATGCACAGCGCAGACCGAAGCTGCGCGCCCGGAAGATGATCGCCGAGCCGAGTATCACGATAGCGGTCAAGGCCAGCCCGACCATTCCGGAGAACAGCGGTGTACGTCCGGAAAACAGCAGATAAACCAGCACCAGCAGCGGAATCAGCAGATACCAGCTTTCCTTTACCGCACCGAAGGCGCTGGGGCATTGGTCTTTGGGCAAGCCTTTGAGGTTGGAGCGCTTGGCTTCCAGATGCACCATCCAGAACACCGAACCGAAATACAGAATGGCGGGTATCAAGGCTGCCTTGGCAATTTCCACGAACGGCACGTTGATGGTTTCCGCCATGATGAAAGCGACGGCGCCCATCACCGGCGGCATGATCTGGCTGCCCATGCTGGACGTGGCTTCGACGCCGCCGGCGAATGCGGCGCGGTAGCCAAAGCGTTTCATCAGTGGAATCGTGAATTGCCCGGTGGTCACGACGTTGGCGATGCCCGAACCGGTAATCGTCCCCATCAGCGCCGACGAGACGACGGCAACCTTGGCCGGGCCGCCCAGTTTGTGGCCGAACAAACCCATGGCGAAATCGGTAAACAACTTGATCATGCCGGCCTGTTCGAGGAACGCGCCAAACAGGATGAACAGGAAAATATAGGTTGCCGACACGTAAGTCGGTGTCCCGTACAGCCCTTCGGTGCCGAAAGACAGTTGATTGACGATCTGGTCGAAGCCGTACCCGCGATGGGCCAGTTCGCCGGGCAGGTATTCACCGAGCAAACCGTAGGCGAGGAACAGCCCGCAGATCATCGGCAAAGCAATGCCCATCACCCGTCGTGCGGCTTCGAAGACTAACGCGATCAGCACAATGCCCACGGCCATGTCGGTTGGCGTCAGGTCGCCGGAGCGCTGGATCAGATCGGCCTCGAACACCCATTGATAGAGAGCGGTGGCGATGCCCGCCAGGCTCAGCAGCCAGGCCAGCGGTTGCCACGGGCGGGTGCTGCCGTAAGCGGGGTAACTGAGGAACACCACCCACAGCAGAAAACCGACGTGGACCGCACGCAGGACCTGGCTGGAGATCGGGGAAAAGGCTGCGGTGATGATCTGAAAAACCGAAAACAGCAGCGCGACGTAGAACAACGTTTTGGGCCAGTCCCGCGGGTTCGCGGAAATGCCGTGATGCTCGTCACTCATTAGCGGCCTGCCTTATGACGACTGGAAACACTGAAAAACGCAGCGGCATCGTAGCCGCTGCGCCGTGGGCGATTACAACGCGCCTTTTTCCTTGTAGTACCGTTCGGCGCCCGGGTGCAGGGCAATCGGCAGGTTTTTCGCGGCGGCTTCCAGCTTGATGTCCTTGGCGGCCGAATGGGAGTTGCCCAGGCGCGTAAGGTTGTCGAACAGCAGTTTGGTCATCTCGTACACGACCTCATCGGGCATGTCGGCGCGGGTCACCAGAATGTTGGTGATCGCCACGGTCGGTACCGCTTCGGCCTGGCCGTCATAGGTGTTGGCCGGAATCATTGCGCTCTGATAGGCCGGGTTGCCGATTTTCGTGACCACCTCAGGCGGGACCGCAACGTAGTTCAGCGGCATCACCGAGGACAGGTCGCGAATGGCGGCCATGCCCAACCCGGACGATTGCAGGGTCGCATCCAGTTGCCGGTTCTTGATCAGTTCGACCGATTCGGCGAAAGGCAGATATTGCACTTTGCCCATGTCCTCATAGGTCAGGCCAGCGGCTTTGAAAATCGCCCGCGCGTTGAGTTCGGTGCCGGATTTTGGCGCGCCGACGGAGATGGTCTTGCCCTTGAGGTCGGCGAGCGTCTTGATTCCCGATTCCTTGCTGGCAACGATCTGAATGTAATTGGGGTAAGCGCCGCCGAGGGCGCGCAATTTGGTCAGCGGCGCCTTGAAGCCCGCATCCTCCACGCCGTTTTTGGCGTCGGCCACCGAGTCGCCGAGTGCAAACGCCAATTCGCCTCGACCTGCTTGCAGAAGGTTGAGGTTTTCCACCGAGGCCTTGGTGGCCTGGACCGAAGTCTTCGAGCCGGGAATGCCGTCGCTATTGATCTGCGAGATGCCGACACCGATCGGGTAATAAACCCCGCTGGTGCCGCCGGTGAGGATGTTGATGAACACGGGGGCGGCCTGAGCAGTGGCGCTGATGGCCAACGTGGCGGCGGCCAGCACGGCGAAGCGGGACTTGACTCGCATGGGGAACTCTCCGTCTTGTTATGGTTTTAAGCAGAGTGATTGCACTGTAGTCGATTGCACCGCAGGTGCTGGGTCAGGGCATCAACTCATCCCCAACCAGGCTGGCAGGACCAGCGAAATCCACGGCACATAGGTAATCAGCACGAGGAACAACAGCAGAATCGTCAGCCATGGCATCGCCGCTCTGATGGTGGCGGGCAACGACATGCCGGTCACCGCCGAGGTCACGAACAGGTTCAGCCCAACGGGCGGCGTAATCAGCCCGATTTCGAGGTTGACCACCATGATGATGCCCAGGTGAATCGGGTCGATCCCCAGTTTCATGGCGATAGGGAAGAGGATCGGCGCGAGGATCAGGATGATGGCCGACGGCTCCATGAACGCACCGGCGATCAACAGGACAATGTTGACCACCAGCAGGAACGTCACGGGTGTCAGACCTGCTTCGATCACCCAGGCGGTGATCTGTTGCGGCAGTTGTTCGGTGGTCAGGACGTGGGCGAACAACATGGCGTTGGCGATGATGAACATCAACATGATGCTCAGTTTTGCGGAGTCGAGCAGGACCTTGGGCGTTTCGCGGAACGTCAGATCCTTGTAGACGAACAAGGCGATGAACGCCGAGTAGACAGCCGCCACTGCCGCCGCCTCGGTGGGGGTGAACATCCCCGAATAGATGCCGCCGAGAATGATCACCATCAACAGCAAACCCCATACGGCCTTGCGTGCTGCGCTCAAAAACTCCCGAAGTGTCGCCCGCGGCAAGGCCGGCAGGTTTTTCTTCACCGCGACGATATAGATCGCCACCATCAGCGCCGTTCCCAGCAACAGGCCGGGGATCACGCCGGCCATGAACAGCTTGCCGACCGAGGTTTCGGTAGCAGCGGCATAGACCACCATCACGATCGAAGGCGGGATCAGGATGCCCAGCGTCCCGGCGTTGCAAATGATGCCGGCGCCAAACGCTTGCGGATAACCGGAACGCACCATGCCGGCAATGGCAATCGAACCGACCGCTGCCACGGTCGCAGGACTCGAGCCGGAGAGGGCGGCAAACAGCATGCAAGCCAGCACCGCCGCGATCGCCAGGCCGCCGCGAATATGCCCGACACACGCGTTAGCGAAGTCGATCAAGCGACGGGCTACACCGCCGGTGGTCATGAACGCGCCGGCAAGCAGGAAAAATGGAATGGCCAGTAGGGTGTAATGCTCCGAGGTCTCGAACAGTTTGATCGCCAGGGAACGCACTGAATCGGGGCTAAAGAAAATGATGGTCAGGGACCCGGCGAGACCGAGGGAAATGGCGATGGGTACGCCGATGAACATCAGGACGAACAGGGCCACGAACAGGAAGGCGATGGTCATGATTTGTCATCCACGTGTTCGGCGAGTTTCAACGCATCGGCGGCTTCGTCAGCCAGGCCCAGGCCGGTCTGGCGGTTTTGCAGGATGCGCAGCAGGATTTCCGCGAAACGGATGAAGACCAACGTAAACCCCAACGGCACGATCAACCCGATGTGCCACTGCATGATGCCGAAGTGGCCCAGATCTTCGGCACCGATGCCGGCGTTCATCAATGTCTGGATCCACTCGAAGCTGGCGACGCCGAGCAATCCTGCGTAAGCCAGGCAGCACAGACAGGCGACGATGCCGATGTACTTTTGCACCGAGCGGCTGGTCATTCGGACCAACGCATCGACGCCGATATGCCCGGCAGTGCGCACACCGTAGGCCAGGCCGAAAAAGATCAGCCAGCCGAACAGGGCTTTCGTCAGGGCGGTGCTCCAGGTCATTGCCTGAGCCATGCCCATGATGTGGTCGCCAATGGCGAACATCGGGGTGCTCGCCGCTGGCCAATGGTCGGCCAGCCAATAGAAGAGGCTGTAAAAATTGTTGAGGATCACGTAAATGAACGTGACCAGGGTCATGGCGGCCAGAAGGAAGACGATAAAGCCCTCCTCGAAGTGTTCCCAGATTCGCCGAAGCGCTTTCATGGTGGCATCTCACGTCGAGTGAAGACTGGCAGGCGCCGCGCCGGCAGCGCCTGCCTTGCGATTATTGCGCCTTGTTGGAGGCTTCGGCTGCGGAGATCAGCTCAGGGCCGATATCGCCTTCGAACTTCTTCCACACCGGTTTCATCGCGTCTCGCCATTGCTCGCGTTCTTGCGGCGTCAGGGTAATGATCTCGGTGGTTTTCGCCGCCAGGATGCGTTGCTTGTCACCCTCGTTGAGTTGCTCGGCTTCCTTGTTCACATGCGCGGTGACTTCCACAACGATCTTGTCCAGTTCAGTGCGCACATCGGGTGGCAGACCGTTCCAGAACTTGGTGTTGGTGATCAACATGTAATCCAGCACACCGTGATTGGATTCGGTGATGAACTTCTGCACTTCGTGCATTTTCTGGCTGTAGATATTCGAGTAAGGGTTTTCCGCACCGTTGACCACACCGGTCTGCAGGCCTTGATAAACCTCGGCGAAACTCATCTTGCGCGGATTGGCACGCACCGCTTTGAACTGTTCTTCAAGCACGGCAGACGCCTGCACCCGGAACTTCAGCCCACGGGCATCGGCAGGAACACGCAGCGCCTTGTTGGCCGACAGTTGCTTCATCCCGTTGTGCCAATACGCCAGGCCGGTGATATTTTTGCTTTCCATGGACTTGAGCAGCCCCTGACCTTCAGGGCTCAGTTGAAAGCGGTCGACGGCTTTGATGTCATTGAACAGGAACGGCAGATCGAATAGTTGCAGGCTCTTTGTGTACTGTTCGAACTTGGCCAGCGACGGCGCAATCATTTGCACATCGCCGAGCAACAGCGCTTCCATCTCTTTACCGTCACCAAACAGCGAGGAGTTGGGGTAGACCTCAACCTTGACCTTGCCTGGCAGACGTTCCTCCACGAGTTTTTTGAACATCAAGGCGCCTTGGCCTTTGGGGGTCTGGTCAGCAACCACATGCGAAAACTTGATGATCACCGGATCGGCCGCCATGGCCACGTTCAGGGTAGTTAAGGCAAACGCACAGGCGAGGGCTGTGTAAAGAGATCTGAGCATCGGACGGTTCCTCTTGTTGTTGTTTTCGAAGGGCTCGATAACTGAGCATTTTCGTCAGTCAGGACAAACGCAAGTCTAGGCAGAAAACCGGGAGTTGGAGAGTTAAAAGCGGGAGTGCGGGAAATTGGATCAGTTATATCCGTGCTGGAAGGGCTGACGTTCACGCTGACGAGCCCGCAGCTGCATCTCCACCGGTCATGGCCGGCGGAGATCGCTTGCTGTCATTACGCAGTTTCAGCCCTGCGCTTCGTCCTTCAAATCATCCAGAGCATCGACGATCGCCTCATCGCTGTCGGTCATCGCATCGCGCATGTCTTGCGCGATGGTGGTCTGGATGGACATGACTTTTTCAGCCAGATCGCGGCCCTGTTTCGAGGTGAGGATAATCGCCATCGCCTGCTCGGGATGCTGGTTGGCGCGGATCATCAGGTCCAGTTCATCGTTGTCGAAATGGTCGGCATAGATTTCCACGACCATGTTCTTCAAGTCATCGGGATCGATGTTTTCCCGCACGAAGTTGCGGATCTGCTCGCGCTCGAGCATCGGGTAGCGTGAGGCGTAGCCGGCGGAGGCCATCTCGACCATGCTGCCGTATTGCTTGGTCATGCCACTGGCCTCGACCAGCTCTTCGGCCTTGTCCTTGCTACCGCCGCAACCCGTCAGCGCCATTGCCAGCATTGCGGCCAGCGTTACCTTTTTCATGCTCATGAGCATTTGTCCTTGAATGAAATGTGAACAGCAGAACGCTTAGCGGCGACTCAGCGCATAGGCGCCGGCGATGATGACCAGCACGACGCCGCCGATGAATGCGCCGAGCGCAGGAAACATCGACGCCGGCCACACCAGCCCGCGGCCGAGGTTGTAGGCGAAACTGGCATGGGAGTAGTAGCTGCTGAACATCCAGGAGTAGAGCGCGTAGATCAAACCGATGATGAGATAACCGGAGATTATCTTTCCTTTGAGCGACATGAAGTCTTCCTTGTGCGGCGGTTAAACGGGGGATGGATTTTGCGTAACATACTATTTCAGTGATGGCACATCAATGGCATTGCGTGATCGCTATCGACTCACAACTTGAGCGCAATGCGGATTTCACAGAAGGTTTTTTGCAGATCACAAAGCCAAGGTACAGCGCCAATCCCCTGTGGGAGCTTGCCCTGCAAGCGATGGCGGTGTGTCAGCCAAGACTTTCGGCACAGGCAGTCCGCTATCGCCAGCAGGGCTGGCTCCCACAGGTTTTTGGGTTGGCCCATTGAATCTGTGCCTGTCGCAAATCAGTGTGGGGCTTGCCCTGCAAGCGATGGCGATGGATCAGTCAACACATTCGGCAGTCAGCCATTGTCAACACTGGCTGGTTTCACAGCAAACTCCACGAAACCCCGACATAAACGCCCATCCCTTCACCCGGTGTAGACCGCGCGGCGTCCAGGCCCTTGTCGTCGTACCCCGGCGTGACCGTCGCGGCATAGTGCTTGTTGCTCAAATTGCGCATGTCCACCCAGCCCTGCCAATCGCCCTTCGGTGCGTTATAGCCGAGGGTGGCGCCGAACAGTGCGTATGGATCGGCGTAGTAGCTGTTCGCGTAATCCACGGCTGCTTTGGACACCAGTTGCGTGTTCACCGCGGCGAAAAATCCCTGCGGCCAGTCATAACGCAACTCGCCTTGGTAGTAATGCATCGGCAACCCCGGCAAGCGGTTGTCGCCAAACCGATCGTCATCGCGGTAGTGGAAATCGCTGAACGTATAGGCCTGACGCAAGCTCAGCTGACGGCCATCGGCAGCCGACCAGAGTTTGCTGTTGAGGCTGGCTTCGACGCCTTGGTGCACGGTCGGGCTCGCGTTGAGTTCGTAGGGCGTAACGGCGGTAGCATCCGGCAACACCGAAAGCAGTTCATGCCGAACCTGCGCGTAGTACCACGCCAGACTCCATTCGCCGACGGCGCTGTCGCCACGACCACCCAACTCAAGTGTCGTCGCAGTCTGGTTTTGCAGTTCGATCGGATCTTTTTGCGTGCCGGTCGCGGCGCCGTTACCCGCCGGGAAGCGCACGTTGGAGCTGTAGATCAGCGACCACGGATGCGGCGCTTCGACCGAGCGGCTGAGGTTGCCAAACACTTGCAGGTCCGGCGTGATCTGGTAGCGCAGGCCCAGACGCGGTGCGTAATCCCAGTCGTTCATGCTGGTTTTGCCGCCGCTTTGCGGGTAAGTGACGTCGCTTTCACGGCGGGTGTAAATGGCGGCGAGGCCGGTGGTCAACCATAGGTCGTCGGCGATTTCCAGGTCGTTGCCAAAGTGCAGAACAGTGTCCGAACCCTGATACGTGAAGTTGCGCATGCGCGTGCCGGGCGCGTAACCGGCGGTGTTGGCGGTGGGGATGCGCACGAACTCGCTGGCGCCGTCGTTGGGCAGATGTTTGGTCACGCGCAAACCGACGTTGCTGCGGCTTTCCATGCCGAAAATAGTGTCGCGGCGTTTGTAGTCGAACGTGCCGCTGACATCGGTGTAGGCGACTTTCAAGCGGTTCGGGCCTTCGCGCAGATCCATCGGGTAATCGTGATAAACCAGCCCCGTCTCGATGCTCGAATCGTCGTCGATGTAATAAGTGGTTTTGTTGCCGACGAAGGTGCTGCCCGGCTGTTTTCGGCTGTCATCGCGCGCAACGTAGGACGGATTGGCCGCGCGAGACGAGTGTTCGATGGAATGCTTGGTCACGCGCCCGGCGAGGTCGTTGTCAGTCTCGCGGTAGCGGATATAGAAGCGGGTTTCCAGGTTTGGATTGAAGCGGTAGCCGAAGTTGGCGATCAGGCCTTTGCTTTCGCTGGCGGTGTGATCCTGATAGCCGTCGGCGTTGGCATCGGTCAGCGACACGTAGTAATCGAAGTCGCCCAGCACTTGCCCGGAGCTGACCTGGCGCTGCTGATAACCATGGCTGCCGGTGGCGTAGCGCACTTGCAATTTCGGCGCGTTGTAACCGGTGTGGCTGATGTAATCGATGGCACCGCCCAGCGCCAGCGAGCCGCGATCAAAACCGTTGGCGCCGCGCAGCACTTCAACGTGATCGATCCATAGCGGCTCGAGCAATTCGTACGGCGTGCCGCCGGGACCGGTCAGTGGCAGACCGTCGAGCATCGTGTACAGGCCTGACGCGTGAGCGCCCGGCGCACGGTTGATGCCCGAGCCACGCACGGAAATCTTCACCCCTTCGTTACCCGCCGATTGCGCATAAACCCCCGGCTGATAAGCCAGCACGTCCTGATTACTCGCCACGCGGCCCTGCAACGGTTGGCGCATGTCGACGACGTTGGTCGCGCCGGGCACCTGATCGAGGCGCGCCTTGGCCTCTTCAACGGAAGCATCCGCGCCGCCGCTTTCATCTGCCGAAATCAGCACTTGCCCCAGTTCCAGACCTTGAGTCTCGGCCATCGCCGGGCAGGCGAGGGCAAGGCCGAGGAGGGCGGCGGGCAGGGATTTGGGCGATGGCATTGAAAAGAACTCCAGCAAACAGGTAATCGGGCAATGAACAGTGCGACGTCAGAAGAAACCAAGGGAACACATGGCGTTTCGGGTTTTTTGCCCGCTGACGGCAAACCAACGGACGTGGCCTAACCTCACGGATCAGGCCTTGCTGGTCAATAAACAAATTCAGAGGGCTGTTGAGCGCTTGCCGGCTATGGCAGTGGTTCAGTAAAGAACCTGGCGTCCATCCGTCGTCTGCTCTGAACCTCCGTCGCGCTGATTTTTCTACCGGGTAAGTCCCTCAGGAGATACCCATATGTACGATCTGCAAAAAAAGGCATCACTGGCGGCATGGCGCAAATTGGCGGAGCAGACCGAGGCTGATCTGGATCCGGAAGAGCAATACGATGAACTGCTCAAGGCTGCGGATCAGATGGAGGAGCAAGGCCTGATCACTAGCGCCGAATGGCGCCAACTGGTGCGCGACGCTGGCAACGTCTTTACCCTCAACGATGAGCAGGCGCATCACTGAAAAGGGCCAGCGGAGGACTTCCCATGCTCAGTTATCTGTTTATCGGCGCCAACGATGTCGAGCGATCAGCAGCCTTCTACAAGGCGATTCTGACGCCGCTCGGCTACCGTCATGATCGCGAAGAACATTACTGTTTTTACCTGCCCGATTGCGCTGACAAGTCCAACGGTCCTGGCAGCGTGCATATTTCGCAACCGTTCAATGGTGAACCGGCGACGCCGGGCAACGGCATGATGCCGGCGTTTCGCGCGGACTCACGGCACAAGGTTGATCAAGTGCACAAGGCCGGGCTGGATAGTGGCGGCAGCGACGAAGGCCCGCCGGGCACTCGCGAGGCCTACACGCCGGACTTTTATGTGGCTTATCTGCGCGATCCCGAGGGCAACAAGCTCGCGGTATTTTTCAGCGGCTGAATGACTGAATGGAGCCCATTGACTCAGCCCTGATGGCGGCACGCGCCCAGTTCGCGATCACAATCAGCTTCCACATCGTCTTGGCGGCGTTCAGCATCGGCCTGGCGAATTTCCTCATGGTGCTGGAAGCGTTGTGGCTGAAAACCGGGCGGCAGGTTTACCTCGACGTCTACCGTTACTGGCTCAAGGTTTTTGCCCTCAATGTGGCGGTGGGCACGGCGTCGGGGCTGATTCTGGAGTATCAGTTCGGCCTGAATTGGTCGCGACTGTCGGTGCAGGCGGGCGATGTCCTCGGGCCGTTGATGTTTTATGAGGTGCTGGCGGCTTTTTTTATCGAAGCGGGTTTTCTCGGCATCATGCTGTTCGGGCTGAAAAAGGTTGGCCCGCGTCTGCATTTTTTTGCTACCTGCGCGGTGGCGCTCGGCTCGCTGATCAGCGCGTTCTGGATTCTGTCCGCCAATTCGTGGATGCAAACCCCCGCCGGCTACGCGATTGGCGCAGACGGCCGTTTCCTCGCCGAGGACTGGTGGGCAATCATCTTCAATCCCTCGTTTCCCTATCGCTTGGCGCACATGCTGCTCGCCGTGTTCATCGGCAGCGCAACCTTGATTGCAGGCATCAGCGCCTGGCAATTGCGCAAGGCAACGCACAACCCGCGCGCGCGCCTGCAATTTTCCATGGCGCTGTGGGTGATTGCCGTGTTGATGCCGATTCAGATTGTGGTGGGCGACCTGCATGGCCGGCACACTTTGCATGCCCAGCCGCAAAAAGTGGCGGCCATCGAAGGCTCGTGGACGCGCCCCGTTGAAGGTGCCGGTGAGCCGCTGCGCCTGTTCGCTTGGCCGGATATGCGGGAGCGCCGCAACCATTGGGAGGTCGCCATTCCCCGTATCGGCTCGCTGTACTTGCAGCATGACCTGACCAGCAGCATCGCCGCGCTTGATGAATTCCCCGCGCAGGACATCCCGCCAGTTGCGCCGGTGTTTTTCGCGTTTCGGCTGATGGTCGGGCTGGGGCTGCTGATGCTCGGGCAGGGTGTGGTCAGCCTGATCCTGCGTCGAGGTGAGCGCCTGTACACGGCGCGCCCGTGGCTGAACAGTTGCGTGCTGCTGGCCCCCGCTGGATTTGTCGCGATGCTCAGCGGCTGGGTGGTCACGGAGGTTGGCCGGCAGCCGTTTACCGTCTACGGCCTGATGCGCACGGCGGACAGCCTGTCGTCAGTTTCCAAGGCGCAAGTCATTGGCTCGACCTGGTTGATTCTGCTGTTCTATCTGTTGATTTTCGGCATCGGTTTGTGGGTGCTGCTGCGCCTGTTGCGGGAGCCGCCAAAGCAGGATCAACCGGGGCCGCAGCCCACGCTTGCCGACGAAACCGGGCATTAAGGAGTGGCTGGCATGGATACCGATTGGCTGACCCTGTGGTGCGCCGCTGCGCTGGCCTTTTCCGTGATGAACTACGTGCTGCTCGACGGCACCGATCTCGGCGTTGGCATGCTCATGGGGCTGACCTCCAGCGGTCAGCAGCGCCGAACCATGGCAGTGACGATTCTGCCGGTGTGGGACGCCAATGAAACCTGGCTGGTTCTCGGCGGCGGAGGGCTGCTGGCGTTGTTTCCGCTGGCGTACGCCATATTGCTGCCGGCGTTATACGTGCCATTCATCGTGATGTTTCTGGCACTGATCACCCGTGCAATGGCTTTGGAATTTCGCGACTACGCTCCGAACGAACGGCGCAAACGTGTGATCGACGGCGTATTGTCGGTTGCCTCGCTGATCACCGGATTCGTTCAGGGCATGGTGCTCGGCACGCTGGTTCAGGGGGTTAGCCATGAGGGCGGTCAGTACACCGGCGATGGTCTGGACTGGTTGAGTCCGTTCGCGCTGTTCTGCGGTTTGGTGCTGGTGCTCGGCTACGTCTGGCTGGGCACGTGCTGGTTGTATTGGCGCACGCTGGATGAACTGCAGCGACACTCGGCCCGCCAGGCCCGCGTTCTAGCGCTCGTTGTCGTGGTGTCGCTGCTGGTTTTGATTGTGTGGACGGCTACGCTGCAGCCGCAATATGCCCGGCGGCTGGTCGACGTGCGCTTGTGGTTGCCCGCAGGTTTGATCCTCGGCGGGTCAGGGCTGGTGTTCTGCAAAGGCTTTCGCAGTCGCTTTGACTGCGTGCCGCTGTTCGCTGCCCTCGGCGTATTTGTGTTGGCGTTCGCGGTGATGCTGGTTGCGCTGTATCCCTTCATCATTCCACCGGATCTCACCTTGCAGAAAGCCGCCTCCGGCCCGAACAGCCAGATGTTCATGCTGGTGGGTTTCGCGGTGCTGATTCCAGTCACGCTGGCTTACAACACCTTCGGTTTTCGCGTGTTCAGCGGCAAAGTCCGCGTTGCCAGACAGGACTGACATTCAGCTCACTCGACCCTTTTGACTGACCGGCGCCATTCGTGAAGCACGCAACAAATCGGCAAACGCTGCCTTGTCGATTGGCCGGCTCATGAAGTAACCCTGTACTTCGTTGCATTGATCCTTGCCGAGGATGTTCAACTGTTCCTCGGTTTCCACACCCTCGGCGGTCACGGTCAGGCCCATGGCTTTGCCCAGCCCGATGATTGCCTGGACCACCGCGCGGTCGTTGCTGCCGCTGCTGATCGAGGCGATGAAGCGCTTGTCGATCTTGATCCCGTCGAAAGGGTACGCGCGCAGGTAACCAAGGGACGAGTAACCCGTGCCGAAGTCATCCATGTTCAGGCGCACGCCGAGTTCTTTCAGGGAATTCATGGTGGTCAGCGCACCGTCGGTGTCGTTGAGCATCACGTTTTCGGTGATTTCCAGCTCCAGGCGACTGGCCGGGAAACGCGTTTCGACCAATACCTCGCGCACATCTTCGACCACATCGCTCAGGGCAAACTGCGCAGGGGAGAGGTTGACCGAGAGCATGACGTCTGCCGGCCACTCCAGCGCGGTTTCGCAGGCTTCGCGCAATACCCAGCGGCCCAGCGGCACAATCAGGTCGGTCTGCTCGGCCAGCGGAATGAACACGTCCGGACCCAGCAAACCCTGGGTCGGATGCTGCCAGCGCACCAGCGCTTCAACCGAGACGATCTGCTTGCCATCGACCTTGTAGCGCGGCTGATAGTGCAGGACGAATTCGTTGTGCTTGAGGGCGCGGCGCATGTCGTCTTCCATTTGCCGGCGGGTCTGGATCTGATCGCTCATGTGCGCTTCGAAATAACACCAGGTGTTTTTTCCGTCGGACTTGGCCTGGTACAGCGCAATGTCCGCATAGCGGATCAGATCGCTGGCCACGAAGCCGTGACGACGGCTGAGGGCAATGCCGACACTCGCGCCAATGTGCAAAGGATGCTGCTCATAAAGGATGGGCTGATGCAGGCTGCCGATCAGGCGCGTGCAGAACTTGTCGATTTCGTGATGACTGTCCATGCCATTGAGGACCACAACGAATTCGTCGCCACCGAGACGGGCAACGATGTCGTGTTCACGGGTGCAATCGCGCAGACGCACGGCGACTTCCTGCAGCACCGCATCACCGGCCGGGTGGCCGAGGGAGTCGTTGATGGGTTTGAAGTTGTCCAGGTCGATCATCAGCAATGACAGCGGCGGCGAATGTTCTTTCAGCAGCAGGACTTCATCCAGATAGCGCGCCAGTTTGTTGCGATTGGGCAAACCGGTCAGGGCGTCATGCATCGACAGGTGCTGGATCTGCGCATGGGCGGCGACTTCGTCGGTGATGTCGCTGGCCGTGCCGCGATAGCCGACAACCGTGTCCTTGTCGAAAATCGGTCGTGCGGAGAGCCGGCAGTGGCGTGGCTGACCGGAGTGATCGCGGTAGGTGCAGCGCAAGTCGCCGGCACTGTTTTCTTCGCTCAGTTTGCGCAGCCACAGGTCCAGCGGGGTGGTATCGCACGACAGCAGTTCACCGATGTTCTGTCCAAGCCACAACGCTTGCGGATAACCGGTGACCTCGCTGAAACGTGCCGACAGATACGTCAGCGACAATTCGCCATCGACCTCCCAGATCCAGTCCGACGCAGCTTCAGCCACCGCGCGAAAGCGTTCTTCACTGGCTTCGAGGGCGTGGTTGGCCGCTTCGAGGGCCAGGTTGGACGACTGCATCGCAAGGATGCTGTTGTCGACGTATTGCGAGGAGCGCAAAGCGTGGCGGAAGAAATAAGCGGTGAGCAGCATCAGTACGACAAACGTCGCACCGAGCGGTGGGATCAGCGACCACAACATTTGCTGACCGGGCTGCTGCAGGTCGGCGACCAGACTGTAACCGGTGCTGTCGAGCGGCACGCTCGGCTGGCCCTTTTCGATGGTCTCGTCCGGGGTCAGGGTCAGATTTTTCAGACCATAACCGGCGCCGATCTTGCGCAGCTTGGTCGGCGTCAGCATGTCGACGAACACCAGTACCGAAGTATTTTTCAGCTCGTCCAGCGGCCGTTCGTCGTTGAGAATGATTGCCGCAGCGGTGATCAACGCCGGCCAGCCTTCGAACAGCGAATAGCTGCTGATCGGTTTGGTCAGGTCGGGCTGGCTCAGCACTTGCTCGACCAGCGCCGAGGCGGACGCCTGCAACACTTTGGATATATCGGTCTCGACCATTTGCCCGCGAATCACCGCGTATTTGGTGCGGTTGCGATCGAGCACGAACACGCCGTCGTAGCCATCGCTGGTGAACAGGGTCTTGCCCATGTTCTGTTCGGTATAGGCCCAGTCGACGTCGATCGGCCCGCTCAAAGCGTCGTAAGCGCGGGTCCAGTAGGCGTAACTGGTGATGTAGTTTTTCGAGGCGGTGATGCGGTTTTCCACCGCGCGCGCCGAGTAGAAGTGGGTCTGCTCAAGATCCTGGGTGTCGAGGCGATTGGCGATGCCCAGCAACGTACTCAGCGCCGCAATGACGCCAGCGACAAACAGCGCGCCAATTGCGATGGCTAAACGTCGGGTCACCGCGCGTTGCGGGGTAGGGATTGGCTGCGCAGCGAGAGTAACGGCCATGTGCTCGTCCTTGATCCGGTGTCTTCTGAATCTAGAACAATGGCACGGGGACAATGTTCAGATAGATGTGCTGGATGGCATCGTCTGGAGTTGTGCAAAGTGTAGCGAATATCGCGCAATTGCCAGCGAGGCCGGCCAGCGGCCAATCCCGAAAGGGCGAGACTTCCGGCGCAAAAACCGGATAATGGCCGCCATTCGTTTAGCCGTATTCTGGTAATCCCGCATGGAAATCAAGGTCAACTTTCTCGACAACCTTCGACTTGAAGCCAAGTTCGACGACTTCACGGTGATCGCCGATCAGCCCATCCGCTACAAGGGCGATGGCTCGGCGCCGGGACCGTTCGACTACTTCCTGGCGTCGTCGGCCTTGTGCGCGGCTTACTTCGTCAAGCTGTATTGCGACACGCGCAACATTCCGACAGAGAACATTCGCCTGTCGCAGAACAACATTGTTGACCCGGAAAACCGCTACAACCAGATCTTCAAGATTCAGGTCGAACTGCCTGCGGACATTTCCGACAAGGATCGCCAGGGCATCCTGCGTTCGATCGACCGCTGCACCGTGAAGAAAGTGGTGCAAACCGGCCCTGAGTTCATCATCGAAGAAGTCGATAATCTCGACGCCGATGCGCAGGCCCTGTTGATGCCGGTTGCCGGTTCCGACGCCGGCACTTTCATCGCCGGCAAGGATCTGCCACTGGAGCAGACCATCGCCAACATGTCGGGGATTCTCGCTGACCTCGGGATGAAGATCGAAATCGCCTCGTGGCGCAACATCGTGCCCAACGTCTGGTCGCTGCACATCCGCGATGCGCATTCACCGATGTGCTTCACCAACGGCAAAGGTGCGACCAAAGAAGGCGCGTTGGCTTCGGCCCTCGGCGAATTCATCGAGCGTTTGAACTGCAACTTCTTCTATAACGATCAGTTCTGGGGCGAAGAGATCGCCAACGCCGAATTCGTGCATTATCCGGACGAGAAATGGTTCAAGCCGGGGCCGAAGGACGAATTGCCGAGTGAAATCCTCGACGAATACACCCGCAAGATCTACGACCGCGACGGCGAATTGCGTGGCTCGCATCTGTTCGACACCAATTCCGGCAACACCCAGCGCGGCATTTGCTCGCTGCCGTTCGTGCGCCAGTCGGACGGTGAGGTGGTGTACTTCCCGTCCAACCTGATCGAAAACCTGTATCTGAGCAACGGCATGAGCGCCGGCAATACCTTGGCCGAAGCGCAGGTGCAGTGCCTGTCGGAAATCTTCGAGCGCGCGGTCAAGCGCGAAATCCTCGAAGGTGAACTGGCGCTGCCGGACGTGCCGCAGCAAGTGCTGGAGAAATACCCGAGCATCCTCGCCGGCATCAAGGGCCTGGAAGAGCAGGGCTTCCCGGTGCTGGTCAAGGATGCCTCGCTGGGCGGCGAATTCCCGGTGATGTGCGTGACCCTGATGAACCCGCGCACCGGCGGCGTGTTTGCCTCGTTCGGCGCACATCCAAGCCTGGAAGTGGCGTTGGAGCGCAGCCTCACCGAACTGTTGCAGGGCCGCAGCTTCGAAGGCCTGAACGATCTGCCGCAACCGACGTTCTCCGGGCAAGCGGTGACCGAGCCGAACAACTTCGTCGAGCACTTCATCGATTCCAGCGGGGTGGTGTCATGGCGCTTCTTCAGCGCCAAGGCGGACTTTGAATTCGTTGAGTGGGACTTCTCCGGTCAAGGCGAAAACTCCAACGTGGAAGAAGCTGCAACGTTGTTCGGCATCCTTGAAGACTTGGGCAAAGAAGTCTATATGGCGGTGTACGAACACATCGGCGCCAAGGCTTGCCGCATCCTCGTGCCGGATTATTCGGAGATTTACCCGGTAGAAGACCTGATCTGGGACAACACCAACAAAGCCCTGCAATTCCGCGCTGACATTCTCAATTTGCACAACTTGAGCAAAGTCGGCCTGCGCAACCTTGCCCAAGGTCTTGAAAACAGCGAGCAGGACGATTACACCGAGATCACCACGCTGATCGGCGTCGAATTCGACGACAACACGCCGTGGGGCAAGTTGACCATTCTCGAGTTGCGCCTGTTGATCTACCTCGCTTTGCAGAAGTATGAGCAGGCTAAGGATCTGGTCGAAGCCTTCCTGCAATACAACGACAACACTGTCGACCGCGGCTTGTTTTATCAAGCCGTCAACGTGGTGCTGGAGATGGAACTGGACGAAGACCTTGAACTGGAAGACTACGAAGCCAATTTCCGCCGCATGTTCGGCAACGAACGCATGGACGCGGCGATTGGCTCGGTCAACGGCAGCGTGCGCTTCTACGGCCTGACACCGACCAGCATGAAGCTGGAAGGCCTGGACCGGCACCTGCGGTTGATTGAGAGCTATAAAAAGCTGCATGCGGCGCGGGTGAATGTATCCAGTCGATTGCGCTGACCGCTCATGAAAAAGCACCTGCGGGTGCTTTTTTTATGCCTGGTTTTGCTCTGACACCGATTGTGCGAATTCCCGAATCCCCTTTGGCAATGGCGCATGTGCGAAAGGGTTGAGCTGAAACCGAGTGGCCTTCAATCGCTAGCAGGGCTAGCTCCCACAGGGATCTTCAAGCACCACGGATCTTTTGTGGGAGCTAGCCCTGCTAGCGATTGCTGTCTCACGGACACATCTTGCCAAAGGTCTGCACGGCTTAATTGCGGCATCCGAACTAGCCTTGTCATGACCAATTGATTGGAGGGCAAGGAATGCCTGATTTACCCGCTTCACATCGCCTGCGCCATGGCCGCTTCGATGAAACCAACCGAATCTACCTGCTTACAACCAACACATATCGCCGTACTCCTGTGTTTGAGAATTTCACTCTGGGTCGGCTGGTCGTCGATCAGTTCCGCAATGCGCAACATCAAGGTGAGGCGGATTCATTGGCCTGGGTAGTCATGCCCGACCACTTCCATTGGCTGATTGAATTACAGCAAGGCTCATTGAGCGACCTGATGCAGAAAACCAAATCCAGGACTACCAAAACGGTAAATCGGCTGACTGGCCGTAAGGTGCCGCTGTGGCAGAAAGGCTTTCATGACCGAGCGCTGCGGCGTGAAGAAGATCTGGTGAAAATGGCGCGATACATCGTCGCCAACCCGTTGCGGGCGGGACTGGTACAAAAGCTTGGCGACTACCCGCTGTGGGATGCGGTCTGGGTCTGACCTGAAACCGAGTGGCCTTCAATCGCTAGCAGGGCTAGCTCCCACAGGGATCTGTGGAATTCACGAAGACGTTGTAGTGGTGTGGATGCTGGAGGGTCTGACCTGAAACCGAGTGGCCTTCAATCGCTAGCAGGGCTAGCTCCCACAGGGATCTGTGGAATTCACGAAGACGCTGTAGCGGTGTGGATGCTGGAGGGTCTGACCTGAAACCGAGTGGCCTTCAATCGCTAGCAGGGCTAGCTCCCACAGGGGTCTGTGGAATTCACGAAGACGTTGTAGTGGTGCGGATGCTGGAGGGTCTGAGCTAAAACCGAGTGGCCTTCAATCGCTAGCAGGGCTAGCTCCCACAGGGGATCTTTGAGCACCAGGGATCTCCTATGGGAGCTAGCCCTGCTAGCGATAAAAACCACTCGACTTGAAGATCTAACGTCCATGCGCCGCGTCGGCCAACTGCCCGGTATCGACACGGACAAATACCGAGTCGCCCACTGCGGTCAACACTTCCCCCGCGTAGACCTCGCAAATCACCCGGGTCTTTCGGCCGACATCGCCTTCGACTCTCGCGCGCAACGTCAACGTGATGCCCATCGGCGTCGGCTTGATGAATTTGATTCCGAGGTTGCCGGTGACGCAGTCGATGCGCGGCAATGTGCCGGGTTCGCGTTGCTGCGTGCGGTAGTGATAGGCCATGGCCGTCCAGTTGGAATGGCAGTCGACCAGCATGGCGATCAGGCCGCCATAGACCAGGTCCGGCCAGCCGCTGTATTGCGCTTGCGGCAGGTGTTCGGCGATGACGTGGATGCCGTCCTCGTGCCAGCGGCTCTTGACGTGCAGCCCTTGGGGATTACGGCCGCCGCAGCCGTAGCAAACGCCTTCGGGGGCGGCGAGGTCTTGCAACGGAGTGTCGAGACTGGACATGCGTGGAGTCATCCTGAAGTAGTAAGCCCGGTCAGGCGCAGGCGATTGCGACCGCTGCGCTTGGATTCGTAGAGCGCCGCGTCGCCTTGCTCGAGCAGTGCAGTGAGACTTGCCGGCGGTTGGTCGAACAAACTGGCGCCGATGCTCAGCGTCACGGCGGCGGGGGTGGGGAAGGTCTGGGACGCGCAGACCAGGAATTGCTCGCGCAGAGCATTACTGAGTTCGACGATGCGTTCGCTGGAGGCACTGTTCAGCAGAATCACGAATTCATCACCGCCCAGTCGCGCCGTCAACGCGTTGGGTGGCAGCGCTGAGCGGATCATCTCGCTCAAGGCAATCAGCAAGCGATCGCCGGCGGCGTGGCCGTAGTGATCGTTGACCAGTTTGAAATTGTCGATGTCGATCAGCAGCAGGGCGCCGGGGCGTGCAGCCGAAACGTCTGCCAACAGGCGCCGTGCGCGTTTTTCCAAGGCGCGGCGGTTGTAGAGCGCGGTCAGAGGATCACGTTCGGCGAGGCGGGCGATCTGTTTTTCCCGGCGATAGCGTTCGGTGCCCGTCATCGACAGGGCGATCAGCATGATCGCCATCGCGCCTTCGACCAGTGAAATCTGGATGATCTCGCCACGAAACGCCGCCAGATCAATCAGCGTGCCGGGGATCACCACGGTCAAAGCCTTGGCGACATAGAAAATCCCGTGTCCCAACAGCACGTAGCGCAGTTGCACCGCGCCCACGCTCAACGACCTGCCGTGCGGGCGCAACAGCGAACTGGCCTTCAACGTGGACAGCGCCACCAAAAGCGAATTGGCCACCAGCATGGCTTTCGACCACAGCGGGCCGTCCGGTAGCCACAGCATCAACAGCCATGTGACAAAGATCAGGTACCAGGCAGGGGACAGCCGAATCTGGGTGAAACGCGCCACGCCCAAGAGGAAAAAGAAGTGCGCGGTGATCAACAGGCCGTTGGCGAACCAGATGCCGATCAGCAGGAAACCGCCGCTGCGCAGCAGAGCGAGGGTGGAGCCCACGGTGATGGTGGCGAAACCGGCGCTCCAGAATAGAAGCGAAGGCTCACGAATAATGCGCCACTCGATCGCCAGGTACAGCGCAGCGGCGGCTGCGAGGGCGATGGTGATAGTGAGCATCGTTGGCGGGTCGAGCGGCATTTCCGGGCTGGCCTGTCTGAATGGCATTAAGACCGGCGATTGTAAGCGTTCGGGCGAGATTTTCGCAGCGCTCGTGTTGTCGCGCAGACCATCGGCATGCCGGAACGCGGACGGCGGGCGCCGCCACACAATCGGTCATTGCGCCGGCGTGAGCCACGTGTTGACGATCCGACGATCGAGTTCTTCCCAGTCGGCCATGCCCAATACACGGGTGGTATTCAGCCCGCGCAAATAGCCGAGCAGCTGATGGGCGGTGTCCTGAACCAACTGCGGATCAGCGGGGGTTTTGTCCAGCAGCACGCTTTCATATTGGCGCAGGTATTCGGCCACGCGATCGCGAAACTCGGGCAAAACCGCGTCGCGGATCAGATCAAAAGTTCTCAAGAGGACTCCTTGTTCAATGTTTCTATTTGTAGTGAGTGTGCATCAGTCTGCACCACGCGCAACTATTGCTGGAAGTAATAGTGACCATCATCAAATGCAAGTTCTGCTTCATCGGCAATCGGCGGAAAATCGCCTCCATCGAATACGCCGCTCAAGGAATATGCGCGATGAAGATCTTGACCCGACTGGCTTTGATTGCCTTGCTGACAGGCGCATCGGTTGCCGCTGCACCGGCCTTTGCAGGCGACGCCCGGACTTGTCATCTTCCCGCCATCGCCGCGAGCAGCACCGCGTTGCAACATTCGCAGACGGTTGCAGTGTTGCTCAGCGAGAACACCCTGGACAACCTGCAATACCTCGAGCGTTACCACGACATGGCGGTCAACGGTGCGCAAGACGCGCTGGATTCGCGAATTCGCCAGGCCTTCGTTGGCAGTTCCGACCCGGAACTGGCCATCGACTGGGTGGTGAGCTCGCTGCAGCAGCAGTTCGCTTCGGTGACGGTTTACGACAACCTCGAAGCGCTGGTTCAGGCGCACCCGGACATCGTGGTCAAGCTCGACACGTTCAATCGCTTGCTGACACAACGCAACAATCTGGTGGAGGCGCGCTTTACCGCGCGCTTCTACGACGCCGACCTGCAATACATCGGCAAGGCCGAGGGCGCGGTGGAAAAACAGTTGCCGTCGGTGTGGGTGCATAACCAGTCGGCGCCGGCGATTGCCGCACAGATCGACCGGCAGCGTGACCTGCAACTCGATGCGCTGAAGCAATTCGATGTGTCGCTCAAGGCGTTGGTAGCGTCGAGCTGACTCTTAAAACATAAATGGCAGCGGCGGCTCCGTGAGGCTGAACCGCTGCCGGCGACCGAACCTTTATTTTCAGGATTGCCCCTATGCGTTCTTTGTTTGTTCCCGCAATGGCATTTGCCTCGTTGCTGCTCACCGGTTGCGCCTCCGCGCCGAATAACCCGACGCTGGTCTTGCAGACCAGCAAGACGCCCGCGCAATACGCCGAGTGCGTGGTGCCGAAATTACAGGGCAGTGCGCTGGCGCCAACTGTTTCGCAGAACCAGCGCAGCTACCGGATCGTGGTGCCGAGCAAGATTTCGGCGGACAACATTCTCGAAGCGTACAAGGCTGGCAGCGGCGGCAAGGTGTTTCTCTACGAGCGCCATTTGCTGGCGACCAACTATTTGCCGTCAAGTTTTGAGCGGGCCGCTCAGGACTGCATCTGATTTTGCACCGAACACGTATGTGAAAGCGCTCCTTTGGTTGGCCGCAACCAACCAATTTCTTGCCCCGCGATCTGTCTGGATCGCGGGGTTTTTTTTCGGTTTTCTCAGCGGCGCACACTCAACCCCGTGTAGGAGCTGCCGCAGGCTGCGATCTTTTGATCTTTTTTTTAGAATCAAAAGATCGCAGCCTGCGGCAGCTCCTACACAAGGCGACTATTCGCTGGACTACACCCATTTGAACCGCGCCGGGAATCTTGCGACGAAGCAGGTTCCTGACTCGGCGTTCGAAGTCACGCTCAGGGTGCCGTTGTGTCCCGCCGCAATTTGCGCGGCGATGTACAGGCCCAGGCCCAAACCCTCGCAACGCTGCCCGGCTTCGGCGCGTGAGAACGGTTCGAACAGCAGCGGCATCAGATGCGGGGGAATCGGCGGGCCCAGGTTGGTCAGCGAGATCACGATCTCGTCGTTTTCCGCATAAGCCTTGAGAGTGATCGGTGTGTCCGTCGAGCCGTGGCTGACCGCATTCCCCAGCAGATTGGAAAGCAACTGGCTGATGCGCAAGGCATCGCAGTAAACGCCCGGCGGGATGGCCATTTCCTGAATGAACGTCGCGCGCGGGTGGGAGGCCTGCACCTCATCAAGGGTCAGTTGCAGGGTGCGCTGCAAGTCATCCACCAACTTGCGCTGCACCGGGATCCCGCCGCCCAGGCGCCCGCGGGCGAAATCGAGGATGTTTTCGATCAACACGCCCATGCGCACCGAGCTGTTGCGAATCGCCGCGATCAGGTTGAGCGAGCGCTTGTCTGCGGTTTTCGTTTCCAGTAGATCAGCGCTCATGCGCACGGCGCTCAACGGCGTGCGCAGGTCGTGGCCCAGCACGGCGATGAACTGCTCGCGCAGCCGTCCGAGTTCCTTGGCATTGTTCAGCTCGGCCGTGGTGGCTTCGAGGCGGCTTTGCGTGTCGAGGCTCATGGCGATCAGTTGGGCAAACAGGGTCAGCGTCTTGGCGATTGCCGGTTCGTCGAGGTTGGCCGGGACGGAGTCGATCGCGCAAAGTGTGCCGAAGAATTGGCCGTTGGCCTTGATGATCGGAATGGAAATGTAGCTTTCCAGACCATAGGTTTTCGGCGTGTGATGCCGGGAAAAGATCGGGTGGGCGCTGGCGTGACCGAAGATCACCGGTTGCTGGTGCTGGCGGATCTCGTGGCAGATAGTCGATTCGAGAACCAGTTCACCGCCGGGTACAAGGCCGAAATCGATGGAGTCGTCGACGGCGCACGCCACCCAGTTTCGCTCGGTGACCCGCGCCACCGCGGCGAAGCGCATGCCGGTCAGGTGTTTGACCATGCTCAGAATCACCGGCACAGCGTCAATGCTGCGAATGGCTTCGATGTCGGAGGAAAAATCGGCAGAGGTCATGGGCGTGCGCTTCGTAAAAATATCGGCAGAGACTATCGACAATCGCCAGCCCTGACCAATGCGCCGCGACAAAAACGACAAAGGGCGCCGAGGCGCCCTTTGTATTGGTGATCGCAGCCATCAGCGCTGCGCACGGTTTACCGACTCAGAACTTGTACTTGGCCGTCAGCATGTAGCTGCGCGGATTGCCATAGTTGTCGGTGGAACCCCAGGTCACGTCGGAGCCGATCGATGAGTAGTAAGTGCGATCAAAGATGTTGTTCGCGTTGACTTGCAGATCCAGGTGTTTATTGACTTCGTACCCGGCCATCAGGTCGGTAACCGCATAGCCGCCCTGTTCAAGACGGTAGCTGCCACCATCGGCGAGGGTGATGTCGTTGTACATGCGGCTCTGCCAGTAAACATTGCCGCCGACGCGGAATTTCTCCAGCGGACCTTGCAGACGGTACATCGTCGATACCTTGAACAAATGCTCAGGCAGGTCGGTGTCGAAACGCTGATTCTTGTTGTCCGGGTTTTCGTCCTTGATGTAGTGGGCGCGGGTGTAGGTGTAGCCGGCGCCGACTTGCCAGTTTTCGGTCAGCGCACCTTGCAACTCGACGTCCAGACCCTGGCTGCGGACTTTGCCGGAACCCTGATAGCAGGTCATGACCGGGCAACCCAACTGGTTTTCGGCGAGGGTAGCGCGGTTGGTCTGGTCGATCTGGAACACCGCGACACTGCCATTCAGAGCGCCATCGAAGTACTCGCCTTTGATGCCGACCTCGTAGTTTTCACCCACGATCGGCTCCAGCAGCTTGCCGGAGATGTCCTTCTGGGTTTGCGGAGTAAAGATGTCGGTGTAGCTGGCGTAAACCGAGTGGTGATCGTCGAGTTTGTAGATCAGGCCAGCGTAACGGGTCAGGTTGCGCGTGACTTTATAGTCGCCGTCACCGCTGCGGTCATCATAGTCGTACCAATCAAGACGGCTGCCGAGAATCAGGGTCAACGGGTCGGCCAGGCTCAAACGGGTCGTCAGGTAAAACGCATCCTGAGTTGTGACGCTGCGAGTCTTGCCGTCACGCACGAAGTCTGGCTTCGGCGCGCCGATCGGCCATGCGGTGGTGTACGGATCGTATTCTTTTGAAGTCGAATCGAAAGCGCGGTTGCTGGCGCCGACGACCAATTCGTGGGTGCGACCGAAAGCTTCGAACGGGCCACTGGCAAAGGCGTCGAACGCGGTTTGCTTGTCGGTGCTGTGGGATTGATAAGCGGTGGTTTCCAGCGGGCCGGCGTAACGCGAGAGATAAGTGCCAGAGAACTCGCCGTTGAGTGTCGAGGACGAACCGGCGACGTGCAGTTTCCAGTCGTTATCGAAGCGATGATCGATTTCACCGAACACGGTATCGATCTGCAGCTTGCGGTTTTCCCAGTCGGTGCCGGGGTAGGTGGAGCGGGGCAGGTCGAGGTGGTGACCGTCGGTGCCGATCGGCAAGCCGCCCCAGAAATAGTTGGTCTGCTCGTTTTGACGGGAGAAGCCCAAAGTCGCGGTGGTGCTCTCGCTCAGATCGGCTTCACCGATGGCGTAGAACAGGCCGTGATCGTTTTCTTCTTTGTCGCGAAAGCTGTCGGCGCCCTGATAAGAACCTACCACCCGGCCGCGCAATGTACCGCTTTCGTTGAGCGGGCCGGAGGCATCGATCTCGCCGCGATAATCGTCCCAACTGCCAGCGGCACCGGTGAGTGTCACTTGCGGGGTTGCCGTCGGGCGCTTGCGCACCAGGTTGATCGCGGCCGAAGGGTTGCCGGCGCCAGTGACCAGACCGGTCGCGCCGCGGACCACTTCAACGCGGTCGAACATCGCCAGGTTTGGCTGCACCGGCATCGAAAACGGCGAGTAAGAACTTGGCAAGCCGTCGTACATGATGTTGTCGATGTCGAAACCACGGGCGCTGTAAGTCTGCCGGCCTGGGCCGCTTGACTGGCTGAGGAACAGCCCCGGCGTCGCCCGAACCACGTCATTGATGCTGGTCATGTTCTGATCGTCCATGCGCTGACGGGTGATCACCGTCACCGCTTGAGGCGTTTCGCGCATGGTCAGTGGCAATTTCGTCGCCGTCTGCATCGGGCCGGTGGTGTAGGAATCCGTTCCTTCAGTGGTGCTGCTCATCTGTGTGGCGCCGATCTGAGTGGCGTCCAGCTCCAGCGTTGCCGGCGCGGTGTCCTCGGCAAGCGCAGGTGCGGCGCTGGCCAGGCAAATGGCCAGTGCGAGCAGGTTAGGTGAAAGGTTCGAACGGCGGTGAATGGTCTGAAACGACATCAATCTGCTTCCCCAAAAGTAACCAAAACGAATCTGATGCATATGCGTGTAAGAAGTGTTCTCATTAGCATGTCAGAATAGTTACCGGTAAGAAAGCTATACAACTCAGTTAGTTAACATTTTTTTCACATTTGCGCGCACGCGGAATGAGCGCTGTACCGCATGGCGGGGACGGGGAAAGGGGATCTGGTGCGGGAGAAATAAGGTCCCCGCGTACCGGTCAAATGAGCTTTGGACCGGTACGCAGGTGGATGCTATCTGCCGATGTGGGCTGGCGTATCGGCAGGTTAATTCAGTTCAGATCGTCAGCCTGATGCCGCTCCGGCACCTGACTCGCTTCTTCGCCCCAAGTGCGATTGACGCGCTGCCCGCGCATCACCGCCGGCCGTTGGGCGATAGCTTCGGCCCAGCGCTGCACATGGGTGTATTCGTGCGCCGCAAGGAACTCCGCCGCTGAATACACGTTGTTGCCCACCAGTTGCCCGTACCACGGCCAGACGGCGATGTCGGCGATGGTGTAATCGTCGCCGGCCAGATAGGTGCTCTCCGCCAGACGGCGATTGAGCACATCCAGCTGACGTTTGGCTTCCATGGTGAAGCGGTTGATCGGGTATTCGAGTTTCTCCGGCGCGTAGGCATAGAAATGGCCGAAGCCGCCGCCCAGATAAGGCGCCGCGCCCATTTGCCAGAACAGCCAGTTGAGGGTTTCGGTACGACCGGCCGGGTCCTTGGGCAGCAGCTCGGAAAACTTTTCCGCCAGATACAGCAAAATCGAACCGGACTCGAACACGCGGATCGGCGGCTCGACGCTGCGGTCGAGCAGTGCCGGGATTTTCGAATTGGGATTGATGTCGACAAAGCCACTGGAGAACTGATCGCCCTCGCCAATGCGGATCAGCCAGGCATCGTATTCGGCATCGGTGTGGCCAAGCGCGAGCAACTCTTCCAGCATGATCGTTACTTTGACCCCGTTCGGGGTCGCCAGCGAGTACAGCTGCAAGGGCTGCTTGCCAACCGGCAGGTCTTTGTCGTGGGTCGGCCCGGCAGTTGGGCGGTTGATGCTGGCGAACTGGCCGCCGGACGCTGCGTTGTTTTTCCAGACCTTGGGCGGAACGTAAGACGCTTTGCTCATGAAACGGACCTCATCGTTGGCAGGCTGAGAACAGACCCTCACCGTAAGGAAAAATCCTCACGCATGCCAGCTTACTTTGCAGGGTTGGCCTGGCGAATATCTTCAGCGCCACGCTCGTCGCCACTAGCGGGCAGCGCTGCGCGCACCATCGGCCAACGCTGGGCCAAATGTTCCGTCAGACAATCCAGGAACGCTCTGACCTTGGCGTTTAGCGCTGCGCGCTCTTGCACGCAGGCGAAAATGTCCATGGGCTCAACGACAGCACTGGCCTCGAACAGCGGCACCAATTGGCCGCGTTCGATAAACGGTGCGGCAACAAACTCGGCCAACCGGGTGATTCCCGCGCCATTGACTGCCATGTGTGCCAGCGCGTCGACGTCATCACTGATCGCCGTGACGTTGAGATTGGCATCGTAGCGTTGCCCATCGCGCAAGAAACCACAGCGCAGAAAACGCCCGTCCAGTGGGTAGCGGAAGGCGAGGCAGGCGTGATGTTGCAGTTCATCCGGCGATTGCGGCGAGCCGGCGCGTTCCAGATAGGCCGGCGAGGCGCACAGGATGAACGGCAACGAAACGATCTTGCGCGCGACAATGCCGTCTTCCAGTTGCGGCTTGATCCGCAGGCTCAGATCGATGCCGTCCTGGATATGGTTGATCTTGCCGTCCGTGGTCGACAGTTCGATCAGCAGCGACGGATGCCGCAGCGTGAATTCGGCTATCAATGGCGCCAGCACATGGCGCCCGAATGCGCGGGTCGAAGCAATGCTCAAGCGACCTTGCAACGCGCCATCCCTCGTAGTGATCGAGCTTTGCGCCGATTCCAGATCAGCAGCGATTTGCCTGACCTTTGCGTAATAGATCGCGCCGGGTTCAGTCAGCGCCATGCTGCGCGTGGTGCGTTGCAGCAGGCGCACGCCGAGGTGCGTTTCCAGGCGATTGAGCGTCTGGCTGACTGCCGCCGCGCTGACGCCCAACGCTTTGGCAGCAGCAACGATCGAACCGGATTCGACCACTTTGATAAAACTGGCAATCGCCGCTAACAGGTTCATCCATGCCGCCAAAAAAGGTGGATTCGTAAGGGTTGCTTTATAAAGCCGCAACGTTTGCGCGTCTAGTGGCAGCCTAACCGCGTTGTTAGAGTGCTGGCTCCTTGTCAACGGTTGGGAATATTCCATGGATCAACGTACGACCGAAGCCGCTCTGTTCCGCCGGCGCAAGCTGTCCCCGCGCGCCACGCCTTATGTTTTCGCGTTCTACATGGCGGCGATCATGGCGTTTCTGATGTCGCTGGTGATCACCGCCGCCAATGCCGGCATTCATAACGATTATCTGAATAATGCCTTGCACGCCTACAAACTGGCGATGCCTGTCGCATTCCTGTGCATCCTTGTGGTCAGGCCGATTGTGATCAGGTTGGTGGCACTGACCGTGCACCCGCCACGCTGACGATCACTGGCGCCAATGCTGCTTCAGCGCACCTTGCGAACCCTGCACGGGATCCTGCTCGGGCAGCGGCAGCTTATCGAGATTCGCCTGTTGCGCCGGGCTTGGCGCTTCCGTGCAAATGTCGCCCTGCTGGCCGGGCGGGTAAGCGCCGACGACCAGAAAGTCGACGCTGGAACTCAGGCTGCAATGCCCGGTGCCAACCGGCAGCAGCAACACATCGCCAGCGCTGACATCCACCACGTGACCATCGGGCCCGCCGAGCATCAGCCGCGCATGTCCGCTCGCCACCCCCAGCACTTCGTGGCCTTGGGTGTGATAGTGATGAAAATCGTAAACGTGGTAGCGCCATTGCGGCGGCCAGCCGTTGGCGCTGAACCTTTGTTCGAACAGTGCCGCCGGGTCGTCGCCCTCAATGGCAATCGCCTGGCGATACAGCAGCACTGGCAATTGCGGGTTGTTGGGCACCCAATCGTTGCGTTCAAGCGCCACAGTCTCTACGTCGCTCATCTTGTTTCCTCCGTCAGTGGTTGATCAATCGACCGCGCGCCACGGCGTTGGCCTCAGACAAATCGGCAAGTACCAGATAAAAGGCTGTTCGCTGCGGGGCGGGAGACAGCGGCATCGCTCGTTACCCGCCTGCGGATAAATCAATCGAAACTTCGCCGTCCCGCCGACTGTCCAGACCCTTACACCGTCCGGTGGCTGAGTTGCCGGGCAGACGCCATTCAGCGACAAGGGGCGAGAAACAATGACGATGACAGTGGGCGATTTTCTGGTTGAGCGGCTCGGCGAGTGGGGCGTCACGCGAATTTTTGGTTATCCGGGCGATGGCATCAATGGCGTGTTCGGCGCGTTGAGTCGAGCCAAGGGCAAGATCGAATTCATTCAGGCGCGGCATGAGGAAATGGCCGCGTTCATGGCCTCGGCGCATGCCAAGTTCACCGGCGAATTGGGCGTGTGCATCGCCACCTCCGGCCCCGGCGCATCGCATTTGATCACCGGCCTGTATGACGCGCGTCTCGATCACATGCCCGTGCTGGCGATCGTCGGTCAGCAGGCGCGCACTGCGCTGGGCAGCCACTATCAACAGGAACTCGATCTGGTCTCGATGTTCAAGGATGTCGCCGGCGCTTTCGTGCAGCAGGCGACAGAGCCGTCGCAAGTGCGCCATCTGCTCGACCGGGCCGTGCGTACGGCGGTCGGTGAGCGCCGCGTGACAGCGTTGATCCTGCCCAACGATTTGCAGGATCTGGATTATCAACCGCCCGCTCGAGCCCACGGCACTGCGCATTCCGGCGTCGGCTACACCAAGCCGAAAGTTTTGCCGTACGAGGCCGATCTGCAACGCGCGGCGGATGTTCTAAACGCCGGTGAAAAGGTCGCGATTCTGGTCGGCGCCGGTGCGTTGGCAGCCACCGACGAAGTGATCGCCATTGCCGAAAAACTCGGTGCCGGCGTCGCCAAAGCGCTGCTGGGTAAAGCCGCGCTGCCCGATGATTTGCCCTGGGTCACCGGCAGCATCGGCCTGCTCGGCACCGAGCCGAGTTACAAACTGATGACCGAGTGCGACACCTTGCTGATGATCGGCTCCGGATTCCCGTATGCCGAATTCTTGCCCAAAGAGGGGCAGGCGCGCGGAGTGCAGATCGACTTGCAGCCTGACATGCTCAGCCTGCGTTATCCGATGGAAGTCAATCTGGTCGGCGACTCGGCGGAAACCCTCAAGGCATTGCTGCCACTGCTGGAGCAAAAAACTTCCGGCAAGTGGCGGAAAAAAATCGAAGGCTGGCGCGGTAGCTGGGAAAAAACCCTGGAAAAGCGCGCGTTGGCCAAGGCTGATCCGGTCAATCCGCAACGGGTGGTGTACGAATTGTCACCGCGCCTGCCGGATCAGGCGATCATCACCAGTGATTCCGGATCCTGTGCCAACTGGTTTGCCCGCGACCTGAAAATTCGCCGCGGCATGCAATGCTCGTTGTCCGGTGGTCTGGCCTCGATGGGCGCTGCGGTGCCTTACGCGATTGCCGCCAAATTCGCCTATCCCGAGCGACCGGTGATTGCGCTGGTGGGTGACGGCGCGATGCAAATGAACAACATGGCTGAGTTGATCACCGTCGCCAAATACTGGCGCCAATGGGCCAGCCCGAAATGGATTTGCGCAGTGTTCAACAACGAGGATTTGAACCAGGTGACCTGGGAGCAGCGAGTGATGGAGGGCGATCCGAAATTCGAAGCCTCGCAGAGCATCCCCGATGTGCCGTATCACCTGTTCGCGATTTCCATCGGCCTCAAGGGCATTTTCGTTGATCGCGAAGAAGACGTGGCCGCGGCCTGGGAGCAGGCGCTGGGGTCGGACGTGCCGGTGCTGATCGAATTCAAGACCGACCCGAACGTGGCGCCGTTGCCGCCGCACATCAAGCTCGAGCAGGCGAAGAAGTTCGCGACGACGTTGCTCAAAGGCGATCCGGATGAGTCCGGTGTCATTGTGCAGACCGCCAAGCAAGTCCTCGCCTCGGTGCTGCCCGGGAAAAAATAACCATCTATAAACGCATAACCCTGTAGGAGCTGCCGAAGGCTGCGATCTTTTCGGTATCAGTATCAAGATCAAGATCAAAAGATCGCAGCCTGCGGCAGCTCCTACACGGGAGGATTGGGGAAAGATCGGGTGATCTACATCGGTTGTGCCGGTTGGAGTCTCGGGCGGGAATACTGGCCGGTATTTCCCGCAGAGGGCACGCACCTGCAACGCTACGCCGGGCGGCTCAACAGTGTGGAAATCAACAGCTCGTTTTACCGTCCACATCGCCGCCTGACCTATGAGCGGTGGGCCGCATCGGTGCGCGGGGATTTTGCTTTTTCGGTGAAGATGCCCAAGCAGATCAGCCATGACATGCGCTTGGTCGATTGCGAATCAGCGCTGGATGAATTTCTGGGGCAGTGCGGCGGCTTGGGTGATCGCCTCGGGTGCCTCTTGCTGCAACTGCCACCGTCCCTGGCGTTCGACGCGGCGAGTGCGGACACGTTTTTTGTGGCATTGCGCGAGCGCTTCGACGGCGCCGTGGTGCTTGAACCGCGCCACGAAACGTGGGTGGACGCCGAATCGATGCTGACGGCTTTTCGCATCGCTCAAGCCGTGGTCGATCCCTCGCGTATCAGCACCGATTCATCGCCTGTGGGCTGGCAGAATATCCGCTACTGGCGGTTGCATGGTTCACCGCGGATTTACCACAGCGCCTATGACGCGGCGTACCTGAATCAGCTCGCGCAGGCTTTGCAGACGTCAGGGGCGCAAGGAGCCGCGACCTGGTGCATTTTCGATAACACCGCCAGCGGTGCTGCGCTGGGTAACGCGTTGGCATTGGCGAGCGAAGCGCTCATTCAGGGGCATGTGCGGTAAAGCGTCGCGCATCAATAGCCGTTGATCAGACGCTGCCCTCGCCAGAAAAGGTGAGGGCGTTCGTCAATTGCCGGTCAATTCCCGTCCGCAACTTTGCGCTCGATCTCATCGACCTTGCGTTGCAGTTCTTCGGCGTCCTGTTCTTTGACGCGGGTGGAGGACGGAGTGATGACTTGATCCACACCGTTGGTGTCATCGTCGCGATCTTGAAGATCTCGCTCGACCACATTCACCGGTTTACCGGCAGTGTCGGTAGGTGGGGCGTTCGGGGTTGTTTTGTCTTCGCTATGCATGGCGTTAACCTCCATTGATGTCTCCATTGGAGGCGGTGCGCTGGCAGGCGTTCGATATTTTTGCGAGGTGTGAATTTCCGCCGACCGCGCAGCCGCCATCGCCAGCAGGGCTGGCTCCCACAGGTTATTGGGTTGGCCATTAAATCCATCCCTTCCCGCCAATTCCTGTGGGAGCTTGCTCTGCAAGCGATTCGGCCTACATCGAACCTCAATCCTTGAGAATGTCGCGATCCTTGGTTTCCGGCAGGAAGAAGGTGCCGAGTATCGCGGTCATGACTGCGATGACAATCGGGTACCACAAGCCGTAGTAGATGTCCCCGGTCGCCGCAACCATGGCGAATGCCACTGTCGGCAGAAACCCGCCGAACCAGCCGTTGCCGATGTGGTACGGCAATGACATCGAGGTGTAGCGGATGCGTGTCGGAAACAGTTCGACCAGCCACGCGGCGATCGGCCCGTAAACCATGGTCACGTAGATCACCAGAATGGTCAGCAGGAGCAGCATCATCGGGTAGTTGGTCTTCGCCGGGTCGGCTTTTTCAGGGTATCCGGCTTCCTTCAGTGCCGTGCCGAGATTAGCGGTGAACGCATCGTTGCGGGTCTTGAAGTCGGCGGCCGGCAGAGCGCTGCCCTCGAAGCTCTCGACGACTCTGTCGCCGATTCGCACCTGAGCCACGGTGCCGGGCTCGGCACTGACGTTTTCGTACGGAATCGCCCGTTTCGCCAGCAGGGTCTTCGCCAGATCGCAGGAACTGGTGAATTTGGCTTTGCCCACCGGATCGAACTGGAAGGAACACTGGTCCGGATTGGCGATGACCTTCACCGGGTTCTTTTCCTGCGCGATAAACACGTCGGGATTGCCGTACTGGGTCAGCGCATGAAAGATCGGAAAATACGTCAGCGCCGCCAGAATGCATCCGACCATGATGATCGGCTTGCGTCCGATGCGGTCGGACAGACTGCCGAAAATCACGAAGAACGGCGTGCCAATCAGTAATGAGCCGGCGATCAGCAGATTGGCGGTCTGCGGATCGATCTTCAGCGTTTGCAGCAGGAAAAACAGCGCATAAAACTGCCCGGTGTACCAAACCACCGCTTGCCCGGCGGTCCCGCCGAGCAGTGACATGATCACCACTTTGAGGTTGTCCCAGCGCGCAAAGGACTCGGTCAGCGGCGCTTTCGACGCCTTGCCCTCATCCTTCATTTTCTGAAAGACCGGCGACTCGCTCAGTTGCAAACGGATGTACACCGAGACGATCAGCAGCAAGATCGACAGCAGAAACGGAATCCGCCAGCCCCAGGCTTCGAACGCCTCAGTGCCCAGCGCGGTGCGGCAGGCAAGAATCACCAGCAGCGACATGAACAGACCGAGGGTCGCGGTGGTTTGAATCCATGAAGTGAAAAATCCACGTTTGTTGCGCGGTGCGTGTTCGGCAACATAGGTCGCCGCGCCGCCATACTCACCGCCCAGCGCCAAGCCTTGCAGCAGACGCAAGGTAATCAGAATAACCGGCGCGGCGACACCAATGGTCGCGTAGCCGGGCAGCAGACCGACGATCGCTGTCGAGACGCCCATGATGACGATGGTGATCAGGAAGGTGTGTTTGCGCCCGATCATATCGCCGAGCCGACCGAACACGATGGCACCGAACGGCCGCACTGCAAAACCGGCGGCGAAGGCGAGCAAGGCAAAGATGAATGCGGTGGTCTCGTTGACGCCGGCAAAAAAGTGCTTGGCGATGATCGCCGCCAGTGAGCCGTAAAGATAAAAGTCGTACCACTCGAAAACCGTCCCGAGCGAGGAGGCGAAGATAACCTTGCGCTCCTCCTTGGTGATGCCGCCGCTGCGCGGTGGACTGCCGGTGGATGCTGTGTCGATTGTGGCCATGGGTGTTCTCCGTCGTGCTTATTGTTGTAGGCCGGAGTCCCCCATTACTGCTTATCGCACTCTGGCCTTGTGGCAAATGCCGCCCTTGCGTTCGCGTGAAACTTGCACAGTCTGACCGCCTCGCACAGGTGCGAGGTTTCCTTGAGCATAATCAGCTTTTGCCAGATATCCACTGACGCCTACGCCTTCACCCAGCGCTGGCGGCTCCAGGCACTCAGCCAGTCCACCATGAACACCAGAACCAGCATCGCCAGAATCACCGTACTGGCCTGCGCCTCCTGAAACAGGCTGAGGCTGACATAGAGCATCTGCCCAAGCCCGCCGGCACCGACAAAGCCCAGCACGCTGGCCATGCGGATGTTGTTTTCCCAGCGATACAGGATGTAGGCAAGCAGTTGCGGCGCGAGATTGGGCAAGGTGCCGTAGCAGAACGCGAGAATCGGATTGCCGCCCTGCAAGCGAATGGCTTCGGCAGGTTGCGGCGGAGTGTTTTCCAAAGCTTCGGCGAACAATCGGCCGAGCACGCCGGTGGTGTGCAGGGCGAGGGCGAGGGTGCCGGCGTTGGGGCCGAGGCCGGCGGCGAGCACCATCAGCGCCGCCCAGACCAGCTCCGGAATTGCCCGCAGACCGTTGAGCAGCAACCGCGACGCGCTCTGCAGCGGCCAACCGAAACGCCCGGCGGCGGGCAGGGCGATGAGGATGCCGAACACCGCGGCGAGCAACGTTCCGAGGGCCGACATCGCCAGGGTTTCCATCGAGCCGTGAACGATGGCTTTCAGGTAACCGGCGCTGAGGTCAGGGCTGAGAAAGCGCTGAATGTACGCACCCATTTGCTTGAGGCTGTCAGCGCTGCCCATTTCACCAAGATCCAGGCCCAGATAGGCGAACGATGCGAGGACTGCTACGCCGATGCCAGCAAGCAGCAGCAGGTTGATCAGACGATTCATGTCAGCCTCCAGCGCAGCAAGCGGCTGAGTTGATCGGCTGCCAGCACCAGCACCAGAAACGTCAGCAACATGCTCGCGACTTCACCGCCTGCGAACATGCGAATGGACAAATCGATCTGTTGACCCAAGCCCCCGGCGCCGACAAATCCCATCACCACTGATGCGCGAATGGCGCATTCCCAGCGATACACCGTGTACGACAGCAACTCCGCCGCGACATTGGGCAGCGTGCCGTACGCAAATGCCGCCAGTCGGCCAGCGCCAGCCTGCAACAAGGCGTGCGCCGGGCGCTGATCGGTGGACTCGAAAATCTCCGCGTAGACCTTGCCGAGCATGCCGCTGTAAGTGATCGCGATCGCCAGGACGCCCGCCGCCGGTCCAAGCCCGACCGCGCGCACGAACAGCAGGGCCCAGACAATTTCTGGCACGCTGCGCAGAAATATCAGCAGGCCACGCACCGGCCAGCGCAACAGACGGCCCACACGACTGGGCACGCCACTGCGTGATGCAGCGGAGAGCGACAAGGCGCGGCTGGCGATCAGGCTGGCCGGCACTGCCAGCAATAACGCCAGGGCCATGCCGGCAGTGGCAATCGCCAACGTTTGCAAAGTGGCGGTCAGCAGTAAACCGAGAAACGCCGCGTCGTGGGCCGGCGGCCAGAATTGCGCGACAAACCGGCCCATTTCGTTATCGCTGCCGGGCAGCAGTACGCCCAGATTCAACTCACTGAGCTGAACGCCCGGCCACAACAGGGCAACCGCCAGCACCGTCAGGACTAATCGAGGCCACGCCGCCGGGTCCCGTGAATCAGCGCTCAGCATCGTGGAATCTGCACAGTCAAAGGCGCCACCGCCACGGTCGGCGATTGCAGTTTTTCATTGGCATACAGCGCGTCGAGCATCGTTTGGCTGACGTGTTCGGAAGGGCTGTCGAAGAGAATCTGCCCGTCGCGCAGGCCGATGATGCGCGGGAAGTGCGACAACGCCAGGTCCACCGCATGCAGGCTTGCGACCAGGGTTACGTTGTGCTCGTAGGCGTGGCGCGACAGGATCGATAACGTATGCGCGGCCATCACCGGGTCCATCGCCGACACCGGTTCATCCGCCAGGAGAATCTCCGGCGCCTGATACAGCACGCGGGCGATACCGACCCGTTGCAGTTGACCGCCGGACAGTTGCTGGCAATGGGCGAACAGCTTGTCGCCCAGATCCAGCCGCGCCAGTGCCGCGCGTGCGCCGGCGACGTCGATCGGGTGCAGCAGGTTCAATAGGCTTTTGCCCAGACTCCACTGGCCGAGCTTGCCGGCCAGCACCGCGGTGACCACCCGTTGCCGCGGCGGCAGCGGCGGGGCTTGGTGCACCAGCCCGATCCGCGCGCGCAGGCGTTGGCGTTGGCGGGCAGAAAGGTGCCAGGCACGTTCGCCGAGAATTTCGTTCTCGCCGCTGCTGGGCCGCAACGCGGTGGCCAGCAGATTGAGCAGACTCGATTTGCCGGCTCCTGACGGGCCGATGATTGCCACCTGTTCGCCCACGCCGATTTGCAAATCGACACCACGCAGGGCATCGACTCCGTTGGCGTGGCGCAGGCTGGCCTGGTTGAGGCGTAGGGTCATTTCAGCAATTCGGCGGCGCGGGCGGCTTCCTCGATGCCCTTGTAGTTCTCGGGTTTGGTGTCGATGAAACGGCTGGCGGCTTGCAAATCGAGGATCTTTTTCTGCTCAGGATTGGCTGGGTCGAGGTCGAGGAAGGCTTTCTTGATCTTCGCCGCGATGGCCGGATCAAGCGTACCGCGCACGGTCCAGTTGTAGTCGAAGTACGTCGGGGTGGTCGCGAAGACTTTGACTTTGTTGGTGTCGACCTTGCCGGCATCCACCAGTTTTTGCCAGACGCTGGCGTTGAGCACGCCGGCATCGACCTTGCCGGCCTGCACCCAGGCAACGGTGGCGTCGTGGGCGCCGGAGTAGGCGACGCGGCTGAAATAGGCTTCGGGCTTGATCCCGTCGTTTTTCAGCATGAAATAACGCGGCATCAGGCTGCCCGAAGTGGACGAGACCGAGCCAAAGGCAAACGTCTTGCCCTTCAGGTCGGAGAGGCTTTTAACGTTGGGATCAGCCGTGATGAATTTGCTGGTGAACTGCGCATCCTGCTCGCGCTGTACCAATGGAATGACCGGTGTGGTCGCATCGGTCTTCAGGCGCGCCTGCACGAAAGTGAAACCGCCCAGCCAGGCCATATCGAGACGGTCGGTGGCCAGCGCTTCAACCACCGCCGGATAATCCGCCACCGGCACGAACTGCACCTTCATGCCCAGTTGCTGCTCCAGATAAGCACCCAACGGTTCGAATTTGCGCAGCAGTTCGGTCGGCGCCTCGTCGGGGATGGCGCTGACCCGCAGGACGTCGGCGGCTTGTGCCACCAGCGCAGAAAAGGACAGGGCCAGGCCGGCGGTCAGTGCCAGGGTTCGTTTGAGCATGGAATTCTCCGTTTCGTGAGCATCAAATAAGCTGAAGTGGCGACGTGAGGCGCAAGCTCAGGTTAGCCGAAACGGCGAGGTTATACGCATTCGCGGCGTCCAAGGCCAGCGTTAGACCTTTGCCACGTTATACGCCCTGTACGCGTAGGAGCCGCGGTACGCTGCGGTCTTTTGATTGTGGGACGCGGAGGGCCCGGCCTGCATCCCCCCGCACAGCGCGGGAACAATCAGAAATGAGAGTATCGCAGCGTGCCGCAGCGCCTACGGTTTTGACAGCTGTCAGGATTCAGGCAGCTTCGCGATCACCTTGATCTCGAAATCGAAACCGTACAGCCAGGTTACGCCAACAGCCGTCACGGTCGGATGCGGGGCGTCGCCCCAGAACTCCGTCAGGACAACATTCCAGATCGTCTCGAATTTCGCCTGTGGATCAACGATGAACACGGTGACATCCACCACGTCGTCAAACGTGCAGCCGGCCTCATGCAGGATTGCGTTGAGGTTGCTGAATGCCTGGCGCACCTGATTCTGCAGATCCGGCTCAGGGGTGCCGTCTTCGGTGCTGCCTACCTGTCCCGAGACAAACAGAAAACCGTTGGCGCGCACGGCGGGCGAGTAACGATGGCGTTCATAAAGGGTACGGCGTGCGGGTGGGAATACGACGTCGCGCTTAGCCATGAAAGTGTCTCCTTCATTTGAGTTGAGGGCTCCACTGTAGGTATTTGCAGGCGGGCGATAAACGCGCAAACTTGGCGCTCACTGTTTGTGAATCCCAAACAATCGAGGGCGTCGCTTGGACCGGTTCGACGCAATGCAAGCCTTCGCGCGGGTGGTCGAGGCGGGCAGCTTCACCAAAGCGGCAGAAACCCTGCACATGAGCAAAACCACCGTGACCCAGCTGGTTCAGCAGTTGGAAGCGCGACTGCGGGTCAGGTTGCTCAACCGCACCACGCGCAAGGTCAACGTCACAGCTGACGGTGCGGCGTACTACGCACGCGTGGTCAGGCTACTGGCGGACATGGACGACGCTGAAAGCAGTCTGCCCGGAGTGGCGACGGTGCCGTCGGGGCGCTTGCGGATCGATGTACCAAGTCCGTTCGCGCGGCACATTCTGGTGCCGGCGCTGCCGGATTTTCATCGCCGCTATCCCGATATCCAGATCGACATGGGCGTCAGCGACCGCATCGTCGATATCATCGATGAGAACGTCGACTGCGTGGTGCGCGGCGGCGAGTTGCTGGATCAATCGTTGATGGCGCGCAAGCTCGCCGATCTTCAGTTGGGAGTGTTTGCCGCACCGGCGTATCTGGCGCGCGAGGGGACGCCCGTACACCCGCGCGAACTGGAGGATTCGCATCATCGCGTGGTGGGTTTTCTCTGGGCGCGCACGGGCAAGCCCGTGCCGTATGCCTTGCACAACGACCGCGAGACTTTGCAAATCAAGGGGCGGCACGTGTTGGCGGTCGACGACGGTAACGCTTATCTGGCGGCAGGCCTTGCCGGGATGGGCGTGTTGTGGCTACCCAGATACATGTCCGCGGCGCACGAAGAGCGCGGCGAGTTGGTGCCGCTGTTCCCCGGCTGGCAACTGCAGTCGATGCCGCTCTACCTCGCGTATCCGCCGAACCGGCATATCAGTCGCAAATTACGCGTGTTCATCGATTGGGTGATTGAGCTGATGGCATCCGCCAATGTGGTGCATTAATTGCTAGCAGGCATGTCAATTGCGTCAAAAAAATAACTAACGGCGACCGAAAGCCCCGGCAGTGATGAGAGGCGTGGCTTTCACCCAAGGAGCGGTACTGATGTTGAACATGTATATCGACATTGTCGGGGCGTGCAATCTGAGTTGCCCTTCCTGCCCCATGGGGAATTCGGAAAACGAAAACTTCAAAAAAGCCATGCAAATCGACATGTTCAAGCAGATTGTCGACAAGGCCCGGCGCGAAGGTGTCGAGTCGATTTTTCTGTACAACTGGACCGAGCCTTTGATTCACCCGCGCATTGGTGAGTTTGTTGAAATCATCAATGCGGCCGGCATGCAGAGTGGCATCAGTTCCAACCTCAACCTGGCCAAGAACATGGAAACCGCCATGTTGGCCAACCCTTGGTTTTTCCGTATCTCGCTGTCCGGCTTCTATCAGGAAACCTACGCGCAAGGGCATGTGGGTGGTGATATCGAGGTGGTGAAGCAGAACATGATCAAGCTGCATGACCTCAAGCAGCGTCACGGCCTGACTACGATCATCGAGGTTTACTACCACCGTTATCTGGATAACCTCGAAGAAGAGGGCCTGATGCGCGAATTCAGTGAGCGCCTCGGCTTCAAGTTCTCCACCGGTTTTTCCGTCATGATGCCTCTGGAGAAGACCTTCGCCATTGTCGAAGGCGATGCCTCCGTGACCGACACTGATCGGGACACCCTGAAAAGGCTGGCGCTGCCGCCTTATGAAGATCTGGTAAATCTGGTCAAGCACTACCCGAAGCAGGCCTGCACCCTCAAAGACGACTGGCTGGTGCTCGACTGTAACGGGAATACGGTGCTGTGCTGCACGATTTTCAAGCAAAGTGAATACAGCGTCGGCAAGTACCTGGATATGCCGGTCCAGGAACTGATGAGCCGTAAATCCACGCAGAGCAATTGCGTCGACCTGTGCAATCGCTGCGCGAAGAACGGTCTGCACATTTATTCGGCATCGCCCAATCATGGCCCGCTGGAGAGCCATGCGGTCAACCGCATCATCGACTTCCAGCGACGCACGATTCTCGAACAGCCCATCGAAAGCGACAAGCTTGGGCGCGCCGGAGAAGTCCGCGCCGAACATTTCGACGAGGCGCAATATCTGCGCATGAATGCCGATGTCAACGCTGCCGTCGCTGCCGGTGGCTTTACCAGCGGCTATCAACACTACGTGCTGCATGGTCGTCTGGAAGGTCGACTGGGTGCTGGATCGAGCACAATTGTCTGATCGCCCAGAGATCGATCGCAGGCGTGATTGACTCTTTGCCGGATCAGGCCAACTATCGGCGCATAACAACAGACCGATGGAACAGAACTTGATCGAACGACGTCAATTCAGCGGGGGCATGAAGGGTAAAAACCTCCGCTACCTGAATGAGCAAAGCGCCGACAACCCACGCCTGACCCGCACCGGTTTTCTGCTGCTGGAACATTTCTCGCTGCCGGCCTTCACTCAGGCGCTGGACACGGTTGTCACCACGAACCTGCTGCGTCCGGGGCTCTTTGCGTCCCGCACGTTCGGGCTGGGGGAGGGCGAGGTGGTCAGCGATCTGGGGCTGGTTATCCGGCCCGATGTCCGACTCGATCTGGCGGCGCTGCAGGAACTGGATTTGCTGGTGATGTGCGGCGGTTATCGCACCGAGTTGCGCGCCAGTGACGAGTTCATCCACTTGCTCAGGGCGGCGGCGGAGCGGGGCATCAGTCTCGCCGGGCTGTGGAACGGCGCTTGGTTTCTTGGGCGCGCAGGGCTGCTCGACGGTTATCGTTGCGCGATCCATCCGGAACACCGTCCAGCCCTCACCGAGATCGCCAAAACCACCCACGTCAGCAGCGAACCTTACGTGATTGACCGCGACCGACTGACGGCATCGAGTCCGTCCGGGGCGTTTCACATGGCGCTGGACTGGATCAAAAGCCTGCACGGCAAGGCGTTGGTCGAAGGCATCGAAGACATTCTGGCCTTTGAGGAGTCGCGCTACCGCCGGATCAAACCGGACGAAAACATCTGCGTCAGTGCGCCACTGCGTGAGGTGGTGAAACTGATGGATGCCAATCTGGAAGAGCCGTTGGAACTGGAGCAATTGGCGGTCTACGCCGGTCGCTCGCGTCGGCAGTTGGAGCGCCTGTTCAAAGAACAACTCGGCACCACGCCGCAGCGCTATTACCTCGAACTGCGCATCACCGAAGCTCGGCGCTTGTTGCAGCACACCGAGTTGTCGCAAGTGGAAGTGCTGGTGGCGTGCGGATTCGTTTCGCCGAGCCATTTCAGCAAATGTTACAGCTCGTATTTCGGCTACAGACCGTCCAAAGAAAAACGGCTGGTCAAATAGCCCCAGCCTCTGGGATGAGGCCAGGGCGAGGGGCTCTTACAGGTGATCCGCATCAATCACAGCCTTGGCAAACGCCTGCGGATCTTCCTGCGGCAAGTTGTGGCCGACGCCGCCGTTGATCAAACGGAACTGATATTTGCCGGTAAAGCGCTTGGCGTAATCCTCTGGCGCCGGGTGTGGCGCACCGTTGGCGTCGCCCTCCAGGGTGATGGTCGGCACACTGATTGACGGCGCGGTTGCGAGTTTCTGTTCCAGCGCCGCGTATTTCGCTTCGCCCTGCACCAGGCCCAGGCGCCAGCGGTAATTGAACACGGTGATGTCGACGTGGTCGGGGTTGTCCAGCGCTTTGGCACTGCGCTCGAACGTGGCGTCATCGAACTTCCATTGCGGCGAGGCCAGTTGCCAGATCAGCTTGGCGAAGTCGTGAGTGTTTTTCGCGTAACCGGCGCGGCCACGGTCAGTCGCGAAGTAGAACTGATACCACCACTGCAATTCAGCCTTGGGCGGCAGCGGGTTTTGTCCGGCGGCCTGATTGCCGATCAGATAGCCGCTGACCGAGACCAGCGCTTTCACGCGTTCGGGCCACAACGCCGAAACGATGTCCGCCGAGCGTGCGCCCCAGTCATAGCCGCCGAGCACCGCTTGTTTGATCTTCAGCGCGTCCATGAAATCGATGACATCACTGGCCAGCGCCGCCGGTTGACCGTTGCGCAATGTGTCTTTGGAGAGGAACTGCGTATCGCCATAACCGCGCGCATACGGCATCAGCACGCGGTGACCCTGGGCCGCAAGCAGCGGCGCGACTTCGTCGTAGCTGTGAATGTCGTAGGGCCAACCGTGCAGCAGGATGACCACCGGGCCCTCGGCAGGGCCGGTTTCGGCGTAAGCGACGTCGAGCAGGCCGGCCTGCACGTGTTTCAACGGGCCGAAGGGTGAGGGCGCGGAATAGCTGATGGCGGCGGGTTCAGCGGTTTGCGCCTGAACGCTGGTCACAGCGCCGAACAGCGACAACGCCACAATCGACAGACCGAGTGCGGTTTTACGCGAGTGCAGTGCCTTTTTCATGATGACGTCTCCTGTGCAAGTCTTTGGTCAAGGGAAGGGAAGAAGCCTTGAAACCATGGGTGCATTAGAGCGTGGGGACGTATCCGGGCTGTGTCGAAAATCGTTGTGGTTGCAAGGGGATGTATCGGTATCGGACATGTACACACTGTGATACACAACGCTCAAAAAACCGGGCCGCTGGACACGGTTCTGCTGAAAAAAATAAGTCTCTGTTTTAAAACAAAAAATATTTCAATCCGCGCTTCACAAACGCCAAGAACCTTGGTAAATTGCGCCCCGTTCTCACAGCGATCCTCTCGGAGCCGCTGGACAGAGCAGTAGGGGCGTCGCCAAGCGGTAAGGCAGCAGGTTTTGATCCTGCCATGCGTTGGTTCGAATCCAGCCGCCCCTGCCATATATCGAAAAACGCCAACTTCGCAAGAAGTTGGCGTTTTTTTATGCCTGCGATTTGCCCAGGCCTGGCGAAGTCGAAGCGCGCGGCGCCGAAGCACCGCGCACCTCGGCCACTCAGTGCGGAGCGCGCGGGATGGTTTTCATCAAGTCTTCGGGGCTGATGTGGCCGACCACGCTGCCCGGTTGCGGCAGATTGAGGATGTGGCCTTTCATCTTGCCGATGATGTGCATCTCGCACGGCTTGCAATCGAACTTCAGCGTCAGCACTTCATCGCCGTGAATCAACTGCATCGGCGCGACTTTGGTGCGCACGCCGGTCACGCCTTTGGCCTGTTTCGGGCACAGGTTGAAGGAGAAACGCAGGCAGTGCTTGGTGATCATCACCGGCACTTCGCCTGGCTCTTCGTGAGCTTCGTACGCCGCATCGATCAACTTCACACCGTGACGGTGGTAGAAGTCGCGCGCCTTCTGGTTGTAGACGTTGGCGAGGAAGGTCAGGTGCGAGTCCGGATAAACCGGCGGCGGGCTGGTTTCGGCTTTGCGCTGGCCCCGCGGATGTGCGGCGACACGGGCGGCCGTCAGGGCTTCGATCACTTCACGGCGCAGGGCTTTGAGCTGCGAGTTGGGGATGAAGAACGCCTGTGGCGCATCGAGCTTGATGTCGGTGGCGTGATATTGCGTGGTGCCAAGCTGACCGAGCAAATCGCGCAGCTGTTCCAGCGCTTGCTCCGGCTTGTTGGCCACGCCGAACGGGCCGTTCAGGCTGACGCTGGCGCTGATGCCTTCTTCGCTGGTCGCGGTCACTTGTAGTTGATCTTCGCGCAAACGCGCCAGCCAGCTCAGCGCGACACGGCGCTCGGACGAGGTTTTTTGCAGCGCCTGTTGCCAGTTGTGATCGAGGTTGCGATTCAACGGGTGGTTCGGGCGCAGTTTGAACAAGCCTTCGGGCATTTCGTTAGGTTCGACGCGGTAGCGATAGCGCTTCTCGCCGTCTTCTTCGAATTCGCCTTTGGCTTCAGCAATGTTGGCGCGGAAACCGACCACTTCGCGTTTGACCAAGACATTGAGGCCGTCGCCGTTGGACAGCGGTTCGTGGGTCACAACCTGCATGTCACGCTTGGCGACTTTTTCGACGATGCCGACCGGCAGGCCGGTGAAGGTTGGCGAGTCGAAGGCGCCGATATCGATCTTGCGATCGGTGACGAAGTAATCGGTGCTGCCACGATGGAAGGTCTTTTCCGGGTCGGGCAGGAAGAAATGCGCGGTGCGACCGCTGGAAGCACGGGCCAGGTCCGGACGGTCTTCCAATACCGCGTCGAGACGCTGGCGGTAATAGGCAGTGATGTTCTTCACATAACCCATGTCCTTGTAGCGACCTTCGATCTTGAACGAACGCACACCCGCTTCAACCAGCGCGCGAATGTTGGCGCTCTGGTTGTTGTCCTTCATCGACAGCAGATGCTTTTCGTAGGCGATCACCCCACCTTTTTCATCCTTGAGGGTGTAAGGCAGCCGGCAAGCCTGGGAACAGTCGCCGCGGTTGGCACTGCGCCCGGTCTGCGCGTGGGAAATGTTGCACTGGCCGGAGAACGCCACGCACAACGCGCCGTGAATGAAAAACTCGATGGCGGCCTCGGTTTCATCGGCAATCGCGCGAATTTCCTGCAGGTTCAGCTCGCGAGCGAGGACCAGTTGCGAGAAACCGGCCTGATCGAGAAATTTCGCACGCTCGAGAGTGCGGATGTCGGTCTGGGTCGAGGCGTGCAGCTCGATCGGCGGAATGTCCAGCTCCATCACGCCCAGATCCTGAACGATCAGCGCGTCGACACCGGCATCGTACAACTGATGGATCAGCTTGCGCGCCGGCTCCAGTTCGTTGTCGTGCAGGATGGTGTTGATGGTGGTGAAAATTCGCGCGTGGTAACGGCGCGCGAACTCCACCAGTTCGGCGATTTCGCCGACTTCGTTGCAGGCATTGTGGCGTGCGCCGAAGCTCGGGCCGCCGATGTACACGGCGTCAGCGCCGTGCAGGATCGCCTCACGGGCGATGGCTACATCGCGGGCAGGGCTGAGCAATTCCAGATGATGCTTGGGCAAGGACATAGTTTTTTTAGTCAGGCGGTCACGGTTAGGCGCGCATTCTACCCCCGAAACGCGCGCCCGGCACGCCCGTGCTGCCGGATGGCTGACTGTTCACCCAGAGCACGCCTGCATGAGCTGCGGCACGCTGCGATCTTTTGATCCGAGTTGATTTTCAAGATCAGAAGATCGCAGCCTCGTTTTACTCGACAGCTCCTGCAAGCAGCTGGGTTCAACGCTGGATCAGGCCTTGGCGGCCATGGCGGTGACTTCCACGCGCATGCCGGCAACCGCCAGCGACGCCACGCCCACTGCCGCGCGAACCGGCCATGGTTTGGCGAAAAAGCGCTGGTAAACCTCGTTGAACGCGGCGCGGTCGGCCATGTCGGTGAGGTAGATCGTCAGATGCATGACCCGGTCCATCGAACTGCCGGCGCGTTCCAGCGCGACTTTCAACGCTTGCAGTGTGCATTCGCTCTGCGCGGTGATATCGCCCAGTTCCAGGCTGCCGTCGGCGCGGGTTGGAATCTGCGTGGAAACGATGATCCCGTTGAAGGTCGCGACGTCCGAAGAAATCGAGTCCGCGTCCGGATCCGGGGTGAAGGTAATGTCTTGGTTGGCCATGCCGATCCCTTGTGTGAGCGAGTGAATTGCGCCGCAGTTTACATCACTACGGGCGGCTTCAACGCCGTCGCCTGATACACCAGCAACTGCCACTGCTCACCGGTTTTCTGCCAGGCTGTCAGCGTTCGGTTGTGCAGGCGTTTTTTGCTCCCGCCGGAGGTCACCGTGGTGATCAGTTCACCGAACGCGATAGCCAGCTCGCCCACCCGGGTGATTTTGTCGATCTGGTGATTCAGGGCGTGATAGATGAACTCGCCGGAGCGACATTTCTCCAGATAGCTTTTCAGGTCGTCGATTACGCCGCTCGAATGAATGTAGGTCAGGTCGGGATGAAACAGGTGGCTGAAAATGTCCAGATGACCACCGAGCATCGCGGCGCTGCGTTGGGCTTCGCAGGTACGGATCACCAGATCGATCTGATCGTTATGCGCCATCTGCCGATCCTAGCACCGCCGTGACGATGATTTCGATCAGTAATTTGCCGCCCAGATCGACGCCGTAACAGGCGCGTTGCGGCCAGTGCTGCGGGTCGTCGCCGATCCATTGCGCCCAGATCTCATCCACTAGAGGCTTGTCACGCATGTCGGCCAGTAGAATTAGGGCGGACAACATGCGGCTGTGGTCGGAACCCAGGCCTGCAAGACTGGCGCTCAGGCTGTTCAGGGCCTGATGGGTCTGGCCGGCGATGTCCAGTGAAGTGTCGGGGGAGGTTGCCACGGTCCAGATAAGGTCGGCGTATGCGCAGGAACGGCTCCGTCCTGCGTGGCCGCTTGGGACGCGATCTATTTTCTGCATGGGATCTTCATCCAGTTGAAGTGGGGCAGAAGCCAGGGAGGCCTGGCTTCCGACGGTCCGAAGTTAAACCGGCTGGGTGGCCTCTTCGGCGGCAATGGCTGCCTGTACGCTCGGGCGCGCTTCGATACGAGTCATGAACGAGCCCAGTTCCGGCCAGTCATTGACGTCGATGTTGAAGAATGGCAGCCACTTGAGCACGGTGAACAGGTAGGCGTCGGCCAGGCCGAAGGTGATCAGCAGGTAATCCTTGTTCACCAGTTTCTTGTTCAGATAGTCCAGACGCTTGAACAGCTTCTGGCGGAAGATTTCCTTGGTCGGCTCGGGAATGTCAGCGTTGAACAACGGCGCGCTGCCACCGTGGACTTCGGAGGTGATGAAGTTCAACAGTTCTTGCAGGCGTGAACGTTCCCAGGTGCCGTTGGCAGGTGCGAGGGAGTTGCCCGGCACCAGATCAGCCAGATACTGGACGATTGCCGGGCCTTCGGTCAGCACCTCACCATTGTCCAGTACCAGCGCTGCGACATAACCCTTGGGGTTGATGTCGCGGAAATCTACGCCGTCGGCGGTGCGTTTGGTCTTGTTGTTGACCCGGATCAGTTCGAAGGGCAGGCCCAGTTCACGCAGAACGATGTGCGGGGACAACGAGCAGGTCATCGGGGCGAAATACAGTTTCATGTTCTCTCCTTATATACGGGTAGCGACTACCCGGATGTGGCGCCGTTCCTTTGGCGATGAAACGGCTGTAAACCTTGGTCCAGACATACTGGTGGGCTGTAACCATTCGGTAAAATTACGATTTCATACGCCCGTCATAAGGTCGTCTTATGGTGTCTCAGGCGACTTTGGCCACGGTGCTGCGCACGGTCATCGGAATTTCGGTGGTCAGCGTCGACTTCCTGATTTCGTTCAAAAAGGCCTGGGCTGATGGCGTGCGTTCGCCGGTCTGAGAGCAGACCAGACCGAACTCGCGGTAAATCGGTTTGCTCAGCTCGAACACGCGCATGCCGCGCCGATCCACCGGCAGCGTCGAGGCCGGCACGATTGAAATGCCCATGCCTTCACTGATCAGGGCGAATGCGGTGGTCCAGTCACGCACGGTGATTTTGATGTCACTGAGGGACAGGCCTTCACGCTCGACCAGCGACTGGCCGTGCAAATGACAGCCGCCGGTGGCGAGAATGAACGGCTCGTCCACCAGGTCTTTGAGGGCGATGGTGCTGGCGGAAGACTTGCGTGCCAGCTCGTGGCTGGCCGGCACCGCCGCCACCCATGAATCACGTCCCAGCAACACGGCGCCGCGCGACGGGCAAGGGTTCATCACCACGCCAAGGTCGACGCTGCTGTTGTCCAGCCACTGTTCAACCTCTTCGTCAGTGCCCTCGAGCGAGACGATTTCGATCCCCGGATGCAGGCGGCTGAAGCTTTGCAGCAACGGTGGCAACAACGAGGCAAACACCGAAGGGAAGCTCGCCAGTTTGATTCGCCCCAGATGACAGCCGCGCGACGCGTCGACGAGGTTCTGGATGGATTCGAATTCGCTGAGCATGCGCCGCGCACGATCGATGATCTGCTGGCCGATGGCGGTCGCGGTGGTCTGGCGGCGATCGCGCACGAAGACCTTCACGCCCAGCGCTTCCTCCATTTGCGTCAGGGCCTGGCTCGCGCCGGACTGGGTAATGCCATAACGCTCGGCGGCGCGGGATACGTTTTCAGCGTCGGCGACGGCGATCAGTAGTCGCCAGTGCATCAGGTTCATCATCTCAGTAGTTCCTCTTATGCTCGGGTAATCGATATTTAATTTTACGAAGCACCTGCACGCCCTCAGGATCGCCCCTGAATACACAGTGAGGTGTTGCCAAGTGAGTGAAGTCCAGTCAAAGGAGCTGACGGCCAGAGCGGCCTCGGCGGTTCCTGTTCTCATCAGCGTGGCGGTGAGTTCGTTCATGGTGGCGCTGGATGTCACGGCGTTGAATGTGGCGCTGCCCAGCATCGGTCAGGACTTGTTGACCGGGATGGACCGCCTGCAATGGATTGCCGGTGCCTACACATTGGTGTTCGCCAGCTTGCTGTTGTCAGCGGGCGCGTTGAGTGACCGCTTGGGCGCGCGCAAGGTGTTCGCGTTTGCGTTGTTGGTGTTCACCCTGGCATCGGTGGCCTGTGGACTGGCGCCCAGCGTGATCGCTCTGATCGGCGCCCGCGCAGTGCAAGGCATCGGTGCGGCATTGATGCTGCCCGGCTCCATGGCATTGCTGGTCGAAGCGTTCCCGGATGCACAGCATCGGGCGCGGGCCGTGGCGCTGTGGGGCGGCATTTCGGCATTGGCGCTGGTGGCCGGGCCTTTGCTCGGTGGGGCGCTGGTGGAATGGTTGAACTGGCGCTCGATTTTTTATCTGAACGTACCATTTTGTCTGTTGGCGCTGGCCTGCTGTTTATCGCGCAAAAGTGCCTTGCCGGTGCAACCGCGATCCATTGATTGGGCAGGGCAAACGCTGTCGGCGCTGGGGTTGGTGTCGTTGATCTTTGCCCTGATCGAGGGCCCTGTGTGGGGCTGGCAACATCATTGGGTGGTGGCGACGTTGCTCATGGCTTTGGTGTTGGGTGCGGCGTTCATTTATTCGCAGAAAAAACAGCGCGAGCCCATGTTGCCGTTGAACCTGTTTGCGTCGAGGACGTTTTCCGCCGCGATCGGTGCGGGGTTCCTGCAAACCCTGGCGTATTACGGCAGCCTGTTCGTGTTGCCGTTTGCCTTGCAAGGGCAGGGTCGCAGCCCGGTCGAGGTCGGCGTGGCGATGATCCCGATGACCATTGCGACTGGCGTGATGGCCAGTCTGTCGGGGCGTCTGTCGAATCTGTTCGGTGCGCGGACAGTCGGTGCCGCTGGCATGGTGTGTGGCGCGCTGGGCGCGGCGTTGTTGGCGTTGTATGGCCTGGATCGGCTCAGCCTGTTGATCGGTGGCCTGTTGATCGGCCTCGGTGGTGCGACGTTGCCGGTGATTGTCGGCGCATGTCTGGCCAGCGTGCCGAGCGGCAAGGTCGGGGTCGGCTCGGGCGTACTCAACGCCGCCCGGCAATGTGGCGGCGTGACCGGCATTGCCTTGCTGGGGGCCACCCTTGAGGGGACGGGACGTTCCAGTGGCGCGTTGTCGATCATTGCCTTGGCGTTTCTCGCTGCCGGCGTGTTGACGGTGCTGCGGCTGTACACCGTCGAGGTCGATACGGTGAGTGAATGCTGAGCGGTACGGGTCCGCTGAGCGTTCGAATGGGTCAACGATGGGTTGCCGGGTCGCGAGTGTGCGAGCAGGCAACCCATCGTTGCGATGTAGCGTTCGATTGTGAAAGAGCGGTTTGGGCAGGGGCTAAAGCGCCTCTGCCAAAGGTGTTTCATGGAACGTTGTTCAGGCTCGAATCAGCGGGTTATTCACCAGCATCCAGCGCGTTGTCGAATGCAGTAATGGCAGGTGCTTCACCGGACAAGCCGAGGTTGCTCCAGCGCTCACGCACACGTTCGTAAACGGATTCGCGCAGCAATGTGCGGGTCGGGAAATTACGGATGTTGCGGTAATCCTTGCAGGCGTTGATCAGCGCTTTGGAGCCGAAGAAACGCTTTTCCGGAGGGTTCTGCGCCGGGTCCAGCGGTGAGCCTCGGGTATTGCGCAGAATATCGATGTCATCGCTGGGCGTTGCGCGGGTCGCCATGGCCCAGAGCACCTGGTTCATGTCGGTCGGATCGACGTCCTCATCCACCGCGACAATCCATTTGGTGATGTAGGCCCCGCCCGGCACCTGACCGGCGAGCGCCAACGCCTGGGCGGCGTGGCCGGCGTATTTCTGTTCCAGACTGATCACGATCATGCCGAATGCACCGGCAGCCGCCGGCGGGCAATACACGCCCTTGATACCTTGAATACCGAGCTTGTCGAGGTCATTCCAGATCTTCGCCGAACGGATTGTCGAGAAAAACGCGCTCTGCTCGTTCGACGGGAAATCCGCCATCAAGGCATTGGTCAGGATGGGCCGGGTGCGGTAGTGCAGGGCGGTCACTTCGATCAGCGGGCAATCGATGTCCTTATAGCCGTAGTAGCCCGTGAACTCGCCAAACGGCCCTTCTTCGCGAGTCGAACCTGGACGAATCACGCCTTCAATGACAATTTCCGCCGCCGCCGGAATCAACAGGTCCGAATGTTTGGCGCGCACAACTTCAATCGGCTTGCCTTTGATTCCCCCGGCGAAATCGAACTCCGATACACCCGGAGGCAACGATTGCGAGCCCACCACCATCATCAAGGGGTCGACGCCCCACGCTGCGGCGACGGGCAAGGCTTCGCCGCGCGCCCAGGCCTGATGAATGTGGCGCAGCGCATCCTTGCCTGGCGCCAGCGACAGGCCGACTTCGCGCGGGCCCTGAATCATCATGCGGTAGGTGCCGACGTTGAGGTAGCCGGATTCCAGGTCGCGGGTGAACACGGCATCGGCGGTGCCGGCATAAGCGCCGCCGTCCCGTGGCCAGTGCTTGGGAATCGGCAAACGGGTCAGGTCAATGTCGGTGCCGGTCAGGGTGTTCTGGTAAATCGGTGCCTCGTCGGCGCGCACTTCAAGCGGGGCGATGCTGTTTTTCAATTTATCCTTGGTACGCCGGATCAACTCCATGGTTGGCGTATCCGTTGCCTGCTCAAGGGTGATCGCGGTGCGCGCGACACTCGGCCCGAAGATGTTCCATAAATGTCGCAAGCCCAACGGCGAGTCGGCCTGCTCAAACAACACGGCGGGTGAGGCGGGCTGACGGGCGACCAGATAGGTGATCGCGCTCATTTCCTCTTCTGGGTCGACGGGTTGGGTGATGGTCTGCAATTCGCCGATTTTTTCGGCGCGGGCCAGCCAGTCGCGAAGGTCGGCAACGGGTTCAATTTGCTCATTCATTGTGTGTATCCACTGGAAACGGAAAAAGCGGCGCGCGGATGACTCCGCGCGCCGCTGCAAGGATCAACGTTTGTCGAACGAGTACTTCCCGGGGCCCAAGAGGCAGAGGAAAAGGAAACCGCCGGCAATGCTCACGTTCTTGAAAAAGTGCACGAACAGCGTGTGATGGTCGGCCGCGTTGGATGCGTTCCAGAACGCATGCCCGATGATTCCGGTGCCAATCGTGTAGACCACGAAAATCGCCGCGATGGGCCGGGTCCAGAAACCGAACAGCAGCGCCAGGCCACCAAAGAATTCGACAAGGGTCGCCACGATTGCGGTGAACTCAGGAATCGGCGCATCCACCGATTTCAGGTAGGTGACGAAGCTGCCGTGGTCAGTCACGTAGGTGAAGCCGAAGTAGCCATAGAGGATCAGAATCATGATCCGCGCCAGCAGAATCATCACATCGCGTTGGTCGTCGAAGAGTTGATAACGTAGATACATTCCATTGCTCACTATCAGATTGGAAAAGGGATGGTGCTGGCCGGGGCCGTGACCGGCTTGCGCGCCGCAAGCTCAAACACTTGCGGGTTCACCGCGTTGTCTGGATTCGGCTGACCATCGAACACATCGAGGAGGTTGCCGGCTGCCAGCACGGCCATGCGCGTCACGGCCTCACGGGAAACACCGGCCAGGTGCGGCGAGCAGATCACGTTGTCGAGGCTCGGCAGACCGCTGGCGTGCGGCGGTGGTTCGGGCAGGAACACGTCCAGTGCCGCGCCGGCAATGCGTTTCTCGACCAGCAACTGATACAGCGCCTGCTCGTTGACAATGCCGCCGCGCGCGGTGTTGATCAGGTAGGCATGAGGTTGAAGCAGGGCCAGCCGCTGCGCCGACAACAGGCCGACGGTTTGCGGCGTTTTCGGGCAATGCACGCTGATGTAGTCCGCCGACACCAGGCCAGCCTCGAGTTGTGCCACGGGTTCCACGCCGAGCGGCAGGTCCTGCTCGTCGATATACGGGTCGTAGACCTTGACGCGCATGCCGAAGGCCAGACACAGCGTGGCCACCCGACTGCCGATCCGCCCGCAGCCGATCAACAGCACTTCACGACCTTCCAGTTCACTGGGCAGGTAGTCGTAGCGCTGATGCCAGTCACCGCCACGCACCAGGTCGGTCAACGCTTCGGTGCGTTTGGCCAAGGCAAGCATGAAACTCAGAGTGTGTTCGGCGACGGCAAGGTGATTGGCATTGGCACAGACCATCACGGGGATGTGTGCATCTGACATCGCCGCAATATCGACAGCGTCAAATCCAACACCAATACGCGACACCACTTGCAGTCCGCGCGCCAGGGCCAGTTCGGTGGCGCCGAAACGGGTCAGTCCAAGCACCACGCCGTGCACCGCATCGTAGCTGTCGAGCAACGCCTGGAACTGGCTCTGCTCCAAGGTGTTGTGGAACTCGACCACTTCGATGTCGTCGCGCTCATGCAGCATCCGTTTCCCTTCGGCCCCGAGAATATGGGCGATCAATACGCGTTTTTTGCTCATGCGACATGCTCCTGTGCCACGTCGGGTGCGAAGAACGCACCGTCGTTGACGCCGATGCGAAACATCACCCGTTGCGCATCACGTGGCAGCGCCGTGGCGCAGTGCAGTACCGAACGGTTGTCCCAGATCAACAAGTCGTTGGCTTCCCACTGATAGTCGAAGATCCGTTCGGAAGTCAGGGCAAAGGCAAAAATCTCGTCGAGCAGGGCCCGGCTTTGTTCTTGCGAATATCCGTTGATGTGCGTGGTGTAGCCGGGATTGACGTACAGGCTTTGACGCTGAGTGCGCGGGTGGATCGCGACCGTTGGGTGGGTACTGGCGGGGAAGGTCTGCGCCAGGCGACTGAAAATCTCCTGGATCGATTCGCCGACATCGTCTGCCTTGACTTTGTAGGTCCAGCGCACGTCATGGACGGCCTGGCGATTTTTCACCCGCTCGTAGAGTTCCCTGGGCAGATCGTCGTACACCGATTGCATGTCGACGAACAAGGTATCGCCACCGGCCTCGGGGATCTGCTGGGCATGCAACATCGTCAATGGCAGCGGTTCGGCCAGGTAACTGGAGTCGCTGTGCCACATGTTGCCGAGTTTGCGTGCGCCCACGGCACCGTCGCCGTTACGGTTGTTGATCACCAGGATGTTCGGGTACGCCGGATCGTGATAACTCTTGAGCTTGAACTGCTCAAGCTCACCGAAGCAGGCGGCGAACTGTTGATAGCCCTCGCGGGTCAACGTCTGGTTTTTCACCGCCACTACTTTACGTTCGTAAACCAGCTCCTGAAGGGCACGGATGTCGCCCAGAGAGGCTGTATTGATGTCGAAGTCCGTCACCGCCGTGACGAAGCTTTCTGCTAGATCCGTTCGCTTCACGCTGAATATCTCCCCGGATACGTCGATCAGATGGCCAACGCGGCAGCGGCTTGATCCGCCGACACGAGGCCTGCGTGATCACTGCTCTTGAGCATCAGACTCAGGTCGAGGATGTCCGCCGGGTTGTGCGCCGAGGTAATTGCCATGCGCAGCGCGGCTTGACCGCGCGGTACGGTCGGGAAGAACACCACCGAGGTGTAATGACCCTGTTGCAACAGGTATTCACCTTTGGCAATCGCTTCCACTTCGTTGCCGATGCGTACGATGCGGATCGGCAGTTCGCTGCCGCTGGTTTCGGTCGGGATCAGGCTGTCGAACAGCTGGATGTTGTTGCGCAGCGAACGCTGCAACTTGTGCAACTCAGGGGTGGCATGGATCTCGGCCGAGGCCAGGGCGGCACCGACCGCAGCCATGTTTGGCGCGCAGGAGAAACCGTAAGTCGGGGCGTAGCGACGGATCGAGTTCTCGATGTGCTTGCTGCCCAGCATCAGCAGGCCGCCGGCCGCGCCATAACCCTTGCCCAGCGAAGCGGCGACGATGGTTTTCTCGTCCAGACCGTCCAGTTGCGAACGTACGAAGCCTTCACCATGCTGGCCAACCACGGAAATGCCATGGGCGTCGTCGAGGTAGACGAACAGGCCGTACCTGTCTTGCAGGGCGCGCAATTCACGCACTGGTGCGGCGCCGCCCATCGAATAGGCACCGTCGCCAACATAGGCCACTTTGCGGCCGCTCTGGCAAAGACGCTCAAGGTGTTCGAGGTCGTTGTGTTCAATCACGATCACCTCGGTTTCTTCACGCAATACCGGGATGTGGTACTGCAGAGTAACGTGGGCGAAGCGGTCGAACGCGATCAGCGGTTTCTCGCCATCGGTGAACAGGCCGGCGGCGAGCAGAGGAAGGGCGCCCATGTTGGCGGCGGCGACCGTCGGGAAAACCACCACGCCATTGACGTCGAACAGCTTGGCCAGCGTATGTTCCAGGCGCACCAGCGGCTCAGCCGAGAGACGCGTACGTGCGACCGAGAAGTGCACCGACGGGATTTCATCCATCGAGGCTTTGGCGGCGGCGAGTACTTTCGGGTGGCTGTCGAGGTTGAGGTAGCCGCAACGGGTGTAGTCGATCACTTCCTTGCCGCTGTTGGCGATTTCGATGCGACGGTTATCGAGGACTCGGCAAGACACCCCCATCAGACCCTTTTCGTACGCAGCGTCGAAATGCGGGCGGCTGATTTCAGCCATGCGCGAGGCATTGCGTGCCTTCAGTTGGGGAGCTTTTTCGTCCTGGCTTTTGTTCAAATCAACTGCGTTATTCACGGCGATCTCATCCTATGAGTGGGCGTTTTCGTAGCCGATATGGCCCGAAAGCGTCGCTAGGATCATCGACCCGTGAAACATTTTGCAAAGGACTTCTTGGGTGCTACCTTATGACAAAATCTCATGAGCATTAGCCTGTCTTATGGTCGCCAGAATTCCTTCCCTCAATGGATTGAGAGCATTTGAATCGGCTGCTCGCCATATGAGTTTTACCAAAGCAGCTGAAGAGCTGAACGTCACCCAGACCGCGATCAGCCATCAGATCCGCCGGCTGGAAGACGAACTCGGAATCCGCCTGTTTCTGCGCCTCAAGGATGGTCTGGCGTTGACCACAGAGGGGCATGCTTATCTGCCCGGCATCCGCTCGGCCTTCCATGAGCTGCGTTACTCCACGGAAATGCTCCGCGAGTCGACCAACAACAGCGTGTTGACCATCAGCACACTGGTGTCATTGGCCTCCAAATGGCTGCTGCCGCGTTTGGCCTCGTTTCAGGATGCGTTTCCCAATATCGACGTGCGCGTAACCGCATCCACTGACCTGGTGGACTTTCGCAAGGGCGGTATCGACGCCGCGATTCGCTACGGGTTTGGCGACTGGAAGGGGCTGCGCGCGGACTGGCTGATGTCCGATGAGATTTTTCCGGTGTGCAGTCCCAAATTGCTCACCGGCCCCAAAGCCTTGACGAAGCCGGTGGATCTTGCAAACCACACGTTGCTGCAGGTCAGCGGCATGACCAGCAACGACTGGAACATGTGGCTCAGCGCCGCCGGGCAACCGAAAAAACTTGCTGAAGGCACGCGGCTGACCTTCGACCTCGCGATGATGGCCGTGCAGGCCGCCATCGACGGTCTGGGCGTTTGTATCGGTCGCTCGACCTATGTCGATGATGATTTGAAGGCCGGTAAACTGGTGGCGCCGTTCAAGCTCAAGCTGAAATCCGACCTGGGCTTTTATCTGGTGACGCCACTGGAAATTGCCGAGTCGAAGAAGGTTGTTGCGTTCAGAAGCTGGCTGATCGACCTGGTGCAAAACGCTGACATCGCGTCCCTGCCGCAGACCGCGCCATGACGCGCACCATGTATCGGCCTGTATCAGGCAGGCCGCGAGACACAGTGGCTCGATAAACCCTGGCATCTCGACACATTGCGCTTACACGCAGCGCTCAACGTAGTGACTCCCATCACTACTGTTCTGAGGGCTGCATCATGCAACGTACTCTTTTAATCGCCACCGCCACCGGACTGCTTACACTCGTCGGCTTGGTTCACGCCGCGCAACCGCCGTCCATGAACTGGCAACAAGGGCTCAGCCGCACGGATCTGGTCCATCAGGATCTCGGCGCGGCTGACCGCGAAGTGCTGCAAGCCCGTGTCGATTTCGCCCCGGGGGTGACCTCGCCAAAACACTCTCACCCAGGCGTAGAGATCGCCTATGTCATCAGCGGCACGTTCGAATATCAACTGGAAGGCCGGGCGCCGGTGACGCTGAAAGCCGGGGATTCGCTGTTCATCCCGGCCGGCGTGGCTCATGTCGCGAGGAATGTCGGCAGCGAAAAGGGTTCGGAACTGGCGACCTATATCGTCGAAAAGCAGCGACCATTGCTGCAGTTGCAGCAGTAATAGTTCGCCAGGGCAGTCAAGGTGCCGTCATCACCAGTGAATTTGTTTATTGCGCCCGCGTGACGCTCGCGCCAGTCTATTTCGACACTGCACAATCCCAGGGTGGGCTTGCACCCTGGTCAAGGAGAACGCGTGAAGGATTCAAGTGATTGCATGGGCGCTGAGTACCGCCGTTTTCGTCAGCGGATCCTGAAAGACTGCCCGTCCTGGCGCGACGACAGCGCCACGCGGTGGTCTCACCCCGACACTGAAGTGGTTCCGCGGTTTCGCACGTTACGCAGAATGATTCGCGCGTTTCGCGGCAAGGTGCGAGACAGCGTCCGTGCCTTGATGCTCGAGAACCCCGATCATGAGCAAATGATCCGGCGTGCGCTGGCCATCCCGGCGTCCATTCCCTTGCTCGTCGAGCGCTGGTCCTGCGCCCGTAAACTGGGACAGATCCTTGTACCGCTGTTCATTTCATGGCGCGAGGTTCAACGGCGCATGAATCAGGTCGGCACCTTTGAGGGGCGTGAGTATCTGTTCTACAGCCGGTACAAACGCATGCTGGGCGCCGATATTCCGCTGTTTGATAGCGGTGTCGATTTGACGTTGCGTCGACTGCCACTTCCGTCTTTCGCGCAATTGCAGACATTGCGCTCACTGAGCCCGGAGTGGGTGCACGCCTGTTTTCGAGTGGGTGTGCGTACCCTGGCCGAGATCGAACCATACGCACGGTATGGCCATTATGAGGTGGCCGGCGAACTGGCTCTGATACTCATCGAAGAGGGCGTGATTACCCGCAAGGAAGAGTTTTCCTGGATCAAGTCAAAGTACGAATGGCGAGTCTTGCAGGAGCATTGCCGCGACGGCCTGCTGTGGAAATCACGCCAATTGGTTCGCGTATTGCGCGATCACGGTATTGAGCGCCAGAGCATCGCAACCGTTTTTGAGTTTTACATCGAGCGTTTCAACGCCCGGCGTTGCGCGGCGAATCTGGCGGTGGTGCAGGGCGCCGGGTTTGAAGACCTGACCGCGCTCTATACTGTGTACGGCGATAAACTCTGGGACACACCAACGGCCGGTTGGTCGTTTGTCATCGACACCCTTGGCGCACGCAATGTGGAGGATGTGAAGTCATTTCGCCGCTTGATCGACAGTCACCATCCGCTGTCCAGCGAGTACGTCGAGGCGCTGAAAAAGATCGGTGCCGGCATCAGTGAGTTGGCTCAATGCCAGTCGTTGATCCTGCAGGCCAGTCAAAAGGAAAGCCCAACGAGTTCCATAATCGGCATCAATGTGCTCGCCGGTGCGCCGCATTCACTGACGATCCAGCAGTTGACGCAGTGTGACGGGTACCTGTCGAATCCGGAAAAACTGCCTGAATATCTGGCGATTCTGGCCCGATACGGATACGGCTCTGCCGTAGCGGTGCTGGAGTTTCAAAAGTGCTACAAGAACACCTCGACGCATCTTCTGGAGTATCTGCTGAAGCTGCTCGGCGAGCGCAAAGCGGTGTTGGTCGACGTGGTCGACTGGGTCCAGCAGGCCAGTAAAAGCGTTGATACAGACGCTTACGATTACCTGCTGAGCGTGATGGAGCTACCGCACTTCGTGCACCTGCAACAGGTACTGTCCATCGCCTGGCTCGGACGGCGATTGCTGACATTCCTCGTCGAGCGCAAGGGCTTGCGCAGCATTGACCTGCTACGCGGTTGGTACTACGACGAGGTCAAAGGCATTCAGGGGTTCCGTTGGTGGGGACGCATGGATGACGCTTATCTTCTGCTGCTGGACGATGCTTACGCGCGGAACAATTTCAGCGTGGTCACAGGCAACCAGAGCGTGGTGCACGACGTTGTCCGCTCGCGTTGCCTGGCTGTGCTGGGGGAGCGATTCGTCGCGCGCGACGAGGAGTCCAGAGCCATCTATGACGAGCGCTACGCAACACTGTTTGCCCAGGAAATTTGCAGCCTGATCACGGTGCTGCCAAAGATTCTCGACCGCACCGCGGGTGTCGTGCTGAAAAGCATTCTGCGCAATGCCTGGGAGCCTTCTCACGTGATCGAGGATCAATTGGCGGCGCTCAATCCGCTGATCGACCAACTGTTGACCGGATCCGGCCCGACAGATGCAGTGTTGAATGAAATGCAGGTCGATGCCATTTCCATGATCTACCGGACGTCGGTTGGCACCGTGCTCGAAACCTGGCCCAAGGTGCGCGGGCGAGAGGCTGATCTCGCCGCGCTGACCCTGGAGCCCCGCTATGCGATGACGTGGGAAAAAGCCTTTCGGCGTCTTGACGGTTTGCTTGAGCGCAGGAGTTTGAATGGGCTGGGCCGAGCAGCCGCTTATGCCATGCGCTTCCATGAACGGGGAGATCAGGACCTTGCCCAGACGTGCAAGGGGCTTCGCGCCAAACGTTTGGAAGATGCTGCACGAGATCCATGGTCCCTGGCCGAACATCTTGGCGTGATGCTCGCGGCAGCTCGCGAGGACACGGCAGTGGCGCAGTGGGTCAAGAAAGATCTGCAAGATGTCGCGCAGATGGCCGGAGAGGGAGCACAAGCTTTTGAACGATTCGAGCAGTTGAATAAATTGTTCAATAGCACGCTACCGGACGCACTGAATGAACATGCCGAGCGTTTTCTCGCAGGGTTCAGTGAAACAGACGCGGCGACTTTTGCCAGCCGTCTTTTGGTCACTGCGCAGACGTTGCCTGGCGGCGGCCGCGAGCAACTGCGCGAAGCGTTCAGACAGGTCAGGGAAAATGTCCTGGAAACGTGCTTGCGCTGGGTCGCCAGGGAGCAAGCCAAGTTCGTCAAGGTGAAGACTGAAAACCTGTCCACGGCGCTGGAAGCGACGCTGTCAAAACATCCCGCTGCTTATTTCGCCAAGCACGCTGCGGTGCTCTGCTCTCAACACAATACGCAAATGTGGCAGGAATCCAGGCAGGCTCATTTGGTGGTGTTTGACCCGACGCAACGGCGTCTGGCCGGAATGGCGCTGGTGTGCCTGGAACCGATCCCGGCATTGCACCCAACCGGCCTGTGCCTGATTGTCCGCGCGATCAATCCAATGGATGACATGCTCGCGGCGCATACGGCGTCATCCATTGTCGAGACGTTTTTTGAGGTCGCCATTCAAATCGCTGAACAGAACTCGCTCGTAGCTGTTGCTTTCCCGTCCCACAATGGCACTCATTTGCTCTCGAATCAGAAGTCGATTGAAGACGATATCGTTGCGCGATACATGAATAAGGCGAAGATCAGTATCGGCGATCTTGCTGACGCTGACGCCGCTGAAATCAGGGCGCACCGGCGCAGAAATCCGCTGCACGTCAGGATGAAATTTTATGCCTACGAAGTCGGGCAAGAAGAAGTTAACGACGTCTACGTCCTGTGGCAGGGCGATTCGACTCTAGCCCGCGCCGAGCGGCCGGCGTATGCGGAACTGGACATGGATTGACCGCTTTGCGGCGGGTACGCAGAGGTTGGGTATCCGTCTGATCCACTCAGGGCGTCGCTCATGGGCGCTGCCAGACGCGGACATAATCGATGCGGAATATGGACGGCAGGTCGGCATCGTCGACAACGCCGAACCAGTCCCACATGGCTTCGCTGTCGAAGACGATTTGCATCGGGAAATGCCAGTTCGTGTTCCTCGCCTCCCTGACCAGCACGCCGTCGACGTACCAGCGCAGGGTGTCGGGCTGCCAGTCGAAACCGTAGACGTGAAAAGTGTTCGCCAGGCGCCACGGGGCCACCCAGCTACTGCCAGCGCTCAGGTGCTGGGTGCTTTGCGGTGTGGCCCAGACGTGGGCGTTCATGTTGTAGAGACGGTCGAACGCTTCGTTTTTGGTCTTGCCGCCAATTTCGAAAATATCGATTTCGGTGGCATTGTCCGGCAGGCCCGTCCACGCCAGCCAGAACGCGCTGGAGCCTGCGGAGTTCATCGGTTTGGCGCGGGCTTCGTAATAGCCGTAGAGCCCGCGCTCTTCGGTGCGCACCATGGCCGAGCTGTAGTCCTTGTAGCCCAGGCTCACGTATTTTTCCGGCAAGGTCTGTTTGCGGAAGGTGATATTGAGATTGCCATTGCCGACGCGGGCATTTTCCGGCAGAAACAGCGCCGGTTTTCTGCCCAGCGAATCGGTGCCGGTCGCGTTGTTGACGTGCCAACGCACCGGGTCGAGGGCCGTGCCGTTGAATTCATCGGACAACCGCGTATCGCGCTGCCAACGCCCCACGTTGGCTTGATCTGAAAGCGGCAGGTCGGCGTTTTCCGGCGTCGGCGTGGGCCCCAGCGGGCCGATGCGCGTCCATGCGTCGACCTGTGGCGGGATGGCAACCGCCCATTTCTTCGCCAGATATTCGAAGACGCTGCGGCGCTCGGCCTGGCTGCTGAAAGGGCGGTCATACACCAGGACCTCGGCGACATCGCCACGGAGGATTTCCGAGGTGCCCACCACATTGCGCGCCACGGCGAACGGGCCGATCGGCACGTCATTGGCTTCCAGAAACGCCAAGGTCGCTGGATACGCCGTGGTCTGTTGCACGCTGATGCCGAAGTTCGGCGCGACGTTATCGTTGTCGGCCAATTGCGGGCGCGAACTGAACAGGCGTTGCCAGGCCTTGCCACCCGCCTGCTCGGGCAAGCGCCGCGACACTACGAACACCGTGACCGGGCCTTTACCGGTGCGGATGGCCGCACCCAAAAACGCCGCGGTGCCACTGAACCGAACGACGCCGCGGCCGTTTAGCGCATCGCTCACGCGCAGCGGCAAGGTTACGGCCTTGGGATTGTCGACCTCGACGTGGTGGCCGTGCGTCGACTTGTCATGCCAGCGCAGCAGCTGATTCCGCGCGTCGAGGGTCATAGCGGCCGGATCGTCGGCATCCAGCCACAACACCAGGCCGTCGGCGGTCGGTCGTTCAAGCTCCCCGCGCGCACTCGCGGCCAGCAAAGTCAATGCAAGCAGTAGCCAGGAATAACGGCTCATGGGTCATCCTTTACGTGTGATTGCGCCTCGGCTGCCGGGTTACTTCATGCCGACCGCGAGCAGCGGCGCCGGTTGCGGGCTATAGCCCCGAGGGTTGTTCGATTGCCAGTGCCAACTGTCGATGAGCATCTGCGTCAGATCTCGCTGGGCGCTCCAGCCCAGTTCGCGCCGGGCCTTGTCGACATCGGCCCAGCACTCGGCGACGTCACCGGCACGGCGTTCGGCGAAACGGTACGGGATGCTGATGCCGGTGACGTCTTCAAAGCCGCTGATGATTTGCAGCACGCTGTAACCGATACCAGTGCCGAGGTTCCAGATGTGCAGCCCGGCTCCGGCCTGCAATACCTGCAATGCCTTGAGATGACCTTCGGCCAGATCGACTACATGAATGTAGTCGCGCACGCAGGTGCCGTCCGCCGTCGGGTAGTCGTTACCGTAAACCGTCAGCGCCGGCATCAGACCCATCGCTACTTGGGTAAGGCATGGCAGCAGATTGTTCGGCAGGCCATTGGGCGCTTCGCCGATCCGGCCGCTGGGGTGGGCGCCGATGGGGTTGAAATAGCGCAGTACGGCGATACTCCAGCGCGAGTCGGAACGCGCCAGATCACTCAGCAACTCTTCGATCATCAACTTGGAGCGACCGTATGGGTTGGCCGGTTTGCCGGTGCCCGACGCTTCGACAATCGGCGTCGCCGCCGGCTCGCCGTACACCGTCGCCGATGAACTGAACACCAGGTTGAACACGTGCGCCCGCGCCATCGCCTGGCACAGACTGAGGGTGCCGACGACATTGTTGGCGTAATAATCCATTGGCCGTCGCACGCTTTGCGCCACGGCTTTGAGCCCGGCGAAGTGCAGCACCGCGTCGATGTCGTAGGTGCTGAAAATTTCCTCGAGCAGCGCTGCGTCGCGGATATCGCCCTCGATAAAGTCGATGCGCGAATGGCTCAGTTGTTCCAGCCGTGCAATTGATTCCCGGCAGCTATTGCTCAGATTGTCCAGAATCAGCACCGAGCGGCCGGCCTCGATCAGTTGCAGTGCCGTGTGAGAACCGAGGTAGCCGGCTCCGCCAGTGATCAGCGTGGTTTTGCGCATGACGACGTGCTCCATTGCGGGAAAAGCCAGGTCAGCGGGCGGTGAACACCAACTTGAATTCGTGCGGCCAGCGCGGGTGCAACAGGCTGTAGACGAGGCCATAGGTCACGGTGCCGACGGCGATGTCACAGAGCAGATGCAGATACCCGGACAAGCCCGAATGCGCGGACGTCCAGATCACGGCCATGACCATCACCCAGGAGGCGACCATGCTGCGGTAACCGGACTGCAAGCAGGTGCGCCAGTGATAACCGATCGCCGCGTGCAAGCCGCGAATCTGCAAGGGCGTCATCAGCACCATGCGCAGCAGCAGCGCCCACGCCGCCGCCATGCCACCGAGCTGAGCACCGAACAGATAGACCAGCGACAGCGCCAGCAGCGTGGTGCCGACTTCGGCCTTGAGGGTCAGGTGCGTGCGGTTCACCGCCACCAGCGCAGTCGTCGCGTATAGCGCCAGATTGCCCAGCGCAGCGGTGCACGCCAGCACTTGCAGCATCGGGATTGCATCGGCCCACTTGGCGCCGAAGATCAGCAGGATGATGTCGTTGGCGGTCAGGGCAATCCCGAAAAACAGCGGGGTGAGGACAAAGCCGCTGATGGCGGTCGAGTCGCCGATCACGCCGATCAGTCGCGCGGGTTCGGCGCTGCGCCGGGCGAACACCGGCAGCGCGTAACTCATCAAGCCGTTGTAGATCGCCGAGCGCGGCAGGTCGATGATGCGCATCGCCAGGTTGAACATGCCCACCGCGTGGGCGCCAGCGGTGAGGCCGAGAATCACGTTGACCCCGCGTTGCAGGGTTTGCGAACTCATGACATTGATCGCCACCGGCGTGCCCGCGCGCAGCACTTCGCCGAGCACTTGGCGGTCGATGTGCAGAGGGATGCGGCGCGGGTCGTTGCGCATCAATACCACGGCCGAAATACAATCCATGATCAACGCCTGGGCAATCACGGCCCACGGCCCCAGGCCCAGCAGTGCGACCGCTACGCCGCCCAGGCCACCGGCGACTTTGCCGAGCAACGTGCGCGAGGCGAGCAATTTGAAGTTGCCGCTGCGGCGCATTTGCGCGACGTAGACCCGAGCCATCAGGGTGAACAGAATCTTCACCGACGCCACGGCGGTCATCCAGCGCAGCTCGGCAGACGTCGTGTACAGCATGACGCCCAGCGAGATCAGCGCAATCGACGCGAGACTGACCAGCACCGCGAACCAGAACACGCTGCTGACATGTTTGTCTTCCATGCGCTGCAGGCGAACCAGCGGATCTTCCAGCATCGATGAAAACAGAATGCCGACCACTTCGACGATGGCAATGATCACCGTGCCGACGCCCAGTTCGGTTGGCGTCAACAGATGTGCGTAGACCACGAAGGTAATCATCGAAAGGAAAATCAGCCCGAATTTCTCGGTGAAAATCCATATCAGCGTCATCAGTCGATGGTTGGCCATGGGGCGGAACCTGTAGAGAAGGGGCGATCGCTTCAGGCGTGCCTGCGCAACGTTTTCAAGCGGGCGTAGAGGTAGCGCAGGGTCGGCTTGCCATGGAAAAACAGCAGCGTTTGCCACGAGTGCGCAAGCATCTGCCGAAACACCTGGATGACCCGCGTGTGGTCGCCGCGACGGGAAAACGCGTTAAGGAATTCGGCATGGTTGGCGAGGACGAAATGGATGCGTTGTTGCTTGCTTAGCCGCGCGCCGTAGCGGCTCAGATACAGCTCGATGAAACGGATTTTGTGCGGGTAATACTTGTGCGGTTGCGCGGTGATGTTGCCACTGCTGACCGCGCGCCAATGCAGAATCTGCGGCACGGTGTGGATCTCCGCCAGCTCGGCGATGCGGGTCCACAGCAAACGATCCTCGGCAAAGCGCAGGCTCTGCTCGAAACCGCCGATGGCCAGGATCGTCTCGCGCAGCGCCAGTACGCCCGAGGTGCCGTTGATCATGTTTTCACGGATGAAATCGGCAAAATGATCACCGTGCTTGCGACGATCTTCGAGCTGGCGTTTGCCGTCATCGAACTCGCTCATCTGGTAACAATCGATCAGGCCGACCTTGCGCCCTTGCCGGGTCAGATCGGCGAACAGCGCAAGCTGCTTTTCGAGCTTTTGCGGGTGCCAGCGGTCGTCGGCGTCGAGGAAGGCGATAAAGGTTTCTTCGGCACTGAAAATGCCTCGATTGCGCGCCGTGGCCGGGCCCTGATTGGCCTGCTGCAACAACAGCAAAGGGAAGGGCGCCGGGTAGTCTTTGACGATTTG